>CAMDTO010000198.1 GCA_945907765.1 Thermoflexus hugenholtzii JAD2 | reverse complement strand
GTGTCAAGCATCTCTGCGCAAAGGGTCCGACCGCGTTCCGCCGCCTACAGTGCAAGCAAGCATGGGGTTTGGGGTCTCACGCAAGTGACCGCGCTCGAAGGTCGCGATCACAACATCGCAGCCAGTTGCCTGTACCCGGGAAACACTCGCGTCGAACGCGCAAGCGCGACAACGTCTGTCGAGGCGAACATGAGTGTGGACGAACTGGCTCAGGCGGCTGTCTGGATGGCGCTCCTGCCACCTCATGTGACGATGCTCGAAGCCACCGTGCTTCCAATCAAGCAGCCATTCATCGGGCGAGGTTAGGACTGCCCCGACCTCTGGCAGGCACTGAAACCGGATGACAACCCAGGACACGATATTGTGAAGATCAAGTCAATTCGCGCCGCGACCGTCGACCTCTCACCCCGACCAACAACGTCCCCGCGGGTGCCGAAGCAACCGACAGACGGCTTCTCCAGCCCGATGCTGCGCTATCCGGAATTCGGGAGAAACCGGTGGAATGCCACATGGAAGCGCGTCGCGGTCGTGGTCACCGCGGATGACGGTACCGAGGGGTTCGGTTTCACGAACCACGGTGAACCAGTTCGTGAAGTCATCAACGGGCACTTCGCACCCGTCCTTGCCGGTCAGGACTGTTTGGCAACCGAAAAGCATTGGGACATCATGCGACGCATCTCGGCGCCATATGGATCAGCGGGACTTGCCAGTTACGCCATGAGTGCCGTTGACATTGCGCTGTGGGACCTCAAGGGCAAGATCCTTGGACGCCCAGTCTACGAGCTCCTTGGCGGGCCGCAGAAGGAAGCCATCGAGTGCTACGCCAGCAACACCGACCTTGCGTACGGAACCGCCAATAGCATCGAATGGTTCCTCGAACTTGGGTTTCGGGCGGTCAAGGTATTCCTTCGCGAAGGTCCGGAGGGTGGCATCGGCGCAGTACGCCGGACCGAGGAATTGGTCGCGCAGACCCGTGAGCAAGTTGGACCTGACGTCGAAGTGATGGTCGACGCGTGGATTTCACTGAACGTGGAACACGCCGTCCGCCTCGGCGAAGCCCTGCGTCCCTACCGGATCAAGTGGCTGGAAGACTGCTTGCTCCCGGAGGACATGGACGGGTACCAGCGTGTCCGGGATCGCCTCCCTGGGATCGTCCTTGCATCCGGAGAACACTGGTACACAATGCAACCGTTCGCCCACGCGGCTGCAAAGGGGCTCGTCGACATCCTCCAACCTGACCTTGCGTGGTGTGGTGGCATTACGTCCGGCCAGAAGATTGCCCACCTTGCGGAAGCCCACGGCCTGACCATGATTGTCCACGGTGGAATGAATTACCCGTGGGGGCAGCATCTGTCGCTCGCCATGCCAGCGATCCCGATGGGAGAGCGGTCGGAGGGCGTTTCGCCTCCTGGCGTGCCTCTTGAGGAGATGTCGCTCTTACCGGGAACGGTGCCAATCCGCAATGGCCGGGTCCGTCCGACAGATGCGCCAGGGCTTGGCCTCGAAATCAGCACCGAATGGCTGGAGGCGCGCGCCTGACAACCTCGGCACGCAAGACACGGGACCACACCCATGGCCCAGCGTCCCCAGTGTCCCGTCTGCGCCTATCCCCCGGTGGCGGTGTACCCGCCATCAACGGGGATTTCCGCACCAGTCACGCATGAGGACTCTTCAGAGGCAAGGAACAAGGCGACCTGCGCGATCTCTTCCGGTCGCGCAAGGCGCCCGAGCGGTGTCGCTCCTTCGAACGATGCTCTCTTGCCAGGGTCCGCGAGGTAGGGCGCCTGCATTGGTGTCTTAACAATCCCGGGATTGATGATATTTGCGCGGATGCCCTGCCTCGGAAACTGCACCGCCAGCGACTTTGTCAGCGAAATCAACGGACCCTTCGACGAGGTATACCCATAATCTGGCATCGTAAACCCTCGCAACGCCGACACTGACCCGATGTTGATGGTCGAGCCCCCGCCAGCTGCAATGAGGTGGGGGATTCCGAACTTGCTGGCGAAGTAGACGCCCTTCAAGTTGATCCCTATCACCCGGTCCCACCAGTGTTCCACGGTGTCGACAACAGATTTGTCACGATCCTTCCAGAGGACCCCGGCATTGTTGTAGCGAATATGAAGCCCACCAAAGTGGGAAACTCCATCCTCCACCATACGCTTGACATCCGACTGGGTCCCCACATCGCCAGTCGTCGCGAACGCATCACCACCGTCGCGACGAATCGCGTTGACCGTTGAAAGTGCTGCATCGTGATTGATGTCGGCCACGATCACGCAGGCACCGTGTTTGGCAAACAGCACGGCGGCTGCCCGCCCCCGCCCCATGCCCGCTCCGGTAATAAATGCAACCTTGCCCGCTAATCGTGGTCCGAACATGGGTTCCCCTCAGACTTGCTCAAAATACCGGGTACGTCCCCAGTCCGTCACCGCACGGTCATAGGCGTCCGCCTCGTGGGTAGCAGTAAGGAGGTAGTGCGCAATAACTTCCTCACCAAGGACCTCGCTGGCGGTTTCGCTCCCCCGAAGACAGGCAATCGCCTCCCGAAGGGTGCCAGGCAAACGATTGACGTCTGTATCCGGCAGGCGGTTCTCAAAACGGAATGAGGGACCCTGCCCGACAACGCGGATCCCGCACGTCCGGTTGTCCTGACCCCACGTGATCGCGGTCGGTGCCCAAGATAGAGACTGGTATCGCTTGCATGCGATCACAGTTGCCGCAAGGAACAGCGCGAGTTCTTTCGCCAATGCTAGTTGACCTGCAAGAAAATGCCTGAATACCTCTGATGGGCCACCCGACCAGAATCGGTGTGAGGTACCACTGAGATCCCAAGCACTCGCGTGGATGTGGCAACTCGAACCCGCCTCGTTAGCGGCGTACTTGACCATGAACGTGATTGACCCACCCTGTGGTTCGGCAATCTCGCGGGCTCCGTGCTTCAGGATGATGTGGCAATCCGCCATCTCAAGGGGATCGGCATAGGCGAGGTTCAGCTCAACCTGCCCCCGGCCCCATTCACCCTTCGTCCCTTCCATCGGGACACCCGCCGCCTCCATGTGGTTTCGCAACGGTCTCAGGATGGGTTCCTCACGGGTGCCCTGAAAGATGTGGTAATCCTCCAAGTACCTTGAGACACGCCGGACACCTCGGTATCCCTTCGCATCGGCCTCGGCATAACTGTCACCGAACAGGTAGCCCTCCAGTTCGGAAGCAACTTTGAGACGCCAACCCAGCTTCGATGCCTCCGCGATCTGAGCCCGCAGAATAGCCCGGGGGGAAACCTCAACCACCCGGCCATCGGCAAAATGCGCGTCTCCAATCAGGAGCGCGGTACCTGGAAGCCACGGCAACCGCCGGGCCGTCGACCAATCTGGCTTGATGACGATTTCCCCATAGCCGCGGTCTCAACTCACCAGGCGGTACCGGGGAGAGGTTCCATCGGCATGTCAGTCGTCAGAAGGTAGTCGCACGCATGGATGCCGTCGTCAGCAACGTGATCCCGGAAGTGCCTTCCAGTAAGCCTCTTGCCCAGGAGGCGCCCCTGCTGATCGGGGAACGCAAGGATGACCGTATCAACCTCACCTGTCTGGATTGCAGAGACGAGAACCGCCCGGTCAATCATCGTCGCCCACCGGCCGAAGGCATCCTCCCGCTTGGTGGCAACACGCGTGCGAAACCCCGTTCGGGCACCCCGCGGAATGCCATGCCGGGCTACACTGCGGGCGTGAGGAGACCAACCACATGACTCCGTTGCGACCCAACAGCCTGCAGACCGTAATTGACGCTCCGACGCCTATCGCCCCTCCGCGATGGGCCCTCTTGCAGCGCCAACTGCTTGAGGCACAGACGCGCGCGTGCCATGAGTTCTACGCACGGTACTTCGATGATCGCGGGTACCTTAATTGTGTACCGCGATGGTCTGGCGACGACGGCCCGGACGATGCGCTCGAGAACGTCCTCAACTGGACGGTTCTCCATGCACTGGGCGCGGACGACAGCATCCTCCATCTCTATAAGAAGGCGCTTGAAGGACATTTCCGCCAGTACACCGAAGCCAAGACGACGGATGTCGCCCTCGGCCGGGATGGCATGTACTTCCAGGAATTCCACGCCTGCTTCGACTGGTTCCACCATGGTGAGGCGTGGAGCCCGATCTTCCTGCAGGGGCTGTCTGATCCAAATGACCGGACCCTGATTGCACGGATGCGTCGATGGACCGGTTGGTACATGGGAGAAAATCCGCACGTCCCCAACTACGACCTGGAACACAAGGTGATCCGGAGCTTCTTCAATGGGAGCCGTGGACCTCTGCTCAGGCCGGCAACGGCACTCGACTGGGCAGGCGATCCGATCGACGTCGAAGGCCGGTTCGATGCACTGCACGGCGAACAGTCTTTCGACCAGATGCTCGAACACTTCCGGGACTACACGGATGTGGTGGGAGACAACCACGTCAACCTTGGTGCCACGACGCTTGGTCTGGCTGCGTACGCGCTGACCGGCGAGGAAAAGTACCGTGACTGGGTGCGCGACTATCTTAATGTGTGGGTCGAACGAACTGAAAAGAACAACGGATTGATCCCATCGAGTGTCGGCCTCGATGGAACTGTTGACAGCGGATACGGGTGGTACGGCGGCGTCTACGGTTGGGGTTTCTCGGTGATGCAAATCCCGTGGAACGGCCGGGTTGCCCACCGCGCGTATCACACCCGGACGCCATTCTCGTTCGCCAACGGCATGTTGATGACCGGAAACGCCAACTACGTCTCGTTGTTCAGAAGGATGATTGATAACGTCAACTCCCACGCGACGGTGCAGGACGGCAAGACGGTCTACCCGCACATGTACGGGCGGCTTGATCGCCTCGAACGGATCACGAACGGCGAGTCGCTCGCGAGTCTCCCGGAAACAGGACCCGAAGGGTGGTATGAGTACCGCGCTTCAAAGTTTGCCCCGAGTGCATTTGCGCTTTGGTACTGGACGCATGACCAGTCAGCCCTTGATCTGCTGGATCACGTTCCGCCATGGGTCAACTACATTAATGGGACTGACCCGACGTATCCCGAACGCGCCCTGGAGGCGGACCTCGAGGCACTGCGCCAAAAGGTAGAGGGGTTCCGCGCTGACCTCCGGTCCCCAGACACGACGATGTCGGACGACATGAACCACTTCAATCCCGCGACCGTCGGCGCGCTTACCGAATTGATGCTTGGTGGGATCCCGACAGGACGCGATGTTCATGCCCTTCACGCCCAATTGCGCTATTTCGATCCTGCACGGCGTCGCGCCGGTTTGCCAGAGCACGTTGCCGCACTCGTGGACGGAATGACCGCCGATGGCGTCACCGTCCATCTGGTCAATCTGGACCCGGTCGACGCGCACACTCTGGTTGTCCAGGGTGGCGCCTACAACGAGCACCGGCTGAACCACGTCCGTGATTCCGAGGGTGGCGAGCACGACCCCCAAGGGATTCCGTTCGCTGTCAGACTCGCGCCTGGGGCGGC
>CAMDTO010000197.1 GCA_945907765.1 Thermoflexus hugenholtzii JAD2 | reverse complement strand
GAAACTCCACCACGCCGGACCGGTGGCCTTGAGTTTCATGCCAATCACGGCAAGCAGGAAACCCATGAACAGGGTGCCGGTATCACCCATGAAGACGGTCGCCGGATTGAAGTTGTAGCGCAGGAACCCCAGGCAGGCGCCGGCGAGGGCGATGGCAAGGCTGCCGACGAGGATCTGTCCGTTCATCGCGGCAATGGTGAAGAAGCTCACGGCGGCGATGGCGGTTGCGCCGGCTGAGAGGCCATCCATGTTGTCAAGCAGGTTGATCGCATTGGTGATCCCGACCACCCACAGGCAGGTCAGGGGCAGGTCCAGCCAGAGGGTGTCGAAGACCCGCAACTCGAGACCGGCGGCGGACGCAATGCCGGCGGACAGGAACTGCGCAGCAAGTTTTGCCCTCGGAGGCAGGCCCTGCGTCTTGTACTTGTCATCGAGGAAACCGACAACGACCAATGGGATGGTGGCGAGGAAGATGGCAGCGAGTTCGAGGGTGGTCGCGGGCAGGAAGATGTCGGAGGTCGGAAGTTCCAGCCGGGTCGCCGCGATGACGCTGACCCAGAACCCGGCGTAGATGGCCAGGCCACCAAGCAGTGGTGTCGGGGTGCGGTGCACCTTGCGCGCACTTGGCTGGTCGAGGACGCCGAAGCGATGGGCCATCCGCCGCGCAAGCGGAGTGCCGACGAGTGATGCCGCCAACGCGACGATGAAGACGATGAGGTACGCGAGGGCGTACGGCATTTCGGACAGTTCTCGTTCCCAAGCGTGCCGGTCGGACCAGGAAGCGATCAGGCGTCAACCCGGTCGCGTCATCCGCTCGTGCCTTTTTGGCCACGGATGGTTCTCCAGTTGGTCCAAGTGGCTAACGCACCGGTGTGCCTTCAGGTTACATGGACGGTGCCGAACGTTGGCAAATCATCGGGAGGCTGGATTTGGGACGAGGCTCTTGTAGAGACGGGTCATGCGACCAACGAGGGTCTCGACTTCGTGTTCGGGAATGACCGACACCCTTCCTGAGGCTCCCATCCGGGCACGACGTTCGGGGTCCCTGAGAAGCGTGATTGATGCCCTCGCGATGGCATGGCTGTCGCGTGGTGGCGTCAGGATGCCATTGATTCCGTCGCGGACCAAGTCGGGCACACCGCCGACCGCCGTGGCGACGACGGGGACGGCTGATGCGAGGCTCTCAATGATGGTGACCGGCATGCCTTCATTGTCGGAGGTCAGGAGGACCAGGTCCAGATCTGCGTAAAGGGAGGCGGTGTCGTGCCTCCATCCCAGGAAGTGCACGCGTCCCGCAAGGGGTGGAAGCTTTGCAAGGTGCTCGAGTTCAGTGCGCCGTTCGCCTTCACCGGCAATCACGAACCGCGCGCCCGGGATTTCGGAAAGGATCATGCGGGCGGCATCAAGGAAGACCTCGTGCGCCTTGATAGGAACCAGTCGGCCGACAATCCCGATCACTGGGGTCTCGGACGGGGACAGGTGCGCGATTCCAAGTTCGGCCCGGAGGGTTCCCCTTCGATCAAGATTGTCCTTGAATGGCGTGAGATCGAACCCAAGGGGAATGCTGATGACGCGCGATGGCGTGCCGATGCCGTACCCAAGCAGGTCCGCACGCTGTCTTTCGCCAAGGGCAATGATGCGGGTGGTGGTGCGACCGAGCGCCCGTTCGACTTCAAGGAAGAAGCGCGTCCTTGCTGGTGAGAAGTACCCATGGAAGACGTGGCCGTGGAAGACGTGGATCCGAACCGGAACCCGCGCGATCATGGCGGCGAGACGTCCGACGGTTCCGGCCTTGGCCGTATGCGTTTCGACAATGTCCGGTTGCCGTTGACGGAATATCCGGACGAGCCGTGCAATGGTGAATGTGTCGGCTGCCAGGCTGAGTTCCCGTCCGAGTGAGGGAATGGTGACGATTTCCATACCCCGGGAACGCGCTTCGCTGGTCAGGTCGACCTCGCCACTTCCCGTTCGTCCGGCGATGGTGATCTGGGAGAAGTGTCCGGGGTCGAGACCCGCCGCCAGGTGGGAGAGGTGCACTGCGGGACCACCGCCATTCATGCGTGCGATGACACGGCAGATGCGGATTGGTCGTGTCGCGGTCATGGATGGGGTCCGGTGCGGGTTCCCACGGGTGTCTTGGGGTTGAACGGTTCGCTTGGCCATGCAGGTGCCCAGAAAGGGTTTCTACCGGATACCTGGGTCGTGCCGTGCGCTGTCGGGAGGTGATGGGTGTGATGGCGGACCGACCGCGTTGAACGTTGCATGGTCGTGAAGAGTGGGATGACCGGCCGTCCGGGAGGTGCGTGTCGAACGGATGACACAGTACCGTTGACGGCTTCGGGCCGACGGTCGCGGCGGTCCGTGCTTGGTATGGCCATCAGTACCGGAATTGTTGCGGGGTTGGCGTCCGGGTGTCAGGTTCCCTCGGTGCCTCCATTGCCGAAGGCGGTCCGTGCGATTCTGGAGAGCGGTCTGCCTCCCGAGAACCCGGACGTCTTCCATGCCTTCTTGCGTGGCAGTGACGCCATGCCAATCCTGGAAGGGCCAGAGGCACAGTGGGCGGTTGTCGCCGACCCTCCCGCACGCGTCGAGGCCACGCCAGACCTCTTGCGGCTGATCAGTGCGCCGGGACATCCGGTGTGGGCATCGCCGAGGCTGCCGTATGCGCCGCTCCAGTCGGTCATCCGTGCGGGGGAGCCGACCGGTCGTGGCCCGTGGATCGAGGATGTCACGTGGCTGGCCAGCATCGCGATCCATCAGCGATACATGATCGTCTGCGAGGTGCGGTTTGCCGGGGAGCCGGGCGCATTGCTGATCCAGGCGACCCCGTTTGACGTCCAGGTTTTCCAGGATCCTGACCGTCCCAACGGAGGCACGAGCACCTCAGTCTCCCGGATCGTCGACCGCGGGGAGCCGCATTACTGGCGTCTCCGCCTTGACGGCCGCCGGTTTGAGGTGTTCATTGACGGAAGTCTGGCGTGGACACTCGAGGGACCTCGAACCCTATCCCGCATCGCGTTTGGCGAGACGCGGACCGACCCGCTGCATGGAGGGGCCATTGACCTGCGGGACATCGTGTATGTACGCCGACCGGTACCCGGGGGCACTGGATGAAGCACGGTTCGACGTCGATTGGGCCCTAAGCGCCCCAGGTGCGTCCGGCGGCACGTTCGGCGCGGTACCACGCCACGGTCTGGCGCAAGCCCTCCTCGAAGGGCATCTGCGCCTGCCACCCGAAGCGGTCATGGGCGCGGGTGGTGTCGAGGCAGCGGCGGGGTTGCCCGTTCGGCTTGGAGGCATCCCACCGGATGTGGCCGGTGAACCCCGTGGCGTGGGCGATCAGTCCGGTCAGTTCACGGATGCTGACTTCGCGACCCGACCCGAGGTTGACGGGGTCTGATCCGTCATAGCGCTCGGCGGCGGCCACGAGACCGGCGGCGGCGTCGGTGACGTGCAGGAACTCGCGCGTCGGTGATCCGTCACCCCAGGCAACCACCTCATCGATGCCAGCCTCAACGGCGTTGAGGTATTTCACCACGAGCATCGGGATGACGTGGCCGTCGGGACCGAAGTTGTCGAAAGGGCCGTACAGGTTCGTCGGCATCAGGTAGATGGCGTCGGTGCCGTATTGCTGGCGGTACGCCTGGGATTGCACCAGGAGCATCTTCTTGGCGAGGCCGTAGGGGGCGTTGGTCTCCTCCGGATAGCCGTTCCAGAGATCATCCTCACGGAACGGCACCGGGGTGAACTTCGGGTAGCTGCAGATGGTCCCGCAGGCGACGAACTTGCGCAGGCCGACCCGGCGCGCATGTTCCAGGAGGTGCGTACCCATCATGAGGTTGTCATGGAAGAAGTCGCCCGGGTGTTCGCGGTTGGCGCCGATGCCTCCCACGACGGCGGCGAGGTGGATGACGACATCCGGGCGATGGTCGGCATAGAAGCGTTCGACGCCATCTTCCAGGCGAAGGTCGTACTGCGCACTGCGAGGGATGGTGATGTGGCGGTAGCCCCGCGCGTGGAGGGTGGCGACCACATGGCGCCCCAGGAACCCGGCACCCCCGGTCACGGCTATCCGCGCGTCGCGTAACCAGTCGACCGGTTCACCCGGCAACGGGACAGTGACCGCATCCGGGGTTTCGGCGAAGGCTGGTTCGTGTGCGTTCGTCGTGGCCATGGTTGTCTGGCTTTCGTGTGCGTTCGTCGTGGCCTAGGTGCCGGGAATGCACGGGCATGGTAACGCGCCGGAACGAAGGGCATTTGAATCAGGCGGGTCGGTGGGTCGGTTGGGTTGCGTGAGGCGGCTCCCTCATTCTGGGGTGAGCGCATGGCCGGTTGACACGCTGGAAGCGTGACTGGTCAGGGTCGGGGCACGGGGCACGTTGCGGACGCGGATCAGGTCGGCAAGCATTCCCAGTGCGATGAAGTGGATTACCGAAACCGTCAGGAGACCGGCGGTGAGGCCGACGGGAAGCGACCCTGTCCAGAGATAGAGTGCCCAGGCGAGGATGGCGAGGATGGCTGTCCCGACGGCGAACGTGAGGAAGAGCTTGATCGGGTTGTAGTAGACGCACGCCTGCAGGACGATCTGCGTGGTCCGGGGGATGTCCCGCGCCAGTCGGACCTTGCTGGACCCGACGCGCCGGTGGTAGGCGATGGGTAGGTACTTGACGAAGTAGCCGTTGCTGAGGGCGGCGAGGGTGATGGTGGTGGTGAAGCTATATCCCTGCGAGATGACATGGAAGTACTGGCGGGCGAGAGTGGTGCGGAAGACGCGCAGGCCACTGTTCACATCGGGGATGGCGGTCCCGGTGACCCACTGGACCATTGCGCCAAGGATGATCCGTGCCGGTTCCTTGAACCATGATTCGCGGTAGTTTGCCCCGGTTCGTGCACCCACCACCATGTCGAACCGGTCCGCATGGGCCATCAGGTCGGGGATGCGCTCGATGGGGTAGGTGCCATCTGCGTCGGTGATGACGATGTGGTCGAAGCGGGCACGGGTGATCCCGGTCTTGAGGGCGGCACCGTAGCCCGCATTCTGGGGATGCGAGATCACCATTGCGCCACCCCCCGCCGCGCCGATGGCGGTTTCGTCGGATGACCCATCGTCGACGACGATCACCTCGAATGGCTGGCCGGTGGAGGTCATTGTCTCGATGATGCGACGGACGACATCGCCGACGGCGAGTCCTTCGTTGTAGGCCGGCACGACGACGCTGAACCCGTAAATCAGGTCAGGGGTGGTCGATGGTGTGCCGGTGTGGCTTGTGGTCATCGGGCGGGAACTCGCAATTTCCGTGGGGGTGTGCAGGCTATGGTGCGCGACCGATGGTGACTGGTGCCGCGTGTGACGGCGGTCCCTCGTAGGTCCTGATCCAGTCGTGCCAGAGGTGGAACGTTAGCAGACTCCAGAGGTGGAGGGGATCCGCTGCATGTGCGCCGGCCCATACCACCCCCCCAGCCCCGCCTGATGTATGTACGCTGCGCTTGGCCCCGGCGAGGATCGCGCG
>CAMDTO010000196.1 GCA_945907765.1 Thermoflexus hugenholtzii JAD2 | reverse complement strand
CAGGACGCCGATTGGGGCGGCGACACCGATCAGGTAGAGCAGGAATGCGATGAGGTCTCCCGCACTCAGCCGACCGGCGAGCACCTCGCGACCGCCAAACCACAGGACTGCCGTAATCGCACCGAAACTCAGGAAGGTGATGATCGGGCCTACCGCGGATTCGGCGCGGGCTCGCCTGAGGCTCAGGCTCAGGACCGAAGCCATCCGGTCCCAATACCGTGCGCGCTCATGGGCTTCGCGGCTGAAGGCCTTGACGATCCGGACGTTGGCAAGCACCTCGTTGAGGACGGCGGTGGCTTGTCCGATTTCCTCCTGGGTCGCACGTGACAGGGCACGGACACGTCGCCCCGAGACGATTGCGACGCCCATCACTGCGGGCGCGATGACGATGACGATCAGGGCAAGCCGCCAATTCAATGACATGGCAATGGCGATGCTGCCGATGAGCCGCACCACTTGCGATAGCAGGGGCAATGCCGTTCCAAGAGTGCCACTCCGCACAAGGGTCACATCGGAGTTGACGATCGCAAGGATGTCGCCCGAACGACGGGTGTCGTAGAAGCGCATTGAAAGGCGGAGCAGGTGATCTGTGACTTTCAGCCCGAGGTCCGTGCCAAGTCGCTCACCGGTCGCCGAAACAATGTAGCTCTGGGTGAAGTTGGCTATCGACTCGAGAAAGAACATGACGAGCAGGGCCACCGCAACGACGTTGAGTTGCTCGGCATCCGCTTCCACAAGGGCAGAGTCGATGAGGCGTCTGACACCCAGCGGAAACACTAACCCGACAGCCGCCGAGAACAGCATCAGCACTGCTGATAGAGCCAACCGGCCGCGATACGGCCAGAGAAGCGAGTACAGCCGCCGGGTGGAAACAGGCGGCAGGTCCGCACTAACGCCCGGCCGCGAACCGCCCCCACCCCTGGCTCCCGTGCGCATCATTGGGCGAGTTCCGTAGGCGAGGTAATGCTTGGGAAGTAGTGACACGAGCCACAGGAACTCATGTCTCGCATCTTGATCATCTGTCAATACTAGGGGTTCGGGTGGATGGGGGCGTCCGGACGCGTGGACGGTGGCGTGGGTCCGTCACCGACGCCACCCAGAATAATCTGGCGATTACCCGCCGCGTTCGATCATTGAGATGACGGCACGCATCCAACCCAATGCGTACGCCATGCCCGCATGCCACGGGGCAGGGCACTCAAGTCCGGGTGTGTGATCAGGGACGAGAACGCCGTCGTAGCCGTGCTTGTGATAGAGGCGCAGGGCCTGGATCATGTCGACGTCACCGTCGTCAACGAACATCTCATAGTAGTTAGGCACCTTGCCCTTCACATTTCGGAAGTGGACGTAGGCGATCTTCCTCGCGGCGGTGTACGTCTCAATAGCCTCGTAGACATCCATTTCGCCGACCATCTCGGAGATGGTGCCCTGGCAGAACTCCGCAGCGTTTGCGTGGCTCGGATGGAGGTCAAAGACCTTCCGGTACAACTCGGGCTTCCAGAGAAGCCGGGCCGTCCCACGCAACTGTTCGAGTGGCGGATCATCTGGATGGAGCGCAAGGCGCACCCCGGCCTCTTCAGCCACCGGCAAGAGTTCGTCAAGGAACCACTTGAACCGGGACCAGAGTTGCTCTTGCGAAATCCGCCCGATGGTTCCCGCCGGTGCATCCGGGTCGACGACCATGTTCCAGATGGTTCCCAACGGGATCTCGTCATCGGGAGGCGCAAGTTCCTGGAGGTAGCCGACCGATTCTGCCCCGCCCCGCGCCCACGGCCCGAATGAACGCCCATAGACCCCCGCGAAAGAGAAGTTGTATCCCATGACCGGGATGCCGGCTTTCCCCATATTCCGGATGATCACCTTGAGGCCGGCCATTTGCTCCGCCTTGCGCGGTCCGTCAAGGAGGACGTCTGACCAGTGATGCGGATCAAAGTTCTCGAGGGCGGCGAGTTCAAGTCCGGCTCCGTTGATCGACGCACGGAGTGCCGTGAGTTCCTCAAGTGTCCACGGCTCGTTTGCCGGGCCAGGGATCCGTGTCGTCTCGGGACCCTGGATGGTTCCCGTAACGAAATTACGGTAGTCGGCTAGGTGCGCGACTATGTGGGTTGCGCCGGCCTGCCGGGCAAAACGGAAGTTCTCATCGGTCAGGTTGTGGGCGTAGAGGCCAAGTCCGAGTTTCATGGACACTATCGGTCTCCAGTCTGAGAGAGCTGATTTCCGGCGTTTGAGTACGAACAGGCTTCCCGGAACCGTGCCCGGGCATGGTTGGGGCCCGGTTCCGCGACACTTCGACCGCCTGACGAATTGGTCAGCGGCCAGCAACCTGCAGGAGCGCGCGGGTGTACCCGAGGCAGTAGCTGAACTGCTTGTCGCCACCTGGATCCACGGTGCTCGTCGGGACATGGTCCGGGCAGAGCATCGCGTGCGCACCAGATGAGACATACGCCCTGACCGCCTCGAGCATGTCGACGTCTCCTTCGTCTGGGTAGACCTCATCGAAATTCAGGTAACCGCCCCGGATATTCCGGAAGTGGACCATGAAGACTTTCCCGCGCGATCCGAAGTACTTGATTGCCTCGATCACTTCGGTCTTCGGATCGACACACATTTCGGAGACAGTGCCCTGGCAGAAGTTGAGGCCGTGGTAGGCGCTCGGCACGATGTCGATGAACCGCTTCAGTCCATCCACGGACCCGAGGACGCAATGCACGCCCCGCAGTCCGACGTCGTGCGGAACCGCGGGATCATGCGGGTGGCACGCCAGGCGGACCTTAGCCTCTTCCGCGACCGGGACGACGCGCTCAAGGAAGTACTCGATGTGTTCCCAGAAACGTTCAGCTGAAACCAGGCCGGCTTCCGTAAGCGAGTGGTCCTCCCACTTGGCGATGTCGAAATGGGAGTACATCGCCCCACCACGCCCACGAGTCTGGCCCGTGCGCGGGATCCCGATGAGGTTCAGGTTGTACTTCAGGCAGTCGATGCCCGCTTCACCCGTGGCACGAATGTTCTGCTTGATGATTTCGATTTCGGCATCCCGGGATGGGAGCCCGCGCATGATCCCGGGGAACCGCTGCTTGGTCATGTACTGACTTGGCAGATTAAGGGCGACGATCTCAATCTTGATGCCCCACTCGGCGGCGCGTGCCGAGGCCTGCTTCAGGCCGGCGACATTCCATGTGCCGTCCTCATTTTCGATGTTGTCCGTCTTGCGGTCTTCGCACGCGATGTGTCCGACCCCCATCTGTGCCGCCCACTGAAGACGCTCGTTGGTGAGCGAACCCATCTGATGCCCCAGGTACATGCTTTCCCCCCGTGATTGGCCGGATGTTTCTGGCCACCGTGGATTGTAAGTCGCCGCCATCTGGTTGCGCGGTCTAGTTGGCACGACCGGCCTCTGCCTGCGAGCGTTCCATTCAAACGGTGCCGAGCACCGGCGGGTCCCGGATGTGTGTTGGTGACGAGCGAGCCGGAGTGAATGAACCGACGATGAGTGCAGGACGACGTGGTGACGATGGGTCTGTTGGATTACCGGTCGGCGTGCCAGATCTGGAATTCAGGACGGTTGATCGCAAGGACTGGCCAGAAATTGCTCGCCTGCTCGGGCAGGACGCGACGCACGGTTTCCGGCTCGAGCGGCACATCGAAGCGACGTACGATCCATTCATGGGGTTCGTTGCCGTGTCGGGAGATAGTTCGGTTTGCGGTGCAATTGTTGCCGGGATTGCACGCGGGACCGGAACCTCGCGTCCCACAAGGGCACTGCGAGTCGCCTGGATAGGTGTTGCTCCAGAATTACGTCGAAGAGGTGTTGCCCGTGAACTGTTCGCACGGGTGCATGGCGAATGTGTCGTCGTTGGTGCGACGAGCATCGAGGTAACGGTCGATGGTGGCGAAGCCGAAGCGATGTCGTTCTTCAGGGCGCAGCAATTCGAGATTGAGCGTCAGACGATGGATATGGTGCTGTCCCCTGATCGTGGACAGCACGTCGCTTCAATCCATGCCCCAGAGACGGTTGAAATCCGTGCATTGCACGCCACCGAAATTGGGGTCTTGACAGGCTTGTTGATCCACCTGGCGGTTGAGCGCGCGGTTGACCCCCATGACGACCTCGAGGCACTTACGCCGACGGCGATCACTGCCATTCTTCGGCGCCCCGGGACGGTTGCTTATGGCGCTTGGGAGCGTGACGATCCGACTTCACCGGTTGGGTTCGTGATTGCGGTGCGTCGTGCTGACGAAGGGGTACTCAGGTTCATCGGCGTGCACCAAGACACACGTCGTCTCGGAGTCGGTCGCGCGCTGCTTGGTGCCGTCGTGAGCGCGCTCGGTGCGGCGGTCGGGACTGCGCCAAGCCTTCCTGGCCCGTTGAGACCGATAGCGATACGCATCCACGATCCGGAGCCGGTTCAGGTCTTCTTCCGGAAGGTCGGGGCAGAGATTGCGCGGGTGCGTATAGACCTCATACGAGGGACATGACCCGCTCGATTGGAGCGCGATGGCCTGGGGAAGGTGGTACGCTTCGGGTGTGCGATTTCGGCATCGTTGCCGAGATGGAGAGGCACGCGGTTGGGCGAGGATGCCCGACCCCAAGAGAGGATTGAGCAATGGTGCTCAGTGAAGCCCGCTCCCGCGGGTTGCAAGTAGTTGTGAGCGGTTCTACGCCGCACGTTTTCCATCCAGCCGAGGTCCGTCAATTGCGAATCCGGTTTGAGGAACTACGGGAAGAGCAGCAATCGTGGAAAGATCCGGTGTTCCGGCGTTCAATCGCGCGTGAGGTCCTCCGCTTGCGGAGGATCCTTCAAACGCTTGATGAGGGGACCTCAATAGTCACCGTGATTGCTGACCGCGCAGCTTAAGTCCCCGCAGTTTGGGTTTGGCGTGACCGGACATGGCCAAAATGGCTGCGCCCGGTCACTTCGTCAACGCCGTGCCGTTAGCGTCGGCGGGCGATCATTTCCAGTTCATACCCGTCGGGGTCAGCGGCGAAGATCATTCCGCCATCCGGCTTGCCTTCAGTGATGACCACACCGTTCGACTGCCAGTCGTGGTAGAGGGTCGGCATGTCATCGACCGGAAAGGCCAGATGCATGAGGTCATCGGGCACCGAGAAGTGCGGCTCGAGGAATGGCAAGAAGGACAATTCGAGTTTGACCCTGTTTCCGGGAAGTTCGAGTTTTGCGATCCGGCTTCCTCGTGGTGACTGGGTCCGCTCCGCAGTAACGAAGCCCAGGAACCGCTCGTAAAACTCGACGCTTCGATCAAGGTCACTTACCCGAAGCCGAAAGTGATCGAACTCGCCGCCGACCGGTGCGGTACACAGTTCGATTTCGTATCCATCGCAGTCCTCAACGAATGCGAACGGGTCCGTGGGCGATCCGTCGGTCCATTTGACGCCATTCGCTACGAGACGGTCATGCGCAGCCTTCATGTCGGTAACGGTGAAGGCAAGATGGATCAGATCCTCGGGGATTTCGATGTCGCGTCCGTGGCGGACACGGTCGGAAACTTCGAT
>CAMDTO010000195.1 GCA_945907765.1 Thermoflexus hugenholtzii JAD2 | reverse complement strand
TGATGTCTCCTTGCCCGGCCAGTGTGGCCGGTGCGCTGGCGACTGTCCACTATTTGGGTGCAAGTCCAGTCGCGCGCTGCTTCAACGGGGGAACTATCTCGACCGGCGAGGTGATGGTGGTGTCGAAACGATTGCGACGTTCGGTGAGGCGGCCGTGGCAGCGACCGAAGCGGATGATGGGGTGACACGCGCATCCGGTTTCTACAATATTGCGTGTGTTGATATTAAAAATTCCCAAGAGATCTAAGTGGGAGATCAATTGGACTTGGCCGCGAGATTGGCGCAGGAATCGGGTGACTCTTTGATAATTACACACATGAGTATCCAGTACAGGGTGATCTACTTCAACCGGCGCCAGTGGCACGAGGCTGACGCAAGCTTTGCGAGTGCAGACCTCGGATGGGGCAGGTCCACCGCGTCGTCGCGCTACCGGCGCGCTACCGGCGCGCTACCGGCGCGCCGAAGTTTCCATGGCGACTGGGGACTATGCGACCGCCCGTCGGCACTTGTCAGCACTTTCCGAAGGCATTGCCTCGGGTTCGATACCAGTGACCTTTGCCGCGTTCCTGCCATTCGGTGAGGGGCAGTTGGCAAGGCTCGAAGGACGCGACCAGAGTGCATCAGGATACTTGCGGGGTGCACTCGCCAGTGACTTCGCATCGAAAATGGATGAGATGAGAGTGCAGGCACTGGCTGGGCTCGCGACGATCGAGGGAGCATCGGGTTCGGCAAAGCGTGCCAGAGAACTGCTCGGCCAGTGCCTGAATGATGACCTCCTGCGATACTCCATGCCTCTGACCATGGTCATCGCCACCTTGGCGGAGCTTCTGGTGAACGCCGATGCCGAGACTGCGATCGAGCTCGGCGCTCTCGCTTCAAGCTTTCGCAACCGGAGCTGGTTCAAGGCAATGTACGGACCAGACGAGGTAAGGATCACCGCTGTTCTTGAGTGCGAACGGGTGGAACGAGGCATTGCGCCTCCAGGGACGTTCCCGGACCTGACCCCCGCTGAGGCTGTCGCTCGATGTCGGGAGGCTCTGGCACTGATTTCCTGATGTTGCCGATCCGGATATCCCTTGGAACGGGGATGCACTGTCCAGCACCTTGATGGTCAACCGCGACTACGTGGCCCATTCCCACGCCGACCGCCAAGATTGCCGAGGGCGCTGCCCGTCCCTCCCAAGGGAGCGACGGGCAGAGTTCAGGTCCAGTCCGAAGAGATACTCAACGTTCCTGTTCGGTTTTCAGGATGGCCTCGGCCTCTGGCTTCGCCACGCTGATCATTCCACCGATGGATTGCTCACCGTTGAGCACCTTGGTCCACTCGCGGTTGATCACCACCATGGCCTTGTCCCATCCCTTGGGTCGGTGCTCGAGGCGGGCGTAGCCGTCCATCGCCTCGAAGACGACCTTGCCGTTCTTTGCCGGGGCCCGGGTCTCAGGCCACTTCTCGGTTGCCTTCTTGTTCGCCATGAAATTGCCGGCCTGCATCTGTACGGTCGATCCGTCATCGCCGACGAAGTACTTCACAAGCTCCCACGCAAGGTCGGGGTTCTTGTTCTTGCCGGTCGTGATCACGCCGTACGCGTTGCCGGCCATCCGGGTTGCACGCTTCTTGCCCGGCACTTGCGGGAGCAATTGCAGGTCCCAGTCGAACTGCACGGTATTGGTGCCAACGGGCGCAGTGTTCTGGTTGGAGGCGTAGCTGCGGAAGCGTCCCGTCCCGAACATCCCCTGCTGGCTGCCGGTCAGGCCACTGGCAGTCAGTTCGGCCGGTGACGGAGTGATGTGGTGCTTCGACACGAGGTCCACCAGATACTGGAAGGCATCACGCGCGGGCTGCTGGTCGATGATGCACGACTTGCCATCGGGGCTGAAGAACTCGGCACCGAATTCCCAGAAGATCGGGAGGCCCATCGAGGCGCCGCTGAGCGCGGTGACATTGTGGGCGGCCCACTTCGCCTCCTGCGGGTTGTCCTTCCAATCGGAAAGTTTCATCGCCCAGTCCACGAATTCGGTATGGGTCCAGTCCTTGCCGGGTTCCTTCAACCCCGCCGCAGAGACCGCGTTCTTGGCGTAGTACAGGACAGTCGCGTGTACTTCGCGCGGGATGCCTATCTGGCGGGTGCCAGTTCCAACCTGCACGTCAAACGCCTTGAAGATCGTCGGGAAGAAGTCGTCCGCCTTGATCTTGGTGTCCTTGGCCAGGTAGGGCTTGAGATCCGAGAAGTGGGGCCATTGCTGCATGAACCCGGTGTGGGTCACCGAGGCGTCGGGCATCGTGCCGGCCGCGAGCAGGATCGCGAACTTCTCCTGGTTGTCGTTCGGCTCGACAACCCCTTCATACTCGACCTTTGCGCCGGGAAATGCCTTCTCGAACTCGGCAACCCGGCCTTCCAGTGCCTTTCGAACGGGGAGTTGCAGGGGATGGTCGAGGATCCAGATCGGCCCTGCTGATGTTGCCTTGATCGGTGCAATCGTCGGCGCGACCGTTGGCTGGACTGCCGGTGCAGCGGTTGGCGCAGCGGCTGCTGGTGCCTTGGTTGCTGCTGTAGCCGGCGCTGCTGCCGGTGCCTCACTTCCCCCGCATGCGACAGCGGCAATCCCCACCAGGCCCGCCTCCATGAACCCGCGGCGTGTGTGTCTCATAGGTTCGTCCTTCTTCCCGAGCCACCGTCCAGGGCACCCCACCCCGAACCGGTTGCGCCAATATACTCGCGTTCACTCCCAAGCACAATGCGCCGATGTCAAGGATGATCCTGGTGGAAAAAACTGCGAATACATATTTGCGAACCGTAAATGATCTTGTCGCGACATTTGGTGGGATACCCACCATCAACGGACACACCCACGTCATCAGTGAAGCGGACCGTCTGGGACGAGACCTCGACGCACTGTCGTATTTTGCACATCCCTACCCTGCCGCCGACCTGCGGTCTGCCGGGATGCCGGACGATGACCTCTCATTTGTCAGTGGCGACCAAGGGAACCTGGCTATTCCCGAGCGCCCCCCTTCGCCGGCGCCCCTTGAAGAGCGGTGGGCGAGGTTCCTGCCGTGGTGGGACCGCATCCGGTTTACCGGGTTCAGCCAGTGCCTGCTTGAGGGTTGGCGCGCGGCCTATGGGTTCGACCGGCTTGACGCGACGACAATCGGCCCGATTTCCGATGCAATCCGCGCCGGACGGCGTCCGGGACACTACGCCGAGATCCTGAGGGACCGCGCCAACATTGCGATCAGTCTCGTGCAGATGACGGGAACGTACGGGGAGGAGGTCGCCGAGATCGACCGGGACCTGTTCCTGCCGGTTCCACGCCTCAACCGGTTCACGATGCTTCGAAGCCGGGACGACCTCGCCTCGCTTGAGGCCGACTATTCGTCAGACTTTCGTTCCGTCGATGACCTGATTGCCACCATGCACGAGAGGTGTGCGGCATGGAAGGCCGCTGGTGCACCCGAGATCAAGTTGTCACAGAGTTATCACCGCGCGATGGATTTCGGTACGCCAGACCCCTCGCGTGCGGCGGGGATCTTCCGTCAACTGCGCGACGGGCACTACCCGGGACTTGACACGCCGGATGGACGCGTTCTCGAGGATGTGCTCGTACATGGCGCAGTTTCGGCGGCGACGGCATCCGGATTACCGGTGCAGTTCCATGTTGGGCCACGCGCTGGCAGTTACGGCAGTCTGGAGGGGACCTCACTCGCCCCGATGGCTGGGCTCATCCGTGCGCACCGTGATGCGCGGTTCGACATTTCCCACAGTGGGTTTCCCTACCTCACGGAGGCTGCGGTTCTTGCCAAGACGTGCGGGAACGTGTTCCTGAACCTGTCCTGGATGCACATCTACTCGCCGGAAGGGTGCGTGCGTGCCCTCCGCGAATGGATCCGCATGGTGCCAGTCAACAAGATCATCGGCTTCGGCGACGACCTGTACTGGGTCGATTCAATCCTCGGCCATCTTGTCATGGCTCGGCAGAACGTCGCGCACGCCCTGGCCGGGATGATGGGGGAGGGTCTGTTGACGGAGAGAGACGCGGTGGAAATCGGCCGGGCACTCTTCAACGGCAATCCGGCTGCCCTCTACGGCATTCCGCCCGCTCGTTGACGAGTTTGGGTGGTGCCCGAATAAGGCCCTGGGGCCGGCGCGATTGCCTCCCCATGGCCATCCGGCCAGTTCAGGGTCTGTTCCAAGCCCGTTGCGAATGAAAAGGGGAGCGGGTGACGCCTCTACGGTCCGTGGTGACGGGTCCTTCCTGGTCCGTGGGCATCCTTGCCCGCATCTTCCTCGTCAGTGCCTCGTCGCACGCCCGATGCGGAAGCATTGCCCTGGATAGGTAGGATTGTGGGAAGCCTGACGGAGGATGTCTCGGTTGAGACCATTGCTAGAACCAATGGGAGTACTGGCGGGCGTGGATACGCGCGGACCATGGTGCCTCTCGGGCACCGCCTCCCCACCCTGATCCGAGCAGTTTCTGGTCGACATCGAAGGCGCCGGCGGGAGTGGGGAGCCTGTTCAACCCTGCTGATGGCTGCGGTTGCGATGGCGGAGGGTAGAGATCGCCGTGCTCCGTGGAGGACTCCCCGGCGGTGATTACTGGTGCGACTTGACGGATCCACACGGGGCAAGATCGACGCCAAAGCCGTACAGACTTTCAAGTCGCTCGGGGTTAACGGTACGACGGTCATTCCCGCCGGTCGCACCAAAATACATCGGCCCGGTGTGGAAACTCGATCACCTCGCGGTCGCGTGTATCAGGGTGTGTGGCAAGCAACGCACTTGCCTTCGACAGTATTTCAGCGCGGGTCTCGTCCGCAAGAGCTCCGACGAAACTGGTCGACGCAACCCGCGCAATCGCAGCGGTACGTGGCATGACCTGCGCAAACGAAAATGTCGACTCCTCAAGCGCCTCGAACCATGTGGATGCCTCAGGGGAGTTGAAAGCAGAGCGCCACGCTGGCGGGTCGTAACGCGGTGGGTCTCCGTGCATGTAGGTCGCCACCATGGCGACCAGTTCCGCCACCCACGGCACCGTCTCGTCGCGCACGTTCCACGCAAGTCCGAGAGCCCCTCCAGGCCGGAGGACACGCCTCGCCTCGCGCAACGCTGCAACTCCGTCGAACCAGTGGAATGCGGTTCCGACGACGATGGCGTCGACCGACGCGTCGGGCAATGGGATGGCCTCAGCAGTGCCATCGAGAACGGGCGTGCCGGGAAGCGCGCGCATGAAGGCATCGCGCATGTCGGGGATCGGTTCGATGCCGGTCACGCGCGCGCCTGTAGGCAGGAGCAACCGAGCCAGTTTTCCTGTGCCCGCACCAACATCCAGGACGACTGATCCCTGTGTGATGCGCAAGCGATCTACGAGGCATTTGACTGCATCGGGTGGATATTCCGGCCGGCCGGTTTCGTACGCTTTGCCGGCGGTGGCAAAGCCCTGCGCGGCAATGTCGTGAACTGTTCCCATACGGAGTGTTCCCTTCACCGCCGCTTGACACGTCCAAGAGCCAAGTTCGGAGGTGCGATGATTTCTTGTTACTCGAAGGTC
>CAMDTO010000194.1 GCA_945907765.1 Thermoflexus hugenholtzii JAD2 | reverse complement strand
GGCTTGCCGTTGACACTCGGCATGGGCAGCATGTCCCAGTCGAACTGGTCCTTGACGACCGGCCACATGCGCGACCAGTCATTGACGGAACGGTAATGGACGGCGACCTTGCCGTTGGCGAACGGGGTCATGCCGTTGTTGTCGAGCGCACGCTGTCCCCACGGTTCCATCATGCGGGTCTTCTCGGGCCCGGCGATGTTCCACTTGCTCTTCATGCGCCAGTCGAGCATCCAGCCATGGGCGGTGACACTGGCGGGGTTCTCAAGCTGCCACTTCATCGTCTCGTAGTCGTAATGGGTCTCGCCCTGCGACCATATGAACGGGCCAATGTCGTGATACCCGTAGCCCCAGTCCATGCCCCACTCGTCCTCGGCGCGGTTGGTCGCCTTCCGGCACGCGTCAAGCATCTCGTCGAGGGTCCACTCGCCCGGCTTGTCCTTCTTTTCCCAAGGATCGGCAATTCCCTTTTTCTTGAACATGGTCTTGTTGTAGTAGATGCCAAAGGGTTCCACCCAGTACGCGAGTGCGAAGGTCTTGCTCCGCCATCTCTCGGCGTACGTCATGGCGTAGCCCTTTTCCTGGGAGATCTTGTCGCGGGCCATCAGCTGGTCGAGCTGCATGATGAACCCGGAATCGTAGTACTTGTACTCGACGTCGCTGTGGCTATCGGTGACATCGGGGGCCTGGTCGGCAACGAACCCGGCAACAAGCTTGGCGTTGCGGTCGTTCACGTTGGGAACCCGTTCGATCTCGATCACGACCTTGTTGGCGTCACCCCATTCCTTCCACTTCTTCTCGAACCGGTCCATGGCGTTGGGACGCCACGACATGAAGCGGATGGTGACGGGATTGGCCCGGGCGGTGGGCCGGGGAGGCGTGGTGGGCGCCGGGGCGGTCGTGGCCACGGCAGCGACCGTCGGGGCGGGCGCTGCGGCCGGGCCAGTGGCCGGGCCAGTGGTCGGCTTGGCGGGTGCCGGGGTGTCACCCCCGCACGCCACAAGGGCAGCGGTGGCGGAGGCGACGGCAAACCCACGCAACAGGGCGGTGCGGCGGGTCCGTCCCCGCGCCGGTTGAGGTGCCAGCGGTTCGGTCATCATGGTTGTCCCCCCACGTGGTCGCCCCGCAGCCATCGGGCCAGGGGCGGGCATCGGGCCACGGCATCGCCGGATGCGTGTCTCCCCCGATGGTGCATCCTTGCATGCGGATGCCAGTCAGTCAAGACGTGTGCGATATCCAGGTTCCGCATGGGATCCCCGAACCCTGCTACGCTGGACGCGAGGTGGGACAGATGATCGCCAGGACAGGACGCCGGATCGTGCGCGTCGACGGCGCCACACTGACCGGGACGCGTCCGCGACCGGCCGGCGCGAATGCCCGGCTGGGCCCGCACGGACCGACCGTGACGGTCCCGCTTGTCCGCCTGACCCTCGATGACGGCACAGCCGGTTTCGGCCGCAGCCGCGCCACACCCGACGACCTGGCCCCCCTTGTGGGCATGCCGCTCGACGATGCGTTCACGGCCGCCTCCGGCGACGCGTCCGGCGACGCGTCCGCTGACGGACCGGGAGGCGTGGTGGGCACGTTCGCCGGCGCCGAGTTCGCCCTGTGGGATACGTTGGGGCTGGCGACCGGGAGACCGGTGTGGTCACTGGTGGCGCACTTCGCCGGGACCACGGTGCCTGGTCACGCACCCCAGGTTTCAGTCTATGACACAAGTCTGTACTTTGATGACTTGCATCTTGACCGTCACGAGGCCGGGGCCGCCCTGATTGCCGACGAGGCCCGGCAGGGATGGGACCGTGGCCACCGGGCATTCAAGATGAAGGTGGGACGCGGCGCCCGGCACATGCCTACCGATGCGGGGATAGCCCGGGACATCGCGGCCATCCGGGCGGTGCGCGAGGCCATCGGTCCCGATGCGCCCCTGATGATCGACGCGAACAACGGCTACACGCTCAACCAGGCCAAGCACGTCCTTGGCACGACCGGAGCATGCACCCTGTTCTGGATCGAGGAGGCATTCCACGAGGACCCGGTCCTCTACCGCGACCTGCGGGCGTGGCTGGACCACGAGGGACTGGCGTGCCTGATTGCGGATGGCGAGGGCTTGGCGGCCGCGCCGCTCTTGGAGTGGGCGCATGAAGGGGTGGTGCAGGTGATCCAGTACGACATCTTCAGCCACGGGATCACGCGGTGGTTGCGGATCGGGCGCGACCTTGACGCCCGCGGGGTACGCACGGCGCCGCACCATTACGGTGCGCATTACGGAAACTTCGTATCGGGCCACCTGGCGTCCGGGGTGAAGGGCTTCACGTTTGCGGAGTGGGACGAGTGCACCACCCCGGGGATAGACACGTCGGCGTACGTGGTGGACCACGGCACGGTGACCCTGCCGGACGAACCGGGTTTCGGACTGCGCCTGGATGAGGAGGTCTACCGGGTGTCCCTGGCCGCTGGCGGGTTCACATTACGGGCGTGACCGTGGGCGGCCGGGCGCGGGATTCTAGTCGGCGTCAAGTTCCAGGCGGGTGATCACGTCGTTGTCACTGCCCCACACCTGCGGATTGAGGGTGTAGGGGCCGAAGGTGCACCGGCCGTCGGGGCGGATGTGGGAAACCCACTGTTCCATGGTGCCGAGGCGCGCGGGCAACTGGACGTGCTGGCCGAGGAGACGCCGCCCACTCTGGGTCACCGTGTGGCTCGTGGCCGGGGTGACGATCTGGATCAATCGCCACTTCTCGCCCTTCCGGCAGGCGATGTGCCACGGCAGCGCATCTTCGGTTGACTGGCGCACGATGCGCCAACCTTGGCCTTCCAGAGACGTGATCGCTTCGCGGAGGAAATCGGCGAGGGACGTCGGACGCGAATAGGTCTGCATGCTCAAGATGCCACCCCTGAGTGAGTGTACCGAATATCCCTGGCGGGCGTCATGAGGAAGGCCGCATATAACGCCCCTCACGTGCAAGACGCATCACGGCGCGTTGCCGCCGTGTTCGCGCATGCAGCACGTCGGGTAAGAACCTTCTGCGGGAAGCCGCTCCAGATGGCCCACCGCCAAACCGCCCCCGGCAGGTGTGCGAAGATGTACAGGACTTGGGTGGGCATGGGACAGTGAGGACACGGGCGCCCGATGGACGTCAGGCCTCGTCATCCATCCCCTCTGGTCGGTGGTCGGGAACGCCCCTTGGCGTACCCGGCGAAAGGAGGGAGTGCGGAACCCATTCCGCATCACCAGCTCATGATTGATCACGACGCAAACGACACGCCAGTGACCCGCACGGTGGGTGGCAGTGCGCCTGCCCCCGAGTCCGGGACACCCCCGGTTCCCGGACCGATGCAGGCATCACGTCCCGGGCCGGAACGCTCGGCACCCGACCCGGCTCGTCCGCGCCCGCCCGGGCCCGAAAGCCCGCGCTTGCGCGGGGCGCCGCCCCCCAGGAAGGATCCCGAAGAGGAAGACCCGGCACGCCGGTTCATGAACCTGGTACGCCGCCCGTGGATCATCGTCCTGGTTGTCCTGTTGGTCGTCAACTGGCTGGTCACGCCCTACGTCGTGCCGGAACCGCAGTCCAACCGCATCGAGGTTCCGTATTCGATGTTCCTTGACGAGGTGACGAAGGGCAACGTCCGCGAGGTCACCACGCAGGGCGAGATGATCCAGGGCGACTTCAAGGCCGTGGTCACCTATCCGCAAGGAACCGGGGCCAAGACCTCGGATACCTTCCAGACCCGGGTGCCAGGCTTCGTGGGCGAGAAACTCGGCGAGTTCCTCTATTCCCACAATGTCCTGATCTCGGCAAAATCCCTCCAGACCGGCCGTTCGATGTGGATCCAGGTCCTGCTCAGTTTCGGGCCGGCCCTGCTCTTCTTCGGCCTGCTGATGTGGATGAGTGCCCGGGCGCAACAGGCGCAGCGGGGCATCTTCGGCATCGGACGCAGCCGTGCCCGGCGCTATGACGAGACCAACCAGACCGCCGCCCGGATCACCTTTGCCGATGTTGCGGGAATCGACGAGGCGAAGGCCGAACTCGAGGAGATCGTCGACTTCCTCAAGAACCCGGAGAAGTACCAGCGCCTGGGTGGCAGCATTCCCAAGGGTGTCCTTCTGGTAGGCCCTCCGGGTACCGGGAAGACCCTGCTCGCCAAGGCGGTCGCCGGTGAGGCCGGTGTGCCGTTCTTCTCCCTCTCGGGATCCGAGTTCGTGGAGATGATCGTCGGCGTGGGTGCGGCCCGCGTCCGCGACCTCTTTGCCAACGCCAAGAAGGATGCGCCCGCGATCATCTTCATCGATGAGCTGGACGCGATCGGTCGCCGTCGTGGCGGGATCGGGTTCGGTGGCGCGAACCAGGAACAGGAACAGACCCTCAACCAGATCCTGACCGACATGGACGGGTTCGACGCCCGGCAGGCAGTCATCGTGCTCGCCTCGACCAACCGGCCCGACGTCCTGGATCCGGCACTGCTCCGCCCCGGGCGGTTTGACCGGCGCGTGGTGGTGCAGCGTCCGGACCGCATCGGTCGCGAGAAGATCCTGCTCGTCCACACCCGTGGGGTGCCGCTCGCGCCTGATGTGGACCTGGTCGAACTCGCCGCCGCCACGCCGGGACTGGTGGGTGCGGAACTGCGGAACCTCGTGAACGAGGCGGCCCTGCTCGCTGCCCGCAAGGCACGTGACAGCGTGACCAAGACGGACTTCTTCGAGGCCATGGAGAAGATCATCCTCGGCGCCGAACGCAAGTTGGTCATGACCATTGAGGACCGGCGACGCGTGGCCTACCACGAGGCCGGGCATGCCTTGATCGGGTTGCTCCTGCCCGAGGCCGATCCGGTCCACAAGGTCACGATCGTGCCCCGCGGACAGGCGCTCGGCGTGACCTACTCGGTTCCCTTGGATGATCGGCACAACTACGGTGAGACGTACCTGCGCGGACGCATCACCAGCGCACTTGGCGGCCGGGCAGCGGAGGAACTGATCCTGGGCGCGCCATCGACGGGTGCGGAGAATGACCTGCAACAGGCGACCACCATCGCCCGCCAGATGGTCACCCGGTGGGGCATGAGTGCGCGGGTCGGCCTGATCGCCGTCTCCCGCAGCGACGGCGGGTTCCTTGGTGGCGACACCATGCCCGAGATGGGTCGCGAGATTAGCAATGAACTCGCGGCTCTGGTCGACACGGAGGTACGCCGCATCATCACCGAATGCTTCACGCTCGCGCAGGACACCTTGCTCAAGGAACGTCCCCGTCTCGTCGCCCTGGCGGAGACCCTGCTGCGACAGGAATCCCTTGATGAACGGGAAATGCTTGACGTGACCGGCCTGACGGGGATTGCCGCCTCCAAGCTCAAGGCCCTGACGTCGGCGTCACGCACGCTCCTTGCCCTGCCGGACGAGAACCCGGTCGAGGTCGGGGTTCCCGAGGTCAACGGTGAGGCCCATGGCAACGGCCATGGCAACGGCCATGACGCCGCGCACGGCGCGCACGCGGCGCTCGGCGCGGACGGCAACGGGTCGGTACACGGCCCGGGCAACGGCACGCCGGCAGCAGTC
>CAMDTO010000193.1 GCA_945907765.1 Thermoflexus hugenholtzii JAD2 | reverse complement strand
ACCCGGAGGCGAGGCAGACCGGTCTCGGTGGACGGGATGTCCTAGCGGCGTGGTGGGGGGTTTGCGCCACTCGCCGGGCCCTGGTTGCCACCAAGAGGAGGTGTCGTCGGTCGAGATGCACCGCCGGGACCTGCAGGTGGCGGCGACGTGTCGATCGCGAGGCGGGTCATCGGGATCATCGTCCCGGTGGCGAGTACTGGGTCACCAGCCGGAGAGAAGACGCTCCCGTCTTCGGTTCCGGACTTTGCGAACTCGATCTCATGCGTCAGGAACTGTCCCCAGACATACAGCATCGCCGATGCCTTCTCCGCGGGTAGGGACGTATTCTCGTAAGCGACCACCACATTACTGATCGTCCGCGGGTTCGGATCTCCGGCGACCATCGTGTGGACACCGTCAGCAAACCTGGCGGGGCCAATGCGGCCGAATTGCCATCCGACGCCATTGAGAGCACTGAATTGCGTGTTGGTGCCGGTTCCATCATGGGACCTGACTTCGTTGCTTGCGATCGGCGCACCAGACGCACGATGCGGGTCGGTGCGTGCCACCGCGAGTGCGACACCAGGTCTTCCCAGATCGGCACGTTCGGCGGCCAGGAACATGTTCGCCTGCATTTGCCTGGTGTCGGTATTCCTCAGAACAACATCGGCGATGGTAGTTTCCCGGATCCACTGCGCCATGCCACGGTCCCACGACTGGTTCTCCCACCAGAGGCGATCTCCGTCCCGCAGGCGGACAAATTGGTCCGTCAGGATCCGATGGAAGGTCTCCCCGACAAGCGCGCCCCGCATGCGACGCTCAGCAAGTCCGCCAATCCAGAGGTCAAGTCGGTCGATGGTCCCGTAGGCGGTTTTCAGGCGCGCCGCAAGTTCTGCATCATGTGTCACCTGGCCGAAATCCGTGTACGGGCGCATCCCCAGAGCCACCCTGGTCTGGTTCATCGTTCCGAGACCGACGTCCCGGCTTCGCTGGATGTTGATCGCCGCAAGGTCAATCGCCACCGGCGGGTCATTCAGGAAGTTGCGGAGGTCATCAACCAGGTGCGCGTCAAACGTGTTTGAAACGTCCGATCCGATGTGCCGAAGGAAACCATCTACCCCGCCATACTTCACGAATTCGGCTGCCGGCATGAAGAAGGCGTCGCGCAACAGCAACTCCGGTCCGGCCAGACTCCCATCTTCCGCCTCGCGGCTCACCACGTTGGAGACGATGCTATGCCCGAACCGCATCGCGGCGACGGAGAACTCGACGCTGATCGTTGAGTCGACATTCGAGCGGTAGCCATTCCAAGCGGGGATGGCGCCGGGACCAAGGAGGCTTGGGAGGAACTCTCGGTACGTGACCTGCTGGATCTCGGCGGTGACGATTGCCCGGCCCTGACGGTACCGCTGCTCGCCGGTCCATTGGGGATGAACACGTGCCAAGCGTTCGACGTGCCAGTTGTGTTCGCGCACCCAGAGGGTGTGTATGGCTGCGAGGGCCGGGTTCTCGGCTGCCCTCGGGTCACCGGCAAGCACCAGGCCGTTTGCGACTGGCAGGTTGTTTCCAGACGATGTACTCATCCGCCCGGTGCTTGCGACAGCCCCACCCTCTCGCAAAGATGCTGGGGTCGCGACAGACTGGCGTGCTCCGGCTAGCCCGGACGGCGAGTCGATTCCGTACACCGCCGACGCATCGATCCACGCGGTCGTTAGGTTGATGCTTCGCCCTGCAATTGCGCCAGCGGTCGCGGTCGCGGTGGGTACGATCGGTTTCGCACCGGTGACGGTCTGGGCAGATGCTCCAGCACCCGAGATGAGGGTTCCAGCTCCGGCGAGAGCGACGGCTCCGGCGACGGTACGAGTGGCCTGCCCAAGGATGGATCGACGCTGCATGGTGGATTTCCCTTCCGAAGTCTTTCGGACCACTGCGGTCCGATGCATTGATGGTCGATCTCCGGGATGCAGCTTCTGTTGACAAATTGCTAAATGGTTGTGGAGGACCAAACTGCCAGCCAGCCCGGTCAGGCGGGTATCGTCAGGACATGGGATGGCGGTATGCAGGCATCGGAGCACTGTGGGGCGGCGCCTGGTGCGGCGTCATTGGCGCCATCTGGGGCGCAGTCGACGGATCAGGCTTCGCGTGGACATTCGGTCCGATTGAAACGGGTCTGATCCGTACCGTGCTGGGGGCGCTCGCAGGATTTGCAATCGGAGCAGTTGCCATCGGTGCGCTATTCAGACGATTCGGAAACGCCTACGCGCATGCCGTCGAGGATGAAGAGTCTCACGATGGTGGTACCGCGCGATAGTCACGAATCAGTTGGCACGGGGATCACCCCCAGGACCGGAACAGCGAGAGCGAGTTTGAGAACTTGATGCCCGACACGCCGTCCGCGCCAATCAGTGATCCCGCAACCCGTCTCCGGAAGATCTGGGCGTCAGGCGACTACGCGAAGGCCGCCGTAAGCCTGCTGCCCATCGCCGACCAAGTCATTCGCATCGCAAAGGTCCGTGCTGGTGAACGGGTCCTGGATATCGCGTGCGGAACCGGCAACACCGCCCTCGCGGCCCGGGCGCGTGGCGCAATCGTCACGGGACTCGACATCACGCCCGAGCTTCTTGAAATCGCCCGGACGCGGGCCGTGAAAGACGGCTTCGACGACATCGCGTGGAACGCGGGAGACGCCGAACGCCTGCCGTACCCGGATTCGTCATTCGATGTCGTGGTGTCAACGTGCGGGCTCATGTTCGCACCAGGACACCGAGACGTTGCCAGTGAACTCGCGCGGGTCACGGTCCCCGGAGGGCGCATCGCCATCCAGGCATGGACCCCCGATGGAGGAATCGGCAAACGGTTCGCGATTACTGACCGGTACGCCCCTCGACCGGCCGGCGCGCCTGACCCATTTGACTGGGGATCGGAAGACAAGGTCCGGGCACTCCTAGCGGAAACGTTCACTGGCCTCGGCTTCGAGCATTCTGACCTGCCATCGATAGCTCCATCACCTGAGGTCCTCGCGGACACCATGCTTGAGATCTACCCTCCCCTCGCGACATTGCGTCGCTCACTCTCACCCGAGTTGCAAGTCTCCCTGCGCGCTGACCTTATCGACTTCTACCGAGGCTTCGTCACCCACGGCGACGGCAAGGTCCGGGCGGGACGCGAATACCTGATCACCACCGGGACCCGGGTCTGACGCAGGTCTCCCATCGCGCACGAGATTCAGGGTTGGCTCGTCGTCATGACCCTCCTTCGGCGGGTTCCGGATCACGACGGATCTCGTCGAGCATCACGGCAATTCCGGCGGCCACGGGGACCGACAGCACCGCGCCAGTGATGCCCATCAGTTCGGACCCGATCAGTAGCGCGAGCATCACGGCAAGCGGGTCAATCGAGACCGCCCGTTCCATGACCCGGGGCACGATCAGGTAGTTCTCCAGTTGCTGCACGATCACATAGAGGCCGAGGGTCAGGAGTGCCGTGGTCGGGGATACCGACAGGGCGACGAGCACCGCCGGTACCGCGCTGAACACCGGGCCGACCATCGGGACAGCCTCACCGATGGCTGCGACCAAGGCAAGCAGGACCGCATACGGCACCCCGAGCGCCAAGAGCCCAACCAGACAGATCCCGCCGATGATCAGACTGAGAAGGACCTGACCGCGGAGCCATCCACCAAGCCGTTCGCCGATATGGCCCAAGATTCGTTGGGTCCTCGGGCGCCGTGCCGGGGTGAGAAATGACATCGCGAACGCCATGATCCGACGTGCATCCGCAGTGAAGTACAGCGCGAGGATCAGCACAAACACTCCATTCAAGGCGCCACTCAGGAACCCCACGGCGTACTGGACCACCACGAGTGCCTGCCCAACGATCGAGGTCACCTGCGACATGACCGTATCTAGGGCCTGGGACAAACCTCGTCCGACATCAAGGCCCGCCGGCACGGGCATGTCGGCCGGGAGATCGTTCGGCAGGTTGGTCGCCCATGCCGCGACCAATCTTCCGGTTTCGGGAAGTTTGCGGGTGAGGTCACGCACATCGCGCGCAGCCGGAGGAATGACCGTCGCGGCGATTGCGGTGACCCCGGCGACAAGGACGGCGTACACCAGCAGCACGGCGACAGAACGGGAAGGTCGCCATCCCACGACCACTCCTCCACGGGACCGGTCGGGAGGATGGCACATCCAGTCGACAATGGGCGACATGCCACACGCCACAATCGTCGCTAGGAAAACCTGGATGATCACACCCTGCAACTGGACCGCAAGCAGCGTCGCCAAAGCCAGTCCCGCAACTAGCAGGACGGTGCGGGAAGCGACCCGCCACAGGGCAGACTCGTCGGGTGGGGCATGCGTGTCCGGCATAGTGGCCAAACTGTATCGGTCACCGGTAACTGTGGGGTGAAGTCAGGCGGCGAAGCCAATGTACGCCAACTGCCACTTCACGAAATTTGCGGGGTTGGAAGCTTGGCCGATCGCAAAAGCCACGTCGGGCACCGCCACGAAGTCGTAAATCTGTTCGTGAAACAAGTGGGGCTGGTCAGGGGGAGGACGCGGTCGTACGCGTAAGAGACGCCGTCGCGGTTGGTATGTGCGTCCGGGTCACCGAACCCGTCGGGGTGATGGACCGTGTGGCGGTCGCCGTGACGGTCGGAGTGGCCGTACGCCTCTAGAGATTGCCTGCATAAGGTAGCGGTGGGGGAGTGTGATGGGGAAACATGAAGGCATGAACCAACTGAGCCTGATGACGGGATTCGAGCGCGGGACCAAGCGGACGGCCAAGCAGCAGTTCCTGGAGGAGATGCTGGCGGTGGTGCCGTGGGATGCCCTGGTCGCCCTGGTCACCCCGCACGCGCCTGCCGGGCTCACCGGCCGTCCCCGGCACCCGATCCTGATGCTGCTGCGGATCCACTTCCTGCAACAGTGGTTCTCCCTGTCCGACGAGGCGGTCGAGGACGCGTTGCATGACGTCCAGGTCTACCGGGCATTCGCCGGGATCGACCTCTGGGCGACCGGCATCCCGGACGCGACCACCGTAGTCCGCTTCCGTCACCTGCTCGAGGCGCATGGCATGGCCACCGGGTTCCTCGCCACGATCAATGCCGTTCTGGAGGCGAAGGGCCTCCTGCTGCGCCGGGGGACGGCGGTCGATGCCACCATTGTCGCCGCTCCCAGCTCGACGAAGAACCGGACGGGGGCGCGGGATCCGGAGATACACCAGACGAGGAAGGGGAACCAGTGGTTCTTCGGGATGAAGGCGCACATCGGGACGGACGTGGGTAGTGTCCCGGGAAGTGTGTAAGAAGGGTTGGGTGGCGACGGGGGAAGCCGTCAGCCACCGGTCAGGTCCGTTCCTTGGAGTTGCACACCTTCAAGGGAGAGAGGAACCCAACACGATGGCTGACGACATGAGGATTACACTCGAGGCAATCGCGCGCAAGCTTTCAGGGATGCACGACGGGGATATCCTGCGCGAAGGGGTCCGCATGCTGGCACACGCGCTGATGGAGGCTGAGGTGGAGACCCACGTGGGCGCCTCCCCGCACGAGCGCACCGCGACCCGGACCGGCCAGCGCAACGGCTACCGCGAGCGC
>CAMDTO010000192.1 GCA_945907765.1 Thermoflexus hugenholtzii JAD2 | reverse complement strand
TGGCGGAACACCCTCGTCCTGACCGACTTGCGGGTTGCGGTCCTGGACGAGGCCGACGAAATGCTGGACATCGGCTTTGCCGAGGCGATCGAACAGATCATCAAGTGGATGCCCCGCGAACGCCAGACATGCCTGTTCTCGGCAACGGTACCGCCGTTCGTCGCCCGGCTGGTCAAGCGGTACCTGCGCGACCCCGAATGGGTCAGCACCCTGGAGACAACCGGCAACATGCGGTCGGTGCCGTCGCAGATCCGCCAGAACTTCGTGAACGTCGCCGAACGTGACAAGCTCGACGCCCTCGAGAAATTGGTCAAGGAAGAGAGCGACTATGACCGCGTGCTCGTCTTCCGGCGAATGAAGATCACTTCGGACAGGTTGGCAGAGTCGATGCAACGCCGTGGCTACGTGGCAAAGGCGCTGCACGGTGACCTGCCACAGGGCGAGCGGAACCGCGTGCTTGACGACTTCCGCTCGGGACGGATCCGTTTCCTGATCGCCACGAACGTCGCGGCGCGCGGTCTTGACATCGACGGCGTCTCGCACGTCCTGAACTATGACCTGCCGGACACACCGGAGGAATACGTCCACCGGATTGGGCGCACCGGTCGCGCCGGACGTGCCGGCACGGCGATCAGCTTCGTATCTGAGTGGGACTACGAGGTGTTCGGCGCGATCAAGGACCGTGCCGGAGATGTCCTGGTAGAACGCGACCTCGGCCTCTACGGCACACCCGCCGAACCTACCCCGGCCGCAAACGCCTAGACCGATCCGGGTACCGAGGTTGTCCCTCCAACCTTGAGGCGTACAACCATGGCAACTCACGATCAGACCATCGCGATCGTTGCCCGTATCACTGTGACGGTACAGACGTAGAAGGCCCCGATCATAGTGGTCTGGGCAACGCCGTTCTCGGCCGGAAGGTCCGGGGTGACCCGCGCGGATACCGTGCACGAAGTAACAGGCCGCCCGCGCCTACGTGGTCGCCCGCATGATGCCGCCTAACACGCGGTTCACGGTCGTTCCGCAGCCATCATCGGTTGCAATCAGTTGGCCGATTTCGGCGGCGCGCAGGATATGCCGAGAGCCGCTGACTTCAGTCAGCGCCTGAGCGAGCGACATCGTGGTGACTGACCTTCGAGGGAGAGGCCCGGGAGCCACGCCTGTCTCATTCGCAACCATTCCCCAGAATGGTTGGTCGCCGTGGAAAGGCACGACGACCTGCGGCCGACCGGCCCGGAATGCCGAAGCCGTCGTACCTGCGCCCCCATGGTGGACGATGGCTGCCATCCTCGGGAAGAGCCAAGAGTGGGGCACCGACCCCACGAGGTGTACGTGAGCGGGAAGGGCACCGTTCCCAAGTCCGGCCCATCCTTGGTGCAGGACGACACGGACCCCGGCGGCCTGAGTTGCCTCGACAACCTGCCTCGTCAGCGCCTGAGACGACTCAGACGCCATGCTCCCGAAGCCAACGTAGACCGGTTCACTCCCGGAGGCGATGAACGCTTCCAGGTCGGCAGGCGGAGTCCAGCCGTCGGGTTCGCGCGCAAACCAGAAGCCGTCCATCGTGGCACCGGCCGGCCAGTCGGTTGGGCGTGGCAGCACATGACGACTGATCCCGTAGGCGATCGGATCGTCGTCCGCTGCGGATAACAGGGGTGGCGCAAACGGGGAACGTCGCTTGCGCGCGCCGCCGTCACCTGAACCAGCAAGCATCCAGACCGCTTGGTTTGTGAGCCAGTGGCCAATCCAGTGTGTCAGAGACCGCGGTCGAGTTGACAGCCGTGGGAACAGCACGCCAGGAAATGCGCTTGTCGACGTGATCGGTACGTCATACGCGCGGACGACGGGTATTCCAGTTGCTGACTTGACTGCGTACGCAAGGGCGACCGCACCGAAGCCTACGACCAGCACATCTGCCTTGGCGGTTACCCGAGAAACAGCTTCACCCGTTGCCTGCCTGGCGGATGCGGAAATCTCGCGGAACTTGAGGAACGACCGGATCACGCCCCCTCCCTCGATCGCACGGGCAGTCGTCGGGTTCGAGATGAACGCTTGGACCGAGACCCGAACTTCCTCGACATCAATGCCGTGACTTCGCGCAAGCGGTGCAAACTCTTGGGTGGTGACAAGGGTCGTGGGGTGACCTTCGTCGACGAAACGTTGCCCCAGCGCGACATATGGCTGGACGTCCCCGCGACTCCCGATCCCAATAAGCGCGACCCGAACTGGCATCAGGACCTCCTATAACGCGACACTTTGTCGCATTATAGCCATGTCTCAGACCTCGCAGGGGCGATTCGCTATCGTGTTGCAGATGGCAGGGGTCGACGAGGCAGGAGTGCCCAAACTGCGCCGGCGTCGCGACGCATTTGCAAACGCGGCCAGGGAATCCTCACTGGCGCTGCTTGCGGAGCGGGGCTACGCCAACTTCTCGCTTGCCGACGTCGCGGTGACCGCCGGCATCCATCGGGCGAGTCTCTATCGCCGATGGCCGACCAAGGCGGCACTCGTGGCAGATGCCATCGCCACTGCCATCCCGGTCGCGCCGGGAGATGCACTGACTGCCCACGGTGGCCGTCTCGAGGAATTGGCACGTGCTCTCGCCAGATTCATCGAGTCTGCGGTTGGGCGTGCGGTCGTTCGACTGCTCTTGGCACTCCCAGACGATCTGGAGCTTGAAGCGGCAACGAGGAACGCGTGGACGGAGCTGATGGGCGGGGCACAGGGCGAAGCAGGTGTCGACCTGGAACTCCCCCTCGCGCAGTTCACGGTGGCGGGCGCAATCCTTCACCGAGTGTTTGTCGAGCGACAGTCGGTCACCGATCGCTACATCGCCGCCCTTGTGAAGAGCGTGCAACCCCCCGGCACCGACGCGGTCGAAACTTCACCAAACGTGGCGGTGATTCCCCCAGACAATCAGGGTCACTGACCTCCACAGCGTTTGACGAAATCCGGCCGGTGCGGATCGGGTGCAAAGTGCACCCGCGGAGCGCTTGTGCGGGAATTGGAGGACCATGGCAGGCCCCCAACTCCGGCACACTCGCCCAGTCCGTTACCGACATGACGCGAGCGATGCATCCCGGGCAACTGGCACGCGCATGTCGTCAGGGACCTGATAGACCAAGGGCGCGACTCGCGCCCGAAGGTCAGGGCCAAGGTCACCCCAACCCCTTGGCAACGAACACCGAGAGGCAAACCCGATTGGCTACGGGACCAAAGCGGCAGGGGCACCTGACAGCGACGTGCTGGTCCACGTGAGCGTCGCGACGGCTTGCGAACCCTGGTAGCGATTATCAGCTTGTGGATCGACCGCGACTACAAAGGTGATCGTACGAGTCCGCCCGGACTCCCAGTCATCCACCGTCACACCATTGCGGTAATTGCGAACCAACGTCCCCGTCGCAAGGGCAGGGTTGATCCGCTCATCGAGAACCGACTCGGAAACGAGGACTAATGGATCAGGAGATGTTGCCAAAGGAAGCGTCTGACCGGATACCGATTGGGTCAGGGGCACGCCGAGCGTCGAGCTGGCACAACCGAGCAATGCGTCCGTATCGGTCGGCGCAGGGACTAATGCACCTGGATTTGGTCCAAGGACACATACCGCCGACCCCTCACCAGTGAGGTAGAACGCGGTCACTCGCAACACATCGGTGAGACGTCCGCGTCCGCAGACATCCACCGAGTCAACCATTGTCACGGTGCTGTTATCACAACTCTGAGCCGCCGGGTTGACAAGTGTGACTGCGGGCACGGAAAGAACCACACGACCGGCGGAGAGAGTGCCGACGTTCCCGACAGTGAGCGAATTCGTCATCACGTGCCCGGGGGCGAGACCACCGAGACCGGTGACCTGCGAGGCGATACCCGGTAATAGCGACATGGTGCCCGTTGTCACGCTGAACCCGCCTGCGGCATTCAATCCGGGAGCGAGCACGATAGTGCCGGAAGCCAGGGTGATCGAGGTGGACGGTGTGACAGGACCGTTTGCGGTGGATAGGAACAACGACGCACCCGCTCGCGAGTTTGACAGACGCAATGTCCCCGCCTGGAAGGTGTTGGCAGGGTTTGTGGTCTGGGATGCGAAGAGCGCAAACGTCGGGCTCGGGTGAACCAGCGCAGCCATTCCCAGAGTCATCAGGAACCCAAGCCCCACCTTCGTCACACGTTTCAAGTCCATTCCCACCACCTTTGGAGTCCAGTTCAGCCATCAGCTTTTCAGAATCTTGATGAACTACTGACAAGAAGCCCCGGAGCCTTGAAAGGCATCCGGGGCGCCACTTGTGTTGTGCCGGCAAGGTTGTCGTCGCGCGTTGCTAGTTCAGCGGAGGTCCGGACGGACCGACGCCAGAGGCCTCAATCCATCCGTACCCACCCGACACTGGGCTGTAGACGTAGATGCGCGTCCCAACCTGTGGGCCGACCACGGTGAAGGTGGTGAAGGCAGGACCTGCCTCACCGAAGTCCACACCGAACTCGTCGGGCCCGGAATAGATGTGCGCGTCGGCGTTGAAGTTCTGGACGAATGCCGGCTGAAGCGCGACAGGAAGGATGAGCATGTCGGCAACTTCGGCGGTTGAAAGGGTCCAGGTCTGACGGGTGGTTGCTGCGTCGAACTCGGCAGGTGCCCGGAGATAGCCGGCAAATCCGCCCGTGCTCGACGCGATCGAGTACAGGTACCCGAGGGTTTGTCCGGAACCAACCTTGATGGAAGGAAGCGAGAACTGGACACGGGCCGAACGGCTATCCGACAGGACCTTGAAGGTGAACGGAAGACCGAGCGGAACGACATTGCCGCCACCAAGGCTTCCCTGCTGCACGGTGTTGAGACCGGCAGGGGTTGGCTCGAACGTCACTGATGTCGCATCGGCGGGCAGGGCGATCACCGGCGCAACCCCTGAAAGCTTTCCGCTAAGAAGCGGGAAGGTGAGGTCAGGCCAGATGCCGGACTTGCTCCGATTGATGCGGGCGACCTGGCCCGCCTTCACGAGGATTGCGACGGTCCGCTTGCCAGTGGTCGCCGACCGCACACCGGCGACCTCGACCCCATCGATGGTGGCTCCGGATGCTGCGACTTCGTCATCCAAGCTGAAAGTCTTGGTCTCCTTGCCGTCCGCAGATACAGCACTGGTGGATTTTGCAACCTCGGTCCCGGGAGCGAGCGTCGACATGAACTGGACGGTTGCCTTGGCTTCCTCCGGTGTGCTGGACGCCATCTGCTTGAGAACTTCAGCAGCGTGGGCAGGTGGAAGGGCTGACATGGTGTCAACGAACCCTTGAGCGGTCGCAGTATCCACCGCGGTCAGTGCGGTCGAGACCGTCTGGGCCGCTTCTTTGGTGAGGCCACCTGGGATGGCCTCGAACGCGTTGGTAAGGCCCGCGGTTGAGACCCCGGGTGGTGATTCGATCGGTGCCGGTGCCGGTGCCGGTGCGGGAACAATAATGGGAGCCGGGACAACAGGCGGGGCCACTACAGGCGCGACGACGACGGGCGCGACGACGATGGGCGCTGGTGGTGGCGTTGTGTCAGGCGTAGGGATCGAGGGAGTACTGAGCGTGAACGAAAGTGGCAGTGAAATCTTGACA
>CAMDTO010000191.1 GCA_945907765.1 Thermoflexus hugenholtzii JAD2 | reverse complement strand
AGGCATACCGCAAGCTTCCCGAGACCCTCGCCAAGGGGAATTTCCAGGCCCAGGCGTGGCTCTACCGCATCGCCACGAATGTCTGCCTTGACGAACTCCGGCATCGTCGCCTGATCAAGTGGCAGGCGTGGGACTCATTCATTTCGCTCTTCCACCCGAGCCAGGTTGCGCGCGACAATCCTGAGCGGGACGCGATGCAGACCGAGACCAAGGGCGAAGTCGCCTCGGTCCTTGACCGCCTTTCGCCCCGGTACCGGGCGGCCCTCATCATGCGCGAGTACCACGGTCTTGGGTACGAGGAAATCGCCGAGATCCTTTGTACATCCCGCACCGCAGTGAAGACCCTCCTGCTTCGCGCGCGGGAGAGTTTCCGGTTGCACTACGCCAAGATGCACCCGACCCTCGCTGCCGAGGCCCGAGGACCACGCGTGCTTCCCCGCGCCATGGGGCGCACGGCGAACACTCCCGGCACCCTTGTCCAGGAACTCGCCGCCGTCTAGGCCCGGGCCGGCCGCACCCCCACTGCCCAGCCTTCATTGACAGACCCCCTGCGAGTCCGGCCAGCGTAGCCCGGACTGGCAGGGGGTCATTTCATACGGTCAGTCTCGGTGCTCAGCTGAATGGCTGGCGCTTGATCGGCGCAACGATCCGCTGAGGGGTGCGTCGAGCGGCAAACCGCTCATCTTCGACCTCCTTGCGCGCCCGTTCGAATCGTTCGACCAGGTTGATGTCCGCTCCGCCTTCGGCGCCGACCCGTCCCCCGACCCGCACCATCGCCGGGACCCGTGTCAACCGGCCTAGGACAACGACTTCGCCCTGGTTCAGTCCTGGCAGGTCATCAAGAAGGGCCTGCGACACGACTTCCGACGCCCGCTGGATTGCTTTCTGGTCATCGGGATTGGTCAGCCGCATGATCAGCTGTGATGCGCACTGGGAGAGGGTGTCGTCGGAAATCTTCGATGGTCTCTGGGTCACGACAATCAGGAAGACCCCAAACTTCCGCCCTTCGGATGCGACGGTGTTGATGATCCGCGATGCGCGAGTGGTTTCCCTCCCGCCAGGCACGAGGGTGTGTGCCTCCTCGAGGACGACGAAGACCGGATTCGAGAGTTCGCCACCAAGGGCGCGCTGCCAGAGGTTCGAGAGAAGCCACTCGGCGGTGTAGGCCATCACGCCCTTCTCAGTGCCTGCGAGGTCGAGGACCGTCAGTTTCATCGGTTGCAGGATGGCGTTCAGGTCGATCGTCGACTGGCTCCAGATGGGGTACTTCTCCAGTTTGCGGATGTACCGGAGGGCATTCCTGGCCGCCACCATTTCTCGGTCGTCATGGGTTCCAGCATGGGTCGTGCTGCGCCCCCGCTTCGTGACCGCCACGGTCGTGACGTGATCGGTCGCCCGGATCCGGTCGAGTTCGGCATCGGCGTCTTCGAGATCCGGACCTTGGGTGATAGTCGCGACCGCACCGGGGCCAGTCGCCTGGTCTTCGAGATCCTCGAGCGGGACACCGGCGAAATCTGCAAGGTGTTGGGCGAGGAACCGCGGATTGAAGTCGACCCGGTCGCGACGGAGGCGGATGCAGGCATTGACCACGGCCTCACGGATCCGTTCGGCACTTGATGGGACGCCGGCAACGTCGCAGATTTCCTCGCCGTCAAGCCCGGAGAACCGAATGGTGTATTTCGAGGACGGTCCGCACAGCGCATCGGGGTAGCGCTGCCGACCCGCGATCGGGACCCGGTACAGCTGGATGCGGTCATGGTTCGGCGCCTTGCGTGCGTGCTCGTAGGGGATGGCGTCATCCTCGCGCAGCTTTCGCAACTGGACATAATCCGAATTGGGATCGAGCACCACGATGGTGGCGCCCAGTCCCAGGAGTTCCTCAAGCACCTTCCCGGCGAGGTACGACTTGCCCGCGCCGGTCTGCGCGATGATGGCGAGGTGCCGTGACAAGCCGTTCGGGTCGAGTGCGACCTCGACATGCTGCCGGTTCATGAGTGTGCCGAGCGTGATGGAGGAACCCGACGTCCGCGAGAAGAACCTGCGCAGGAGGTCATCGGGGGCCAGGTGCACCCGTGTTCCCGGCAAGACGGGGTTCCTCGCGGCCCGGACCGTCTGCTGGTCACCGTCGAGGTAGCCAACCACCGCGGCGTCCACGCGCAACCGGGGCGGGAAGGTGACGCGGTGGTTCAGGACCGTCTCTGCGCCAAGGAAATCAATCCGGTCATCAAGGGTGATGACGTCGGCTTTGACATTGGTCACTTGGGCGAGCAGGTCGACGGTCACGGTGGTGTCGCCGCGTCGCTCTCGCATCCCGGCGACGACGACGTACTCAAGTCGCGGCGGGACAAGTTCCTCGCTGCTGACGAAACTGAACCCCGCCGGTGTCGATTCTCCGGTGACGTACCCGATGGCCAGCGCCACGGCGTCCTCTCCACGGCGTCCCAGTGCCCCGGTATTCCGGGTGCCCGGTGCGGTCAACTGGTCTTGGCCCGTTTCCATGCCTGCAGTTCCTCGGTTCGATGTCGGTCGGTCGGCGGACGCACGAGGATGGACTGTCGTGGCGCTTCGCACTGCTGAAGTGTAGTACAAACGTTCCAGTTGACGGAAATGGTGGCACCATTCGTCCCGGGACTGGAATCGCGCATCGGTGCAGTGCATCATGTGGTGAACACGCAGTACCCCGATGGCGGTTCGCCAACCGGGAGGCTCAGGATCACGGAGGAGGTTCAGGTGTCGCCACGGACCGGTCCGACGATCCATGAGATCCTGCGCGGTGTGCCCCTGCTTCGAGGACTGACCGAGACCCAACTCGCTGAAGTGGGTCGTCTGGCACGTACCCACCGCTTCGATCGGGAGGAGATCGTCTTCCTGCAAGGGGATCCGGGCGATTCGGTGCACGTGATCCTGCGTGGTGAGGTGAAGGTTGTCGTGACGTCGCGTGCTGGCCATGAGGCAATCCTGGCCTTCCTTGGCGAGGGGGAGAGTTTTGGGGAGATGTCACTCCTTGATGATCTGCCCCGGTCGGCGACGATCCAGGCGACCGCGCCGACCACGACGCTGTCGTTGCGCAAGACCGAATTCCATCGGTTGCTGCGTGATGCGCCGGATGTTTCGCTGAGGCTTCTCCGCGCACTGGCGAGGCGCCTGCGGGAGTCTGGCATGCTGGTCCAGGATGCGGCGTTTCTCGATGTCGGCGAACGCCTCGCGAAGAAGCTCCTGGCAATGGCGATGCCGGACGGTGACGATGCCGGATCCCGCGCCCTACTGGTCCTCCCGTTGGAACTGCGGGTTACCCAGCAGGATCTCGCATCGATGATCGGGGCGACCCGGGAGAGCGTCAACAAGGCGCTCTCGAGTTACCGGTCACGGGGCACGATAGCCATCGCTAGGAACCGGGTGATCCTCAACGACATCGTTGCGCTCCGCCGGGTCGTTGACGCCTCGTTCGAGTGAGGCGGTTGTGGCCGGTGCGTCCGGTGGCGCTACCGGTCGGCTGGAGATCCATCCGTGCCCGACGACAGGCGCCCGTAGAGGCGTTCCAGTTGGCGGTCATCTTCATAGTGGATGACGACCTTGCCTCCCCGGCGTCCCTGGACGAGGTCGACGCGCGTGGTGGTGTCGCCAAGGACGGACCGGATGCGCTGTGCGACCGGATGGGTTTCGACCGGGGTGGTTGGCGGTGGCGCGACCGATCCGGGCAGACGCTTCACCAGCGCCTCGGTCTGGCGCACGTTGAGGCCTTCCCGGATGACCCGGGACGCCACTTCCCGCTGCCGGATGCTGTCTGGCAAGGCGAGCAGTGCCCGGGCGTGCCCTTCGGTGAGATCGCCGTCCCGGAGGTCCTGTTGCACGCTTGGAGGCAACTGCAGCAAGCGCAGGGTATTGGTGATGGTGTGCCGGCTGCGTCCAACTCGCTTGCCGATTGCCTCGTGGGTCATGCCGAAGTCGGTATTCAGTTGGCGATACGCGGCGGCGGCTTCGAGGGCGTTGAGATCGGATCGCTGGACATTCTCGACCAGGGCCAGTTCAAGCCACTCCTGCGGTGTGGTGACCCGGACCGACACGGGAACGCGCAGCAGGCCAATCATCCGGCTGGCCTGCCACCGCCGTTCCCCGGCGATCAGTTGGTAGCGGGGCAGACCCCCATCCTGGGTCGGCACCGGGCTCACCAGCAGCGGTTGCAGGACGCCGTGCACCCGGATCGAGTCCGCGAGGTCGGCCATTGCGACTTCGTCGAAGACCTGTCGCGGTTGACGCGGATTCGCGTCAATACGGTCGATAGCCACCTCAAAGGGCGTCCCGTCCGGCACCGCGTCCGCTTGCACCTGGGGCGAGCGTGTTGCCGCGGTGGGCTCCGGTGTCGACGCGATCAATGCGTCCAGACCCCGCCCGAGGCCCCGTCGTGGTGGCATTGCTACACCCCTCCCAACGTTGCGGGCCGGGCAGCATCGAACCGGGCATCAAGTTCGGCCGCGAGGGCACGGTATGCCTCGGCACCGCGTCCGGAAGGGTCGTAGCGCATGATCGACTGGCCGTAGCTGGGTGCCTCGCCCAGTCGGATCGTCCGCGGGATCATCGTCTGCAGGAACAGGTCCGGGAAGTGCGTCCTGACCTCCTCGACCACATGCTGGCCGAGACCGGTGCGTGCATCGAACATGGTCATCAACAGCAAGAGGCCGCGCAGTTCCGGGTTGAGGCGGTCGCGGACCCGGCGCAAGGTATCGAGCAACTGGGTCAGACCTTCCAAGGCTAGGTACTCGCACTGGATCGGGGCGAGGACGGACGCGGACGCCACGAGTGCATTAAGGGTAAGCAACCCGAGGGCCGGCGGACAGTCGATCAGCACGTACTCGTAGGTCTCAGTGGAGCCGAGCAACGCATTCCGCAACCGTTCGACCCGGTTTGCCTGTCCCACAAGTTCGGTTTCGACGCCGGCCAGGTCCGGTGACGACGGGATCAGGTCGAGCCGCGCGCCAGCGGGCACCTGCTTCCCCGCGGCGTCGGTCACGGCGACGATGACCGATGTGGCGGTGGCCTCGCCGAGCAGGAGTTCGTAGGAGCCGGGAAGGTCCTTGCTGGACCCGACCGCACTGGTCAGGTTTGCCTGGGGATCAATGTCCACCAGCAGGACCCGGCGTCCCCGCGCCGTGAGCGCCGCGCCAAGGCTTGCCACGGTGGTCGTCTTCCCGACGCCACCCTTCTGGTTCGCAACCGCAATGATCCGGGTCGCCATGCGAGGTTCTCGTTCTCCGGCCAGTGGGGTGCGCCCGTCGAAATCGGCAGGGTGTGGTCACGTCGCGCGGACCGGGCCATTCCGGTGCCGCCGACCACCCTCATCCGCAGGGATTCTAGCCCTCGACTGCTAATCCGGAGCCATCGCGCCGTGGAGGTCGGGTGCAACATCCCCTCACAGCGCCGCCGGTTTCCAATACGCTTCGCTTGGCCTCCCCCGGCTGCCGGTTTTAAATTCGCGTCGCTTGCCTCCCACGCCGCCAGATTTGGATACGCTTGAATTGAAGCGTTGCCCCGGTCACCCGTGTGGCCGATGACATGGCATGTGCCTCATGGGGGGATTGTGCCGGTCAGCAGGGAGAGTGAACCGCTTTTCCACGTCACGCCACGGGAGT
>CAMDTO010000190.1 GCA_945907765.1 Thermoflexus hugenholtzii JAD2 | reverse complement strand
TAGCCACGAGTACCGTTCGCGCTTGAATGGCGAGATGGTACTTTCAATTTTTCCGATTGGTGTCGCTGACATGTCAAGTGCGCGGAACAAGTCGCGCTGGATATCGAACTCCACCTTGCCTTGGTTCACTACGAATAGTGTTCCGCCGGGCGTTACGATGTTTCTCACGTGGGCCAGAAGGCGCTCTGGTTCGAAAAGACGGTTCGGGAGGCCCCACGCGGCGAGAGGTGCCGGGTCTACGAACGGGAGGATCCAGGTGACCACCCCGTATGGTCCGGTCAGGTCGGTGACGTTACCCGCAATGAACCGCGATGGTGGGTAATGGCGTGCAATGCGAGTGCCGTGAGCGCGGCGGGTGGAGAGTGTTGCGTAACGTCGGTGGGAGTCAATTTCCACGAGGTCCCATTGACCCGGCATGGCGTTGGCAAGGGCTGGTAGCGCAGTCCCGTTTTTGGCGCCCACATCAAGTCCTGGCGGGTGGATGTCGCCGGATGTGTTTACATGCCGATGCAGGACATCAATCAAGTACACGGCCTCGTGAAGTTCGCGTAGCGTCAGTCGTTTCGGCCACTCGTCAAGGTCTGCTCCGAACCGTGTTCTCAAGTCGTCAATTGTTTTGATCGCCGGGTTTTCGAGTGTTGCCGTCAGTTGTTCCCAGCTACCTGCACACCGTTTCCAAGCGGGTGCGGAGATTGTGGCGAAGTTCCGCCAGCTGAAAGCAATCTCACGGAGGATGTCACCTGCATCGCTTGGCATGTCAATGGGTATCGCGCGATTCGAGTTCTCGGTATGACATATTTCCGGACGTATTGTTCCTGATCCTGAGAGACCGGAAACGCGGAACGGTGAGCAGGATGAGACCACATATAAGGACGGAAGTTGCACCGAGGGTAATTGAGAGACCCAATCGGAACGACCGGGGCCGGTACACGAACTCGACTGCGTGGGTCCCTTGGGGCACGATGACTGCCCTGAACAAATAATTCGCGCGATAGATTTGAGTTGGGTTGCCGTCCAGAGTAGCTTCCCAGCCGGGGTAGTACAGGTCATTGAGCACGAGGACCGACTCGTTTCGAGCTTCAACGGCCAGTTTGACGGTTTCGCTGGCCGGATCCGTGATTGTCACCGACCCGCTTGCCGAGGTTGAGCGGCGTCGATCGATATCGAATGTCACCGGTGTGACCGGTTCCCCTGCGCGGGCTGGTGGCGGAAGTCGGCGTATAGCATCCCGCAAGTGGACTGGCAGCGTGTAGGTGGTGTCAGTCTGCCGAGACAACCCGTCGTCGTCCCGCTCATCATTCGGCAATTCCAGAAGCGCCATCCGTTCCGGTGCCCAATCACCCTGGGACATTCGCTGAAGGGTTTCGTCACCGGCTTCAGTCACAACTGCGGCTGGGACAAGGAATGACCGCGGAAGCACGCCGGTGTTCTCGTACAGGACTGCTTCCTTATCTGAATAGACCTTGCGGAACTTGGTGTTCTTGGAAATTTCGGCTTGTTCCAAGTCCTTGGTGGTGTCATTGAATACCGCAATCCCATACAGCTCGAACTGGGCGGTTGGATGGATGAATGAAACTTCGATGCGGTCGAGGGCGTGCACGCTCCCAAGTTCGAATTCAGCGTAGTAGAGGTGTGCCGGGAACTCTTGACCGGGTGGTCGGCTGCGAACGTCCAATTCCTTCCAGGTGCGCGCGAACCCATTTGCCGGTGGCAGCTGATGCGCGACCTTCCCCTTGAGTTCCGGGCGTTCCCAGTCCCACTCAGCCGTGTGAATGCCGGCGAGGATCTGGAAGTCCTGACGTGATCCAGTCCGGTTTACTACGGAAACCTTGGATACCGGTTGACCGTGCGCGACTCCTGTTGCCCAACGCAGTGTTGACACCATTCTGATCGAGTCGCCGGTGACGCCGTCAAATCGAATGGTCTGGGTTCCTGATCCATTCTGGCCCGTACTCGAAAACAACGGGCGGTCGGTATTAAAGGATGTCAGGTTGAATGACGGCAGCGGCTGAAATCCGTTGCGGATGACGAAGTACTTGACACCCATCAAGTCAAGCAGTCGGTTCGGCGCATACCACGCAGCGGCGGTGTATCGGCTATGCCGATCTGGTTCAAGCGATGAGTACCCATTCGCTTCGCTTACCCCGGCGAGAAGCAGGCGGTTTGGCTCGTCACGAGTGTTCTTCTGGGAGTAGACCCTGAACATTGCACCAGAGCCCGCGTTCATGCCGGGCAGCGTGGCGACGAACCGTCCCAAATCTCCTGGATCTCGGAGCACAGCCAGCGACTGGGTCGGATGGAACGACTGGCCGACTGCGAGCAAGTCGACCGCCAGCACGACCACAAGCGATCCTTGCCAGACATATGAGAGTGATCGCACGCGGTCCCAGAGGGTCAGGATGACAACGACCCCCAGAAGGATGGCGAGTTGCCGTGCAACAGCGGGTTGGGCGATGTCCAGGGAAGTGAGTGCAAATTGGTACAGGTGTTCTATAGTGAGTTTCGTATCAAACCCGCGCATCACTACGAAATTGCGTTGCAGGAAGGCCATTGCGTCGTCCTTATGACCAATGGCATAGGTGGAGAAAAACATCAGTGCGGTCGGCGCGATCACGGCAGAGAGTTGCGCAAGGCCAAGGATTGCCGTGGTTGCGAGCGCGCGCAGGATTGTGCGCCACGTGCTCGTTCCTGCCGTAGCAATCGAGACCGCGCGGGACGCCCAGTCCATCCGAAGTGCGTCGGCACCAAGCGCGGCGAGGACTGCGAAGCCGAGGGTTGAAAGGAAGACGAACCTTCCAGGCGCTCGCAACGCGGAGAAACCCGGAAGCGATGACAGGAACTTATGCGCCCCGAATGGAGCGTGTTCGCCAACCGCTAGGGAGAGAGAGACGATCACGATTGCCCCGAAGAACCAGCGGATCCGTGTCCGGCCGACGAGAAGGCCGAAGGGCGCAAGGCACAGTGGGACCAAGCCTACGTAACCAAATACTTCCCACCGCGACCAAAGGCCCCAGTAGCGACGCGCGTCCTCCGGCCAGGCGATGGTGTTGAACGCGTCAGGCAGTAGGAAGCTCAGGAAGTGAGTGACGGGCAATTCGTATTCGGTCGCGAATGAGTAATCAACCCCGATTCCTCGAAATGAGTACGTACCCAGTTCAAAAAGCGGGATCAGTTGAACGGCCGATAGAGCGGCGCCGATGCCTCCGGCGATGCCAATGATGACGCCCGCGAGGGACATCCGAGTCAGTGCAACGAAAATGGCGGTGGCGAACCCCCGGACAAGAACGCTTCCGAGGGTTGTCACGATCGCCGCCGACCGCCCGGTGACGGATCTGGAGATGCCGGGGGTCAACCATTGGAATGTGCTCCGCTGAAGTCGTTCCGGTAGAACTGCCTCGACGAGTTTGCCCGAACCAACGGGGCCGACGGCCACCCGGTAGACAACGTATGCGCTAAACGTGAACGCTGAGAGAAGCAATATTTGAACGTGAACAATCAGTCCTTGTAGCCCAAACGGTATCGACGCAAGGAATGCAAAGATGTAGCGAGTTCTCCCGGTTGATCGGATCGCAACCTCGGCGAAGCAGAGGGCGAGCGGTAGCCAGACTGACCCGGTGCTGATGTTGACGTGGTGCAACTGGGCGACAGAAAAGCCGCTGAACGCGAACGTAATCGAGCCGATCAGGCCGCCAAATCGACCCGTCCCTATCGCTCGGAGGAACCCGAACATGAACAGTGCACCCTGGAAGAAGCGAATGGGTCGCAACCAGACAAATGCATCGTCAACGGGCAGGAACATGAGCGCAAGAAGGTGGAATGGGTAGAGCACTCCTGCCTCACCGTCAGCAAAGACGGGGTATCCGGTGAGAATGTCAGTTGACCAAAGTTGAAGGTGTCCCGAACGCCATGCTTCTCCGAGTTTCACGAAAATCGGGTAGTAGAAGACCCGCGTGTCGTTTTCGTAGGCGATCCTGAGGTCTCGAAGTGACGGCTCAAAGAAGAGGTAGGTGACGCCCCAGAGAACAAGGACACAATAGGCGTCGAGGATGAGTGAGTGCGTCAGGACGCTCCAGACATTTGAGGTTGCTAGGGACGCAATTCGGATGGCTTCGCGAAGAAAAGTGATGGCTGGGGTGTCTCTTGTCCGCGCTGCGAGAAGCCCTTCACGTTCCGCATCATCCACAAGTTGGACATATTCGGATACTTCGGCTTCCGATGTTCGGTCATCAGGCGTGGGCGCCTCAAGCGTTGGGGTCGCCTCCTCTTCCGGGCCGACGGCGACCACGGGAACCTCAAACCCTGTCACGGCCACTGGAGATGTCTGCGTTTCCGGGGTCTCGCGAGGCGCGTCAACCGGTTCTGGGACCTGAGTCACCGGGGAAGCTCTCGCGGACGCGAAGCAAGGACAATCGCACTCAAGCCGAAGGGAAGTGATGCCCAATTCAGGGCGAGCGCTTCCAGTCGAAGGGCGAAACTGCCAACGGCCTGCGCTGCGGCAGACGCCGGACGGACGTCCGATGCCGTCTCTGCGGGTTCATGCGACGATCGCCGGAGCACCCTGGAAATGGCGGCAAACGGAAACAGCAATGTGTTCGCATACGTCGCTCGTTCAACGACAAGTCCTGCGGAGGAGACCCTGTCCTTCAGCGACGCCAACAGATAGCGCTCACGTGTGTGAACTGCCTCGTCGTGTTCACTTCGCAGGGCATCAAATGCGGGTACTCGAATAAGGGCCCACCCGCCTGGTCGAAGGACCCTTGCGGCTTCACGAAGGGCAGCCTGGTCACTCGAGACGCCGAGGTGGTAAATCACATCAAAACTCATCACGCCATCAAACGAACCGGAGGTGAACGGCAAGTCGCATACTGATGCGCGGGCGATTCGCGCCAGATTACGAGCTTGGCAGAACCCCATCGCGTCGTCTGAAAAGTCAACCCCGAATCCAGTCCCCGGTTGCCTATTACGTGAAGTGGCCCCTTCAAACCAGGCGAGGTTTCCGCCGGTTCCGCAACCTGCATCCAAGATCCGAGTGCCGGGCACCAGACGGTCGCCGATCAGTGCGGTGGCGATGAGGCGCATGCCTTGGTACCACCAGAGGGTGTCCTCTACCTGATACATGGCCTCATATTCGGCGGGATTCATTGCGTCAGTCCGGGTCAATCACTGGACGGTTCTCGTTCGGCGCGCCTGCATGACCGCTCCTGCGCGGTTGGGTTTGTCTCCAACAACCATGAAGCATCCGCGCCCCACATCCAGTGGCCGCACCAGCGCATGGTCGTGATCCACGACAGGCGACTCTATCGTCGCCCGCACATGGCTTGCGCGAGCGAATGTCGTTAGGACGTTGGACGACCCTCGATCAGCCTCCTGAGGATACGTGCAACCCGGGCCACATCTGCATCCGGCAACTCCGGATACATCGGCAAGGAAAGTACGTCGTGGCAAGCTCGTTCCGTTTCCGGCAAGGATCCGACCCCGTATCCGTGGTCCAGGTATGCCGGTTGCCGGTGGATCGGTTGCGGGTAGTGGACGTGTGTGCCAATCCCTGCTTCACGAAGGCTGCTCGCAATGTCGTCGCGGGCCTCGAGACGCACTACAGATAGGTGGACTACGTGGTGGTTGCCTAGCGACTGGCT
>CAMDTO010000189.1 GCA_945907765.1 Thermoflexus hugenholtzii JAD2 | reverse complement strand
TGTGGGTCACCTCTGACAGTGGATTCGTCTGGTCCATGAACTGGCTCAATTGCGATCCGCCGAAGAACTCTTTCATGGCAGCAACAACTGGCCGAATGTTGACCAGCTGTGATGGCGTCGCAGAGTCTGGATCCTGGATCGTCATTCGCTCCTTGATGACCCGCTCCATCCGTAGCAGGCCAACGCGGAACTGGTTCTGGATCAGCTCGCCGACCGCGCGGATACGGCGGTTGCCCAGATGATCGATGTCATCGGGACGATCCTGGTCACGGTTCAGGCGGATCAACTCACGGACAACGGCCACAAGGTCATTGACATCTAGGGTCCGCTCGGTACGGCTAAAAGTCCTGAGCCGACGGTTGAGCTTGTACCGCCCGACCCGCCCGAGGTCATAGCGGCGCGAATTGAAGAAAAGGCCGTGGACCGTAGTCTCGGCATTGGACATAGTCGCCGGATCGCCGGGGCGAAGCCGACGATAGATCTCGATGACCGCGTCCTTGTAATCCCTGGATGGGTCACGCCGGGTCGTCGTGCCGATAGTGGAGGCAATGAACTGATGCTCGGGGTCAGTATCCACGTCTTCGAAAAGTGCGTAAATCGCCTCATCGTCCGCGTAGTCGCTTGAAAGCGAGCGAAGCAAGGTCGTAACCGGGATCTTTCGCTTGCGGTCAATCTTTACCGTAAGCATTCCCTTGTTGCTGGTCTCAAACTCAAGCCAGGCACCACGGCTTGGAATCAACTTCGCGGTGTACAGGTAGCGAGCGGTGGCACCATCGAACTCACGGTCGAAGTACACCCCAGGCGACCGGACCAATTGGCTCACAACGACGCGCTCTGCCCCGTTGATGATGAAGGTGCCATGCTCGGTCATCATGGGGAAGTCACCCATGAAGATCTGCGACTCCTTTATCTCACCAGTGTTCTTGTTGCGCAACTCGGCCCGGCAATTCAGGGCCGCGCCGAATGTCAGGTCACGCTCCCGGCAGTAGTCCTCATCGAACTTCGGATCCCCGAAAGGATCGGAATCGACCCACAACCGCAGCTCTAGGTTCTTGCCAGTGAAATCCGTAATCGGCGAAATCTCGTCGAACAGATCGCGCAACCCATCTCGCTTGAACCATCCGAAAGACTTCTTCTGGATCTCCAGAAGATTCGGCATCTCGAGCAATTCGCGGGAACTGCCGAACTGCATCCGACCAACCGCCGAAGGCTTCCCGAGGGCAACGTCAAATACCTGCGGTTCTGCGACCATTCTCGACCACTCCTGTCACCAGTCTCGGAATTACTGACTGTCACCACACATCTGGTGCACAGCCTCGCCGGAAATCGAACCGGGACACATAAATCTCGCTACGGACTCGATGCCCGCCACCGCGTCGGTTCTGCAAACCAACACAAGGCACGACAGCAACAAACTAGATCGGACCAGAACAGATCGCGCCGATCAGCGCAAAACGGCAGGACTCTGCCATAAAGCACATAATGCCCCCAAGCGTCCAACGGCATGGATGCCGGGAAACCTGGAGGCCACCACCGCCAACTTACCAGAAACAATACCACCACATCAAGGCTTGCCGATGTGGTGGGTACGTCATGGGCAAATTGCTTCTTGATTTCAACCTGGGCGCCGACCTCTTCCAACTTAGCCTTGAGAGCAGCGGCCTCTTCCTTCGTCGCGCCATCCTTGACCGCCTTCGGGGCGCCATCAACGACGTCCTTGGCTTCCTTCAGGCCGAGACCGGTGATCTCGCGAACAACCTTGATAACCGGGATCTTGTTCGGGCCAACGGCCACGAGAACCACGCTGAACTCGGTCTGCTCCTCAACGACTGCTGCCGCGGCCGATGCAGGGGCAGCCGAAGCCGGTGCTGCTGCGATAGCAGCCGAGACGCCCCACGCTTCCTGCAGCGCCTTGCTCAGCTCGGCAAGTTCGAGAACCGTGAAATGGTTGAGCTGCTCGATGACGCCCTGGATCTTCTCGCTTGACATTGGTCTTCTCCCCTGTGTTACGCGGCGTGGCCGCTGATTTGCTCGGATCGCGCCTCAAGGGTCGCGACAAACGTCTGGAGGACGGCGTTAAGAATGCCGACCGTGTTGCTGAGCGGCCCGCTGATCGTTCCAACCAGCTGAGCGCGCAACTGGTCGACCGGCGGCAGCGTCGCCAAGCTCGCCACCCCGTCTGCCCCGATGAGGTTCCCGTCAAGAAGCCCACCGCGCACACTCAAAATGCGAGACGTGCGTACGAAATCCGCAATCACCTTCGCGGGTTCGACCACATCATCAAAACAGAACGCAATTGCGGTCGGCCCCTTGAAAAGGGTTGGGCCCACATTGATGCCAGCGTCAGCCGCGGCCTTTGTCAGCAGTGTGTTCTTTGCCACCTCGAGTTCGGAGTGATGTCCCCCCAACTGTCGGCGGAGCGAACTGAGGTCCTTGACCTTCAGTCCCCGGTAGTCGGCTACAATCGCCAACTTGGCGCGACCCAGTTTGTCGGCCAGTGCAGCGATCTGCGAGGCCTTGCGGGGCGTGGGCATGCGCCACCTCCTTCCATGTGCTTCCGTCTCGCCAGGTGTTACTCCAGCGAGCGGTCTGCGGATGTGTCTTGGCAAGTTTGACCGAAAACTGGCGCCGCTTAACCAATCGGAACAATATAAAAACCCCCGTGCCACAGACACGAGGGTGAAGATTAGCACCAAACCCGAGCAGCTCGCTCAAGAGATACCGCCCCACTCCGCCTCGGCCGGCCCCGATTACTCGGGATTTATGTACCGCTTTAACGGCTACCGGCTGTCTCTGACGTGGTGAATGCTGTTCAATTACCGTGAGTGTACCCGAACCCGACTTAGGATGACGAACCCAGAGCTTGCGCAGCTGGCAAATCTATGCGGATGCCCGGAGCCATCGTGCTCGTGATCGTCACGGTGCGGACGTATGTTCCCTTCGCACCCGTCGGCTTGGCAGCTGCCACCGCACCCAGTAGCGCCTTCAAGTTCGACTTGATCGATGCCTCGTCGAAGCTCATCTTGCCAATCGGCACGTGAAGCAGACCTTGCCGGTCAGCGCGGAATTCTACCCGCCCGGCCTTGATCTCACGAAGCACCCGGGAAATATCAAAGGTGACCGTTCCAGTGCGCGCATTGGGCATGAGGCCACGCGGTCCGAGAACACGGCCGAGACGTCCGACGACGCCCATGAGGTCTGGGGTGGCAACCGCGACGTCGAAGTCAAGGAAACCCCCTTCAATATCCTTGGCGAGGTCATCACCACCCACGCGCTCCGCTCCGGCCGCGACAGCCTCAGTCGCCTTGTCGCCTTGTGCGAAAACCACGACACGAACCGCCTTGCCTGTCCCAGCCGGAAGCACAACAGTGCTTCTAACCTGCTGGTCCGCATGCCTCACGTCGATGCCGAGGCGAAGATGCGCTTCAACCGTCGCGTCGAACTTGGCGTACGAGACTTCCTTCAGCAGGCTGATCGCCTCATCAGGTCCATATGCACGTGACGCATCTACCTTGGCCGCTGCTTCGCGGTATTTCTTGCCATGATTTGCCGCCATGAGCGTTCCTCCTGCAGTCCATGCGCACCCAGGAACACTGGATGCTCCTGCCAAATCCCTATCGAACGATGAGACCCATGCTCCGGGCCGTGCCCTCGATCATCTTCTCGGCCGCCTCAAGGTCATTCGCGTTGAGGTCAACCATCTTAGTCTTCGCGATCTCTCGGATCTTGTCCTTGGAGATTGTTCCAACCTTTGTCGTGTGCGGAACCGCCGAACCTTTTTCGACGCCAGCCGCCTTTTTGAGCAAGTCCGCAGCGGGAGGGGTCTTAATGATGAAGGTGAACGTACGGTCCTCGAACACCGTGATCTCGGCGGGAATAACCATTCCCGCTTGGGACGCAGTACGTTCGTTGAATTCCTTCACGAACATCATGATGTTGATGCCGTGCTGACCGAGTGCCGGGCCAATCGGAGGAGCAGGCGTCGCCTTGCCGGCCTGAGCTTGCACCTTGACAATTGCGCGGATTTTCTTCGCCATGATCTCGTGTCCTACTTGTGGGAGTGACGCAGTTTGACGAACAAGAGTAATATCCAGCCTAAACTAGGTATTCCGTCGGTCTCGGCGCTTACAGTTTCTCAACCTGAAGGAAGTCGAGTTCAACCGGCGTCTCGCGTCCAAACATGGAAACCAGCACCCGCAGCTTCGTCTTCTCGCCGTTCACTTCTTCAACCGAACCGAGGAATTCGGCAAACGGTCCGTCAACAATCTTGACGCGGTCACCCTTACTATAGGTGATCCGTATTTGTGGCTTCTCTTCCTCCATGAGCCGGAGAATCGCATGCACTTCCTTGTCATCGAGCGGAAGGGCATCGTTGCTTGACGTCCCAACGAAACTCGTCACGCCCTGCGTCCGTCGCACAACATCCCAGGTTTGAGGGTCAATGCACATCTCTACAAGCACGTAGCCCGGGAACATCTTGCGTTGGACGGTCCGCCGAACACCGTTCTTGACCTCGACCTCATCCTCCGTTGGCACAACCACGCGGAAAACCCGATCAGCAACGTCCATTGAATGGATTCGCTGCTCAAGATACTGTTTGACCTTGTTCTCGTATCCCGAATAAGTATGAATCACATACCAGCGGGTGCCATCGGGACGGTCTTCGGTCAATGTTGTCGCGTTGGGTTCGGCAACCACGGCGGTTCCTCGCGTTACGGTTCGTTAAGTGGGACAGACATTCGCCATCCCACCGGCACTAGCTCACGAACAGGCCAAATATTTTCTCGAAAGCATAGTCAAACGCGCCGAGGATCAACCCCACGGCGAACGAGACACCGATGACGAGCGCGGTCAGGTTAGTGGCTTGCGGACGGGTCGGCCACGTTACCCTCCGCAACTCGCCGAATGCGTCACGAAAAAAGCCGGTGTTGATCCGTTCACTCAGGAGGCTGATCTTCCCCGGCCGTGCGGGCGTCAACCCCGCATTCGCCTGCCGCATCGTCTTGGATGACGACACGGCGGTCACGACACGATCACCCGCCTCGTCACCTCGGTCGGTGCGCGGTGTGGGACCACCACGTGCTACGCGTCCTCGCATCGCCATCGCCAAATTCCTGCCGTGCTATCCCTGACCGGAAATCTTCGACTCGCGGTGCTCCTGATGCTGGCGGCAACGCGGGCAGTACTTCCGGAACGTCATCCGATCCGGGTCATTCCGACGATTCTTTGTCGTCGTGTAGTTTGGGCTTTTGCACTCCGAACATTCCAGTCGGAAGGCGATCCGGTCTTCCCGCTTCGCCACGTCACCATTCCTCTCGATCGAGACCCACGTGCCGGAACATACCCGTCACCGTGCCACTGATGCACTTACGTCATATGGACGCGAGCCGCACACTGGCGAAAGTCCCGCAATCCGCTCGCGTAACAAAAGATGGTACACCCGCCACACTGAACCCGCGTACCATCATCGTTGACCGGCATCCGGCCAGTTGCCAGAATGCTACGCGATGATCTTGGTGACGACGCCGGCACCCACCGTCCGGCCTCCCTCGCGGATCGCGAACCGCAACCCTTCCTCCACCGCCACCGGCACGATCAACTCGATCTGCAACTCCACATTGTCCCCAGGCATCACCATCTCCACCCC
>CAMDTO010000188.1 GCA_945907765.1 Thermoflexus hugenholtzii JAD2 | reverse complement strand
CTGGTTTGCGGTCGTCAGGTCGGACAAGCGGAACCGCGAGGTGTTGTAGAAAGCCTGCCTCGCGGCGGTACGAAGGGGACCGCCTTGGTTCTCCGGGGCGAAGCCATTTGCGGTGAGGAACGCGTGTTGGTCGCGCACCGCCTGGCGGGTCGGTTCGAGGACAGCGTCGAGGCGTCGAAGGACGCACATGGGGAGGATGACGTCCGGATACTTCCCACGCTTGAACAGGTCGCGCAACACGTCGTCTGCGATGCTCCAGATAAGGCCAGCAAGGCGTGAGTGGGACGCGGGATCCATATGAGTGCCTTCTATCCGTCGCGACCGCGTGTCCACGGCCGGATTCTCACAGGATCATACGCGGTGACATGCGCATGCAGGTCCCTGATCCGGTATGCCTTTTAGCCACCCGCACGGGCCTCACTTCCCGCACGACCCACCGGGAGACCCGCCCATCAGCGAAGGTGCGGCACCACCTGGTTCAACGCCGCCGGGAACGATTGCCCAGGCAGCGTCGCGCGTTGGGGCGACCATCCCCGAACCGGTAACCTTTCACGGGGGTCAGTTGGGAACGCGCACATGGTGACTGGTCCTGCCACGTCCGGCGCAGCCTAGGGTCAGGCGGGAGCGGGGGAGAGGTGGGGGATGGCAAGGTCGGCCATGCTCACGGTGCATACCCTGGCCAGGCAGGCGAACAGGTCCAGTCCGTGCATCCGGCAGGTCGCCACGTCGACCCGTCCGGGTGGCGCGATGGCCCGCTGGTGGGCGACGTGACCGGATTGGCCACCGCGTCTCCGGCCACTGGGCCGGGATGGCGGGCGCTTGGGCGTGCCCGGCAGGTCGGACGACGGAGGCCGGGATGAGTTGCCCGAATGCTGCCCCACCCGGGTTTCGAGATCCCGGACCCGTTCCTGCAGCTGCGTGATGGTTGCCCGGAGTTCCAGGATGGTCGCTTGCTGCTCGGCGATTGTCGCCTACTGCTCAGCGACAAGTGCCTGCAAGGTGGCGACCACGGATGACGTCACTCACCAAAACGTGCACCGAAACCCACCCGGCACCCTCCCCCGCCATGACCCCGTGAACGGTTACCACCCTACGGGGCATCACCATCCATCTGAGTGACCGCCCCGACGTCAATCCACGAATAGTTGCCCGTCGCGGGGTTCCGCACGAAATACCTGTCGACCTCGCGTTCAAGGACCTGATAGGTAACCGGCGCGCGACCGATCGGACCGAAGTCTGTGGCATCGCCATACGGCGTTGACCACACGTGCGTCGTCGGGTCCGTTGAGCGAACGTACTTGGGAGCCACCGCACACCCCGGAATGCAGGTTGGCGATTCTGCTGGAGCCGTTCCTGCACGTCCGACCTGAGACGTCGCAACCGCTGGAGGGCCGGTTATGTCTACCGAGTCAACGTCAATCCACGCATAGTTCCGTGAGATCGGATTGCGAACGTAGTACCGGTTCGCCTCCCGTTGGAGGACCTGATACGTAACAGGGGCACGGCCAATCGGTCCGAAATCTGTCGCGTCAGCATATGGCGTTGACCACACATGAGTGGAGGAATCCCTTGTACGGACGAACTCAGGCAGGGATTCCACGGTGGGTGTCGCAGCCAGCGGAGCAGGTGCGGCACCCGTAGGAGTTGCAGGAGTTGTACCGGGTTCATCCACCGCATCAACATCAATCCACGCGTAGTTTCCGCTGACTGGATTGACCACGTAGTAGCGGTTCGCCTCGCGTTTCAAGACTTGGTAGGTGACCGGCGCGACCCCGATTGGTCCAAAGTCGGTGGCGTCGGGATGGGCCGAAGACCAGACCCGCGTCCGCGGGTCACGTGTCCGCACCGTCGCTGGCAGCGTTGGCGCATCGGCCCGTGTCTGACTTGCAGCCGGAGCCGGCGCAGCCACCTCACTGCGATTGCCATCCTCGACGTCCGGTGGACCGGACGGGGCAACCGACTGCGCATCAATCCACCCATAGCCCTTGGTCACTGGGTTGTACACGGAGATGCGGCTTCCTACTTGTGGGCCAATCACCGGGAAGATGGTGTTCGCAGGAGCGGCAAGTCCAAAGTCCGTCGCACTGTCGTCAGGACCTGAATAGAGGTGTGCAGACCCGGACAAATTCACCAGGAATGCAGGCTGCAAGCCGACGGGCAGGAACAGCGTACGATCAAGTTCGCCCGCGGAAAGTGACCAGTCCTGACGACCAGTCGAGGGATTGAACTCCGCCGGCGACCTCAGGTACCCAATGAACTCACCACCGGGATTGCGTGTCGCATGGAGATATGCAGGCGTTTGGCCAGAAGGCACAACGAGGGATGGTATCGAGAAGTTGGCACGAGCATCCGGAGCGGTCGAAATCACCGTCAGTCTGAACGGAGCGCCGGCGGGCACGACATTTCCTCCACCGAGACTGCCTTGCTCAACCTCATTCAATGTGGGCGGAGCAGGTTCGAACACGATGGCGGACGACTCCGCAGGCGGATCGACAATCGGCATCAATCCTGCCAAGGCGCCGTAGGTCAGGGGGAGCGCGAGCGAAGGCCAGTTGCCAGACTTCGGACGCTCAATCCGCGCCTGTTGACCAGCGCGGACAAGAACCACCACTGATCGACGCCCAACTGTGGAGGACGTGACCCCACCCACTTCGGCACCGTCGACGAAGACTGACCCTGCCTGTGGTTCGTCCAGCGAGAATGTCAGGGTTTCACGTCCGTCGATGTCAACCTTCATTGCGTCGGGTACTGCGACACTCACCTTTGCACCCGACTCCGCTAGGTCAGCAAGTGCGCCGAACACCTTCCCCATCTCTGTCGGCGCCAGTGTCGACGCCAGATTGCTGACCGTCGCCAGTTCACCGGGTGAGAGGGTTGAAAGTGTCATGACGAGTGCCCGTGATTGGGCAGGGACGACTGATCCGACAATCGCCGTGACGGCAGAGCGCTGATTGGGGGACAAGTCGTCCATGACCCGAAGCAACGTGATCGTCGCGGCGCTCCCTGCTGACTTCAAGGCATCACTGAATGCGATCTGCTGCCTCGCAGTCACGACCACGGGTTCCGCGTCGGACAACCCAGCCGTTGACTGGACAGGGTTCGGCGCGGCCGTCGTGCTGCCGGCGGGTTCAATCGGTGTCGTCGTGTCAGGCGCCGGTGCGACTGGCAGTGGAACACGGATCACGCGGGGCGGGGCGGGATCGGACCCTCCTCCGCCGGGGACGGTAGGGGGAAGGTTTGACAGAACATAGTTTGCGGATGTGAGCGGAAAGACCCCGCTGTGCGGACCGACGAGGTTCCCTGCCAAGTCCGTCCCGGGGGCCCCGGGCGCAACCGCAATCCCGATCGTGGATGTTGGATCGCCGGCACCGATCACGCCAGTCAAACTGACGCTGATGGCAAAGTTGGTAGCTGAACCTGGAACCGGTGCGTAGGTCTTGACTGTCGGCACGCCGATGATCCCCGAACCGGTCTTCACCATGAACGCACTCCAGGAGACGTCCTTGACCGGTTCGGTCATCGACACGATGAAGTCGACTGGTAGCGTGCCCGATGTACGTTCTGGGATGAGAGCCGGCCGGCTGACCGAAGCGATTTCCGGGCGAACGGTGTCGAGCGTTTTGGCTGACCCGAAGAATGGCGTTCCCGACGCGAGAAGATTGCCGGCGCCGTCTGTAATGGGTGACGGTGAAGCGAGGCGCACCTGCAAGGTCGAAGCAGAATCTCCTGGCGCCCTCAGCCCACCCAGTCCGACTAACAAGTTGTAGACCGATCCCGACCCGGATACGGCAATACTGAGTGTGCCAGAGATCGAAGCACCGCGTTCGACGGTGAACGCACTTGCTGAGACATTGAACACCGACTTGGTGAATACCACCTGAACCGTTAGTGGGCTTGACCCGTTGATCCGGCCCCCTAGAATTCCATCTGTCGGGGTTGTAGTTGTGAGGCCCGGAGCGACAGTGTCAAGCGTGAATGTGTCACTGGTCGATGGGGTGACTCCCGTCGTGACGCTGTTGCCTGCACTGTCGAAGATCATCGCTCCTGTGGGGATGTCCAGCCCGATTGTGGACGTTCCAGCGCCGGATGAGGTCGTACCTGCCAAATCGAGGGCCACGACGAAGGTGGTTGTGGCAGATGAAGAACCCGGGGTGACGGACTTCACCGTCGGGGTTCCCGTTACCGATGGCCCAGTCATCACCGTGAACGAACTCGTGGCGACGCCTGTGACCGCTTCCGAGAACACGACGGTGAAGGTGGGTGTCGATTGCGCACCGATCAGCGACGAGGTATCCACCGCACGCGTCATGGACGTGACCCGAGGCGCAATCGTGTCGAGGATGTACCCGGAAACTGACCCCGTTGGCGTGGAGACCGTGAGGGGGTTTCCGAATTCATCCTGTATTTCTTGATAAATTGTCTTTGTACTGGAAATATCAATGTCGATAGATGACACGACCCCCCCACTGCCAATAGCACCGTGAAGTCCGAGGGTGACCGTGTAGGCGTAACTGAGGCCAGCCGCGTTCGTTGCCGGGTCAGCAACTACCCGGTCAACCGTCGGGGACGCTACAACCGAAGATCCAAGCCTCGCGATAAACGATGAGGTGCCAACCCCCGACACCGGTTCCGAGAAGACAACGCGGAAACTCGGTGCTGTAAGCCCTCGGGTTATTGCTGATGACGCCGTCCGAATGATCGAAGTGATGGTCGGGGCGACCGTCTCTAGCAAGTAAGCCTCACTGACAACGTCGAGCGAAGTCGAAGCGAGTTGGTTGCCCCCGGTATCAGCGATGCCAGACACCGAGGCGAGTGCGATCCGAATCGTCGCTGTTGATCCCCCGAGAGCATTAACGCCAGCCAGACTGACCGTCACCGTGTGCGACGCTGAGGATGTGGTTCCAGAAGACACAGCCGAAACCACAGGCGTTCCAGTGACGCCGCTTCCAGTGACTATAGTGAAACTGCTTGTCGCCACACCGGAGACTGACCGACTGAACGAGACAACAAATGTTGCACTTGCAGATAGTTTGCCAAGCCGTTGGTTGTCTACACCACGGGCAATCGTCGTGATGACCGGGTCTGCGGGAATGATGACCGGCAACCGTTGCATAGCAACTGACGAACCGTCACCGATCTGGCCCGCAGCGTTGGAGCCCCAGCAATACGCTTTACCAGTCAGGGTTATCCCGCAAGTGTGGGATCCACCCGCACTCACCTGAGCCCATTTTAGGGACGTGAGGATGGCGGTAGGTGCAGAACGGTTCTGGGTACTACCGTCACCTACCTGGCCGGAACCTCCGGAACCCCAGCAGTACCCGGTATCCGTTGCGTCGGTACCGCATGTAGTGCGATCAGACGAAACGACCGATTTCCAGTTGTTTGAATCAGAAACTTGCGCTGGCGCGGTTTGGGTGACCGTCGACGAGTTACCGATCTGCCCACTTGAATTACTACCCCAGCAGTACATGGAACGCAGTGAGCCGGTTCTCGCAATCCCACACGAGTGTTCCGAACCGGTGGCGAGTGGCCCAAGGGCATAGCTGGTTGCAACGGTATGGAGGGTGGAGGTGGGACCCAGGGTGCCGTCGCCAAGCTGACCTGACCCGTTGTAGCCCCAACAAAATGTTGCGGAGCCGGTTGACGTGGCGCACGTGTGGGATTTTCCCACCGAGATGGAGGTGAAACCGAGGGGGATCAGTCCGGGTG
>CAMDTO010000187.1 GCA_945907765.1 Thermoflexus hugenholtzii JAD2 | reverse complement strand
GGGCAATGACGCCTCGCGCCATTCGTCGATGACGGCGTTGAATCGACTGAGTTGCTGCTGGGCGAACGTCTCGTCAGCATCGTCAGCCGTCGCCAGGTGGGTGTACAAGCCTTCGATGACCAGTCCGGGCATCGCACGAACCGTCCGGGCAAACGCGACGACCTCGGAAGACCCAAGCCCGATGCGATGGAGGCCGGTATCAACCTTGAGGTGTACCGGTACCTTTCGTCCGTAGGCAATCGCCGCCTCCGAAAGATGGTGCGCACCATCGAGATCGAACAGGGTCACGGCCACACCGAGCCGGACGGCGGTGCGTGCCTGCCATGGCGGGGTGTGGCCAAGCACGAGGATCGGGGCATCAATCCCGGCCTCCCGCAGGGTCGAGGCTTCGGTCAGGACCGCGGTGGCCAGGAAGGTCGCCCCGCCGGCGAGCACGGTTCTGGCCACGCGCACCGCACCATGGCCATACGCATCCGCCTTCAGGACGGCCATGACCGATGCCGGGGCGACAGCGGTGCGAATGGCACGCAGGTTTGACGCGATTGCCCCCAGATCGATCTCGACCCACGCCGGGCGGTCGTGTCCGGGACGCACGATGCCGGTGACGTGGCCCGGGGTCTGCCGGACCAGCGTTTCGGGTGCGCATGACGGATTCGCAAGCAACCGTTCGACCACACCTTCCATGCGGGCACGGGCGTTGCCCTTGACAAGGACCGTCCACTGGCACGCGCCCTCGTCTCCCATTCTTTCGGCACCGCCATCATCAGGAATTCCGGCAATCGCCCGGATTCGTGCAACGGCATCCGCGCGCGTGTGGACCGTGTGGAGGGACCCGGATGGGCCGGTTGTTCCCCGAGCGGCGCGCACGATGGCGTCGGCGACATCACCGTGGGCAATGACGGCATCGGCAACGCGTGCGAGGTGTGCCCCAAGGTTTGCCACCGCGGACGCGGGAAGGGGGGTGTCGCCTGCATCCCCAAGCACGACCAGTCGCGGACGAGGGAAGACTTCGAGGGCATTGAAAGCGGCCTCGACCGATGCCGGAGTGGCCGAGAAGGTGTCATCGATCAAGCGCATGCCGCAGGTTCCGGACAGGGGACGCAACCGTCCGGAGACGGGCCGGATTGAGGCGAGGGCACCGATGACCTTTTCGATGCCGTATCCGACGTGACAGGCGACTGCGACGGTCGCGAGCACGGTTGGAACCCAATGGATGCCGTGCAGGCCAACCATGACCGCATGGATATCCCGTCCGATTTGGACCTTCATCGAGAGACCATCGGGTGTTGCCGTGACGTCGGTCGCCCGGATGTCAGCTTCCGGGTGCGTCCCTATCCATAGGAATTGGGTATTCCGGGAGCCGGGAGTGCGGGTCCGGGCGCATTGGTGCAGTCCGGCGTCGTCTCGGTTCAGGATGGCCAGGGCGGGTGCATGGTCGAGGATCGACAGGTATTCGGCGATGGCGGTCTCGGGATCGGTAGCAAATGGTTCCGCGTCCGGGATCACGCCGGTCACCACCGCGATGCCGGGGCGGACCAGATCGGTCAGGCCACTGATCTCGCCGGCACGGTCGGTCCCGAGTTCGATGACGGCGTGTCGATGTGCCGGCCCGAGACGGGCGAGGCTCAGAGGTAGGCCCAGAAGGTCGTTGTAGTTGTTGTTTTCGAAGACCGTGGATGACCCCGAGGGGGCGTGATGGTCACGGTCAAGGTGGGTGAGGACGGTTGCTATGGCCTTGGTGGTGGTGGTCTTCCCGGCCGTGCCCGTCACGGCGATGACCTGCGGGGCCAAGGTCGCCAGATGGCGGCGCGCCCATGCGCGCAGGGCGAGGCGCACGTCATCGACCGTCACGAGCGTGACGCCACGCGCACCAAGCCAGGAGAGGTCACGCCGGTCTTCGGCGATGACACCAGTCGCGCCCCGCGCCACGGCATCCGCAATGAAGTCGTGCCCGTCGGCCCGCGAAGTACGGACGGCAACGAAGAGTTCGCCTCCGCGGACATTCCGCGAATCGTGGGCAAACGCGTCGAATTCGCGTGCGAAGACCTGCCCGGTAGTCAGTCCGGCACCGTCACCGGTCAGGTCGTCCAGACGGATCATGTCGGGATGGTAGCCGTCAGCTTGGTTCTGTCAATACGTTTCGGTCCCCGATGCCCGTGGGCCAAGCGCAGGGTCTTCCCGTCAGGGGCAACGAGGCCGGAAGGGTGACCGGCCGGGATCATGGCCGCACTGGGAGAATAGTACAAATGTTCTATACTGACCGTGATGGATGGACAGATCAGGCGCGGCCACGACACCTACACGAATCCTGCAAGGACGCGCATCGCGTGCGTCTGGTTGCCACGGTTCGGGTTGCGCCTGGCATCGAGGCTGGATCCCCTCTGCCAGACCGGAACGGACAACGAGCGGGGCTTCCATGTATCAAGGGACGACGGGACAGGAGGGGGATGCACCGAGGACGGGGACGGGATGGGGCGTGTCGCCCTGTTCCGTCCGGGCACCCGGTGGCAGGAACTCCTGGAATGCAGTGACGACCTCGAGGCAGAGGGTGTCGTACCGGGCACCCCCCTCAAGGAAGCGCAGTCACGCCATCCGGATGCACGCTACCTGCCGTGCGATCCGCCCACCCTCGAAGCAATCCGGGAGGCATTCGGGACGGTCGTGACGGCACTGGCGCCCTACAGTCCGGTGATCGAACCGGCCTTGGGCGTGGTTCCCGGGGTCGCCGGGACAACACGCGATGCCGTTCCGGTTGGCGTGCACGTCGATCCGGCACGGGCGGTGATCTTCCTGGACGTGGCAGGTCTTGAGGCACGGTACGGACCCGAAGACGATCTTGCGCACCATCTTGCCGATACCGTGTCGCAGGCGTCGGGCGGGGATGCCTCCGTTGGCATCGGTCCGGGCAAGTTCACCGCATGGGTCGCGGCGGCGACGGCATTCGCCACGGCCTCACGGACAACCCCGCCATCGGGCGCGACCCCGGCAAGGCGTCTCCGGTGGCGTGAGGTCTCGGGTGTCGACGAACTGGGCGGCGCTTCCCGCAGGCAGGAACACGGATCCACGGCTTCATCACACCTCACTGGCGCGGAACAGCCGGCGGGGTCGGTTCACCCGACCGGCGCGACAGGGTTGCGGTCGGCGATGGTCGTCGCACCCGGCACGGAGTCCGTCTTCCTGGCGCCGTTGCCCCTGACAACCCTGCCTCTGGCCTTCGGCGTCCGCCGTGCCCTCGGGCGACTGGGTATCCAGACCCTGGGACAGTTCGCCAGCCTCTCGCCGAATGCCGTCATGGCCCGCTATGGGGCGGCGACACGCCATGCCCACGCCCTGGTCACCGGGCAGGACACCGAACCGCTTCGCCCGGTGGCCCCTCCGTTGGCGGCGCGGGTCACCACCACCTTCGAATGGGAGGAGACCGACCTCGACCGCCTGACATTCACCCTGCGCACCCTGGCCGGACAACTCATCGCCCGCCTGCGCACCCTGGCCTACCCGGAAGGCGAGATGCGTGACGATCTGGCGGATACCGGCGGGAAAGGTGATCCCGCATTCGATCCATGCGCGCCGGACCCGTTGCCTGACGAGGAGTTCGCCGATGCGGATTCGGGTGACGACGAGGCCACCCTTCTCCCGCCACCGCAGGGGAGGGGCACGGGGAGAAGGTGGGCAGTGGCAAACACCAAGCGGCGGCGACAGGCATTGCCCGAAGTCCCGGCCCCCTTTGCCGTCGAGGCACTGCGTGTCACCTGGCACCTCGCACCGAGGCGCGGACAGGAGACCGCGGATGACGTCGAAGCACTCCTTCGACTCGCCGAACCGGTCGCGACCGAACGAACCCTTGCCGACCACCTGCGATGGCATGTCGAAGGTCTGGACCGCCTCCTCGCCGATCCCGTGACACCCACGCACACCCTTGATTCATGCGCTTCGCCCGGGACACCGACCAGTGGCATGGAAGCCGTCACCTACGAATCGACCGGGGTGCGGCGAGGCGTCGTGGGAATCACCGTCGAGGCCGCCGGCATCGGCACGCCACCGACGAACCAGTTGACCCTGCACCTGACCGCCGGTGCCCAACCGGGATGGATTCGCACCCGGCGCGATCCGGTGCAACAGGCCCGGTCAGCCCGGCAGGTGGTGGCGCGGTTGCAGGCCCGGTGGGGTGACGATGCCGTCGGGGAACTCACCCCCATGCCGGAAGCGGCCCGCCTGCCCGAACACGCCGATCGGTGGGCACAACCAAAGATCGGGGTTCAGGCAGGAATCGCACCAATCACCGCCCGTTCGGCGTCAACACGAAGCGGAACGAAGCAACTTGAAACAGCGGGGCGATGGGGGGATGGGTCAACCACGGCACGGACAGACCACGGAGGCACCTCACTGCCCGGCATGGGGGCACCGTACTGGTTGGTCGACCCACCCCGACCCGTCGGGGTGTACCGGGAGAACCCCATGCCCACACCGTTCCCACCCGGCAGGATCCAAGGCCGGCAATCCGGAACGACACGCCTGGAAACCGGCCTCTTCCCATCGGCACCCGGGACACCTGCCTCTCCCCGTGTGATCCGGACAGGCGGTCCGTGGCCAGTTGTCGATCCGACGGTGCTTGTGGAATCCGATCCACCCCGACGCGACTACTTCCAGGTGGAGACCGACGACCGGCGGGTCTATCTGGTCTACCGCGTCCTTCCCGACCACTCACACCCACCGGAGACACAGGCATCCGCCACCACCTGGTTCCTGCAAGGCATCTATGACTGAATGGCATTTGAAACCCCACCCCATCGCCCCTCATTGGAAGATCCTTCGCTTGGCCATCCCAGCCACATCACATGAATGCGCGCTTCGCGCGTGAAGGCACCATGACGTACGCCGAACTTCACGCACACACGAATTTCTCATTGCTTGACGGGTCAAGCAGTCCGGAAGCAATGGTCAAGGAGGCATCCCGCCTGGGATTGCGTGCCTTGGCAATCACCGATCACGACACCTTGTCGGGCATCGTGCGGTTCGGTGCCGCGGCCGAGACCGCCGGACTGCAGGGAATCACGGGTATCGAACTGACCATCGGGAATGATCCGGACTCCCCAACCCAACCGGGGGAGGGGCAGGGGGTGGGGGCGATTTCGGCGATGGGGTGGGGTCGGAGTACGGCACTCGCGGGGGATACCGATCAGGGATCCTCGCACCTGATCCTGCTAGCCGAGACCCTGACCGGCTACCGGAACCTCTGCACGTTACTGACCGAGGCCTACCAATGCGGCGGGCGGGATACGCCACGGGTGCCATTCGAAACCCTGGCCCGGCATGCCACGGGATTGATAGCCCTCTCGGGGTGTCCGCATGGTGAACTCGGCCGGGCACTCGCACGACATGGCCCGGACGCCGGCATGATGGTGGCATCCCGGTACCGGGAAGCTTTCGGGAAGGACAACTATTTCATCGAACTCCACCGGCATGGCCTGCCGGGCGACGGTGCCCGCAATGCCGGACTGCAGGAGGTAGCCACCCGTCTGGGTCTGGGATGTGTCGCCACCCAGAATGCCCACTACCACGACGCATCACGCGCGCAACTGCACCACGTCGTCACCTGCATCCGTCATGGCACGACCCTCGCCGATGCGGGGGCGCATCTGCGGGCAAACGACGAGTACCGCCTCAAGTCCGGGACGGAGATGGCACGCCTCTTCCGCGACGAATGCACCCGGGCCGGGTCCGATCCGCGTCGCGACCCGGTCCGCACCACCCTGGCCATCGCCGAACG
>CAMDTO010000186.1 GCA_945907765.1 Thermoflexus hugenholtzii JAD2 | reverse complement strand
AGCAACTCGGGCGGTTCAACGCCATCATCGACGAATGGTGCGAGGCGTCATTGCCCCGCCCACGGTATGTCCACGCCCTGAACAGTGCCGGTGCACTGCGATTTCCGGAGGCACGGTTCGACCTCGTCCGACCTGGCATTGCCCTCTACGGCATCGACCCGGGACCCGAGACCCCGTTGCCCGCGACCTTCCGGCCCGCACTCAGCCTCAAGACCCGCATCGCGCAGATCAGGATGGTCGATGCCGGGGAAACGGTGTCGTACGGACGAGCGTGGACTGCCACCTCGGCAACGCGCATCGGAGTCCTGCCGATCGGATACGGAGATGGCTTGCGCCGTGGGCCCTCGACATGGGGCGAAGTCCTCGTGCGTGGGCGACGCGTCCCGCTGGTCGGACGTGTCTGCATGGACATGTGCATGGTCGACCTCAACGACACTCCTGACGCCCGGCAAGGTGACGAGGTCGTCCTGATCGGACGCCAAGCGATGCAGTCGATCACTGCCGATGACGTGGCGCGCCAGAGCGGAACAAGTGCGTACGAGGTGGTCTGCCAGATCCTTGCACGGGTGCCTCGAGAGGTCGTCGATCCCGACACCGGATGGGGGACGTAGTCATGGCTCCGGTATCGGGGCCGGTGACCGGTCATGTCCGCCTCATGGGAGGCAAGGGTAGTCCGGACAGGTCTCACGATCCGAAGAACAGCGGATTGCTCCAAGCGCGTCCGCGGTTCCAGTCCATGCAACTCACGCGGATGTGCCTTTGGCCAGTGCCTCTCCCGGCATGCCGTGCGGGACCCGTGATGGTCAGATCGACCTCGAAGGTGTGCGACGTGATGGACATGCGTGCGGGATCCACCTCGGTCAGCGAGGTGCTACCCGATGTTGCGTCGTGAAACGTGTGCTGGCTTCGTGACCCGGGGCCGCTCAGGTAGATCGCCGCAACTGGCGACGTGTGGACATGCACCTGGAGTACGCGGCCGTCGTCGATGATCTCGAGATGAACGTCCTTGATGTCCGGCCCCGTCGATCCATAGAAGTGACCGGCCTTGATGGCACTCACCAGGGCGGCCGGCGTCCGTTCGGTGGCACGGACCATCACCCAGGCCGTTCCTCGGTCAAGCGTGTGCCAGTGGGTGTCGTCGGTGCCCAGACCCGTCCAGGATGCCCCGCGTAGCAGGCCTTCGTCCCAGTAGGTGAAGGCTTCGCCCTTGAGGCTATCCAGGGCGGTTCCGCCGTTGCAGGCCTCTATCCCGTCAATGGTGAGCCCCATCAGGTCGTCGACGGTCAGGCCAGACCAGTGTGGATGGGCGGCAAAGACGGCGGCGCCTTGGTCCCGAAGCCAAGCCGATGAGACCCGTCCAGGCGATGTTCTCGGGGGAAGCGCAGTCGATGGATCAATGCCGATGCCAAGGATGTGGAACTCGGTGCCAAGCAGACCCGCGCCTGCAGTCAGTTCGACTGACGGGATGAGGCAGAGACCATGCGCATCAACCGTCGCGGGGTCGGTGATCCGGTCGTGATCAGTGATCGCGAGGAAGTCGTAACCGAGGTTCGCAAATCCGGCAGCGGCGTCAGATGGCGACCGGTTCCCGTCCGACTCGGTTGTGTGGCAATGGAGGTTTCCGCGGTACCACGACCCGGGTCCGGCGAAATGAGGCCCGCGGGCAGGAGTGCCTGTTTCCGTTGTCATGAACCCGACGATACCGCGTCATCGTCACCGGAGCATGAGTTGAGGCACCAATTCCGGCGGTGCTCATGATGCCCGCCATCACGGCGCTTGACGGCGATTTTCATTCCGGATTGGGTGATCGGGAACGCGGTGTGCAGATGTAGTGGGGTGATGGTGATCGGACGCTGCCCGTACGCTGGCGAAGGAGAGACCCGAGGAATGGCACTCCTGACACGTAGCCGGCTGTTGCAGACGGGCCTCACGGCCGTCGGTGCCGGGGCACTCGCCGCTTGCGGTGAGGAGGCACCTACCGCACCGGCCACGACCGCTGCGCCGACGAAACCCGCCGGCGCTCCCTCGGTGGCACCGACCATCCAGGCGGCGGTGGCTCCGACTGCAGCACCGACGTCGCTGCCTTCGGGTCCGTTTCCATTCAAGGTCACCAGTGCCACGCACTTCGCCGCCGGTGAACGACTTGAGTGGACGAACAAGACGGCCGAAGAGGTCGCCCGGATCAACGGGCTGAAGATCACGGTTGAAAACCTGCAAGTCACCGGCAATTTCACCGAGGCCCTCATTGCGTCGATTGCCGCTGGGTCCGGACCGGATGTCGCCCGGTCAAGCGGGTCGTGGATGAGTGACTTCGCAGACAAGGGCACCTTGGTTGACATCGGTCCGTACGCGCGCCGGGACAAGGTGGACCTGTCCCGGTGGTATGCGCAGGAGGAGGTCCTGATCCGCAAGGGCAAGCATTACGGAATGCCCTTCTGGCAGGCCCGTTCCATCTCTCTCTCCAACAAGACCATGTTCACGAATAATGGAGTCAAGCCGCCGGAGGGGGACACCTGGACTTGGACCGACATGCTGGAGGCGGCCCAGAAACTCACGAAGACGGGTGAGACCTTCGGTATCCAGATGAACTACATCTTCGAGTTTGCGTGGCTCAACCTCATCCGCAGTGCGGGGGAGGACTACATCAACGGAGACCGCACCAAGACCACGATCAACTCTGCAGGCAACATCGAGGTCTTCCAGTGGTTAGTCGACCTGGTCCAGAAGTACAAGGTCCATCCGGTCCCTGACGACAAGTCGCTTGGTGAGGGCGATCTCTGGCTCAAAGGCAAGATTGGCATGCGGTTGGGGAATACCGGACTGATCGGCTCCACCCAATTCGGCAAGCCGGACTTCGAGTGGGACATGTTCATTACCCCCAAGCATCCCAAGACTGGCAAGCGTGCGTGTGTGGCCAACGAGAACCCGACTGTTGTGATCTCCCAGACCAAGAACCCGGAACCGTCATACATGCTTGCGAAGTTCTACGCCGACAAGTTTCCACAGGACCTCGTGGGGAAGCTGCGGATCAACTCCCCTTCACTGCGGTCCTCCGCAACCGACCAAGCGGTGTGGCTGGCACCGCCACCGGCGAACATGAAGATTGCGGCTGAACAGATGAAACATGCCGGATCGCTGAGTTTCCACCTCAATTGGTTGCAGTGGTACAACGAAACCACCAAGCAGTTGCTCCCCGCATTCAAGGGCGAGATGAGTGTCCGCGAGGCGTGTGACAAGGCGTCACAGATCGGGGACAGCCTCCTTCTGGGTGCATGAACGTGCCGTTCCGGGGCATTGCCGATCGGCTGTGCCGGATGCACGTTCACGTGGCTGGGCCGCCGAACCCTCTCACTGGCCCCGCGTGCGACGGTACCGGGGAACACGGACCGCCTTGCGTACCGGGACACGACGTCGTCTCCCGGTACGCATGCGCGTTACGCTGCGACGGTCGCCAATGTGGCCAGTGAGGCTCCCCGGAACCCCGGCAACGGGGCGAAGTGTCCCCACCGGGCTACTTCCTCCAGGGGGCCATTGGATCCCGGCCAGCTGGCGCGGCTTTTCAGGCGAAGGTCCGTCAGGGATGTGGCCCGGGCAACGTCGATGGCCGTCCGGTTCTCGTCCTCGATCCTGATCACGCGGAAAGCACGGTCACCCGGACGGATCCCCAGGGTAACCAGGCATTCACCCAATCCGAAGTGGTGGGCGGCGACCGTGGCAAGGTCGCGGGCAATCAATGGACCGGCGCGATCGACCTTCCAGAAGTCCTTGCCACTCATTGCGCCACCACCGATGGGCACGCGTGGCCCGTAGAAGTCTGCAACCAGTTTCTTGCCAGAAAGCCCGTTGTCGCCCCACGGTCCGCCGTCGATGAAGTCGCCAAGCGGATTGATGTTCAGCGTCCAGTCGCCCGGGATGTGAAAACCCGGCACGCCGGACGCAAACTGGTGCAGAAGCTGCAAGACCGTGTGGCCGAGTGTGCCCAAGGCGCTGGTGGCGTCCCAGTCGTCGGCATGATGGATCGATGCCGTGACATCATCAACGGCACATGATGAACCGTCTTCGGCCTCGCTTATCGTGACGAATATCTTGCCGTCGGGTCCAAGGCCGAGTTCGGGCCGGTCAATCCGTAACCGCCACAGGCCAATCGCGATGTGCCGCGCCAAGGCGTGTTCACACGGCAGGCCATGGGTGCCCAGACGGGTCGTAGCCCATCCCGTGATGATCGCCTGGTCATCCGAGACCTCGCGGTACTCGGCCTCGCCGGGGAACAGGTCGTCCAGGCGAAGGTCGGTGTCAATCCGGAGGTCTTCCGGTGCCGGACAGAACACCTGGCTATACCCAAGTTCGGCGAACGTCTGGCGGACGATGCCGTCGATGTCGAGCGAACTGGAACCGGGGCCGGCGACCCGTCCATCGACAAAGACCCGGTCCTGATGGAGGGCGACTTCGATGCCCACGAGGGTTCGCGGATGGAGGCGCCTTCCGGCGTCGACGATCCGGTCGGCGACCGCATCGGCGATCTTGTCCGGGTGTCCGGGCCAGACGAACTCGGCCGAACGGAGGTTCCAAGCGGTCATGGGGGTTGTGTCCTTCCTTGATGGTCATTGGCAGGTCAGGCGGCGACTGGCTGGGCAAGTTCGGTCCAGATGTCGGTGTAGGGTTCGAGGTCGCGCCGGAGTGACCCGCCCGGGGTGAGGGCCACGGCAATCCGGGATGCCTTCATCCACGCATCTCCGGTCGCGCCGGGTGTCCCCACGTACCCATCGGTCACGATCAGGGCACGCTTCACCTTGTGCCGGATCATGTGGTTCGCGACGCACTCGATCGCGGTCCCTCCGGTCGTCCGGCAGACACCCCGGCGGAGTTCGGCGAGGGTCACATCGGCAACCTCGGTCGAGAACTGGTGGATCACCGGATGGACGGCGGCCCCGGCGTCGATGACAGCGCCGAAAAGGGCGCCGATCAGGCCGTTGACACTTCCTGACACATCGAGGTAGACATGGACCGGTTCATGGGTCTGGCGTCCACGCTTGATGTCGATCACGTCCGGGTTGAGGAACCGTGTCTGTCCGAATGCCCTCGCCACGATACCCCGTCGGGATAGTCGGGGGATCGCCGTTTCGATGTGTATCGCGGTATCCCGTGGATGCGTGCCGATAGCCCCCGTGCCCTTGCGTGCAATCGCCTGGATAGCCCTCCGCAGCTGTCCGCGTGGCGTCTGACCGGGAACACGGGTCTGCGATTTGAGGATGTCGCCCCAGGACTGTCCGGCAGACGGGATTGGTGGCGGTGGCCAGTCAGCAACGATCTTCCGTACGGCATCGAACAGGGTCTCACTGCGTGACTCGAGATTTCCCGAACTCGACGCCCCTTCGTCTTCTGGGGAGTGGTCTCCAAGCAGCGGGATGACCGCCAGCGATTGATCGTCCTGGCGGATCAACTGACGCAGTGCGTCGATCAACTCCGAGTACGTGCATCCATCACCCCAGTAGAGGTCCCTGTAGGCCTTGACCAGTCGGCGTGGCGCGCGTTTGGCCCATGGGATGACCGGAATTTTCGGAATGTGCAAGAAATTTGCTACATGCTGGTTTGCCGGAGCAACCCACCCAACAACGGGTCGCAACAGGGCGGCGGGCAACTCGTCGGCGTTGTAGAAGTCGGTCAGTAGCGCGTGATCCCGTGGGTGAGGCAGCGACCGGGCAAGCAGTGCGTTGATGACGATGTCAAAGGCCAGGTTCTCGATCCGCCCGGCCCGCGGATACAGGCGCGTGTGTCCGAGGATGACGTGGTG
>CAMDTO010000185.1 GCA_945907765.1 Thermoflexus hugenholtzii JAD2 | reverse complement strand
CCTGCTAGTGCGTGAGACACGCCAGGACTGCCCTGAACCGTTGGCGTCATGGACGTCGAAACCCCGGGTCTCCTGGACGTAGGGTGGGGTCAACGTCATTGTCCCGGCGTCGCCGTACAAGCGGAGCCGAGTGTCATCCGGCGGAACCACAATTTCGGGATGGATGGCGGAGTAATTGCCCACGGTTCCACTTGCAAAAGCGAGGTTCAGGACGAACGTCGACGGACCGCCCATCAGCGAATTCGCGTGTTGAATAAGTCCATGAACCTTCGCAACATCACCGAGGAGCAATCGCATTGCTGCCATCATGTGGATCCCACCATCAAGATGTGGCCCCCCGCGGTATCCGGGCTGATGACGCCACGGCGTGCTTGAAAATGTCCCGGCCCGGGGCACGTACTGCCCGGAAATTCGCCAAGACATTGAGTGAACCCTTCCGAGTACACCCTGGTCGAGGTGAAATCGTGCAAGCCGGAGGTCATCCCGATAGAAAAAGTTCTCGGCCACAAACAGGATTCGGTCAGGGTGTGCGCGCTCGAGCCCAAGGAATTCTTGCGCCCGGTCCAGGTCACCCCCAGGAGGTTTCTCACAGAAGACATGCTTCCCTGCCTCAAGTGAGGCTTTGGCCGCGCCATGGAGCATGGGAATGGGCAGGAGGATCACGACTGCGTCCAGGTCGGCACTGTCGAGCATCTGACGGTAGTCGGCGTACCGTGCACTTCCAGCCAGGCCAGTCTCGCCGTGGAACCGCGCAGCTGAGGCATCGTTTGGCTCTGCGAATGCAATTGGAACGACGTGATGGCGCAGACGTGAAAGTGCCGGCCAATGCAGACGTTCCATGGCTAGGCCAGTCCCGATCGCACCGATCCTGAGTGGCTCGTGCCGTCCCGGGGCAATGATGTTCGGATCCATTGTGACTCCTTGGATATGCCCGGCTTGCACGCAAGGCAACGCTGCACTTGACGGAATTGACCGGCAGGTGCAGCGTCTCTCGGGTTGGGAAGTCGCTGATGTCAGAGTTTCAGGGCAACCGGCTTGCCCGTGCGGGTTGACTCGTAAATGCCCTGGATCACCGCGACCACACGGTAGCCATCGAGTCCGGTTACCGAGGGTTGGCGTCCGGTCTGGATTGCCTCGATGACGTCCCGAAGTTGATAGGCGTGGAAGTTCGGCAGCTCCCCAGACCCGTAGTCGCGCGCCTCATGGTCCGACATGCCGGCTTCACCGGGAACGGTCCAGATGTCATTCGTTCCGACGTCAGTGGGACCCGTGGCGCCTGCGCGTTCCTCCGGTGGTATCTCCCAGCAGTCCAGACTGACCGTTGCGCCACTGGAACCGACAACCGACACTCCGTGGATGCGTCGTGCCGGATTCATGGACACGGTCCCCTTGATGATCCCGAGACCACCGGATTTGAACCGGATTACGGCGACCGCGTTGTCCTCGATTTCCACATACGGATGGTTCACATTCGCCCAGTAGCCAAAGATTTCCACCGCAGGGCCGCCGTACCAAAGAAGGAAGTCGATGTTGTGGGGTGACTGGTTCATCATCACGCCACCACCTTCGGTATCCCACCTGCCACGCCACGGGTCGCGCCGGTAGTAGGCCTCATCGCGCCACATTTCGCAGTACGACTCACCCATGACGATTTTGTCGCCGAGCTTTCCGGTGTCGATTGCGTGCCGGATCCGCTGAGCAGCAGGGAACCAGCGTCGCTGGGACATCGATGAAAGCAGGGTCCCGTATTTCGACTGCGCCTCGAGAACCCGGTCGGCATCTTCAAGCGTCGCGGTCAGAGGCTTCTCGACGATCCCATGAATGCCTCGTTCGGCCGCGAGGATGAGTGGGTCTGCGTGCTGGGGATGGGGCGTGCAAATTGAGACGACGTCAATGCCACCGGCATCGAGCATTTCGCGCACGCTGCCGAATGACCGACCGACGTGCCAGCGAGAGGCAAAGGACGCGGCACGTGCCGGTTCCACGTCACAACAGGAAACGATTTCCGCCTGATCGGTCATCACCGCAAGCCCGGTCGCGTGCGCGTTTGCGATCCCACCGGTCCCCACGATCCCGAACCGTACTTTCGAGGCCATGAATGCTCTCCGCCCTTCGTGCCGTCACTTCGTGAGGCGCCGTGAATGGTAAACCCCGCTGGAATTGGGTGTCGGCATGCCCCGAAGAGAACCGGGTGAATCGTCATGAAATGGCAGCCCAACTCGAGCCGATACAAACGGGCGAAAATGCCTGCCTGGCGGTTATGGGCACCGGAAGTGGTTGCTACCCGCTACCATTTGACCGCAGATCCCGCAGAGTCGCGGGACTCGGGGTCGGTAGCTCAATGGTAGAGCAACGGACTTTTAATCCGTTGGTTCTGGGTTCGAGCCCCAGCCGACCCACCAGTGACTTTACTTGTTGGCGCCCTCATCCCGGTGACATTGAAGATCAGGTAGGTCACTGTGGTGGGGCCATCCTGGCCGGGGTGACGTGACACCTGACGTGAATCGACCTCGTCAAACGTCATCCTCTCCCGCAGCCCGAATGCACCGGCCGGGGTCGCCACGGCCGCACTATCTCCCTACGCCAAGGCATGGGCGTAGATCCGGGCGATGAGTGCGACATTCGCATGGCTCAAGACCTTTGAAACTGTCGTCAGGGGAGCCCCCCTGTCATGCGCGCACAACGATCACCCTATGGCCCCTGCCCCAAAAGGTCTTCGAGGATTGCCAAGGCTTGTGGCTCGAGTGAGGCAAGGACCGGGTTCGTCGTGACATCCAGCTTCGCCAGATGATCAGATGCCGCCTGTGCGTGCCACGTCGCAAACACCGATCTTGGAAAGACCATGACGCCAAGTACCCGGACAATTACCGACGCGATGGCGGTAAACGGACCAAACTGATACCCGCACACAACCGGCCACACAAGGATCGTGGCAAAGGTGAGCACCCAGATGGCACGAACCGGTCCGGGGATCAGGAGAGCCTGCACATCCTGAATGCTTGGAGGCATGGACTCGCGATCAATGGGCGAGAGGTGCCGGCCATCCTTGATCAGGCGAAGGAACGTCCCGCAAATCGCCTTGGAATATCCGTGGAACGTGTGCACATACGCTGCCACAACGAAGTCAATGGCGTATAGCACTCCAATAAGCGTCGCTTCATCCAAGAGCGTTTCACCGTCCCACCCGATGTACCAGCGATGGTCGGGTTCATTGCCTTCTGCAGGTCCCGTGACCGCACCCTTCGGCAGGCATCTCTTTCAACACCGTGCCCAAGAAATGACGCACCATGCATCCGTGCCATCATGCCACGTATCGTCAGGGGCTGGGGGCGCTTGAAGATTGATTCGGGGCACCCCGGTCACCTGTATCGGTCGCAGGACTGCATTCGTAGGTGCACTCCCGAGTCCCACGCCAACGGAACTTTCGTTTCTTGCGACTCCTGTCATCGGCTACCCTCCTGCCACGGAAGGTGCCAATAATGCCCCGTGCGAACGATGCAATCACCGCGAGACTTCTCGCCGAAGTGGACCGCCGACGCGATGAGCTCGCAAGTCTCCTTTCCAGTCTGGTCCAATTCTCGACCGTCAACTATGGCGACGCGCACGACGGTTTTGATGGCATTCCGAATGGAAACGAATTGCCGTGCGCCATCTGGCTCCGTGATTGGATCCGTAATGCACGGATTTCTGGCGATGTGTACGAAGCGGCTCCGACACGCGGGAGCTTGATCGCCCGACTTCCCGGCGACGGCAGGCACCCCGACTGGAGGCTTACGTCTCCGAGCCTGATGCTCATGTCCCATCTCGACGTCGTCCCTGTGGAGGACGCACATCGGTGGCCTCATCCACCATTCGCTGGGGTGGTTGCGGGTGGGACGGTGTTTGGTCGCGGAAGCCGTGATGCGAAGGGGATCGCCGCAGCAAGCGCAATGGCCATGGCCGTTCTTCGTCAGGCAAATGTGCGCCTCGGCGGTGATCTCGTGATGTTGGCAGCCGCTGACGAGGAATCCGGCGGACGATTTGGCGCTGGGTGGGTAACCTCGCATCCCGACCTCGGGGCACGGGTGCGCACGACCGCCGCTCTTAATGAAGGTGGTGGAAGCGTCCTGACCCTGCCAGGAAACGGTTTGGGCTACACGTGGGCTACTGGTGAAAAGGGGCGACTTGAGGTGACGTTGGTCGTCTCGGGATCGTCCGGTCATGCGTCAGCGCCGTGGCGCGCCCAGAACTCGCTTGAACGGGCTGCGACCGTTCTTAGTCGATTGCAAGCGCATTCGCCAGAGATACACACGAGCCATCCCATTTTCGAAGCCCTTCGAAAGGCATTCGGGTTGCCAGGGGAGTTGAACCCGGAAACGCTGGAACGTGTCATCGCGACGATCGGAGATGTCGGACGGGGTGCCGTTGGACTGATGCTCGGCGCGTCACGGATCACCATCGTTCCCACAATGATTCAGGCGGGCGTCAAGTCGAACTCGATCCCGGGAACCTGCACGATCACCTGCGATGTGCGCGCGCTGCCGGGCCAGGATGTCGCCTACGTTCAAGGAGTGCTGAATGCCCTCCTGGACGGGCTGCCCTGGGTCACGATTTCAATCGCCGAAACCGCGATCAGCAACGACTCGCCATGGGACCATCCGCTTCGCGACGCGGCGACCGACGGTATCCGTTCGGCGACTGGGCGGTCAGATGCGGTGTTGTTGCCGGCATTGTGCTCCGGATTCACGGACTCGCGTTTCGCGCGGGCCAATGGTACGCATGTCTTTGATTGCGCACCCGGAGACTGGCGTGACACATCGAGTGACACGGGTGTGCATGGCACAAATGAGCGCATTCTGATCGACAGTCTGGTAACGATGACGCGCTTCTTCGTTGCTACCGCATGCAATTACCTCGGGGTGGCCGACTGATCTTCCCAGTCTCACGGCATGAACAGGAATTGCGGGAACGTGTCCGAAACGGGTGGTGACGTCGCTGGTCGAGGGATGAGACCTACCGCAACTGCAATGAATCCCAGGATGACGATCATGATGATGCCCTCCGGTCGCGGGGCAAACCAGAGCCCGTCGATGCGAGTGAAGACACCTTCACCAAGCAACGCGTAACCAAGGGCATTGCCGATCCCGTGGGCGTACACCGCCGGCCAGACACTTTTGGTTCTGAGACGGGTCTCACCAAGAATGAACGCTATTGCCATAACTCCACATGCAAATAGTGGCGCAAATAGCCACACAGGCTGCTCAGTGTATGCCGGGGTCGCAATAATGAACGGTACGTGCCATAGGACCCACGTCACGCCAACGATTGCGTGGTTCATCAGCGGATGGACCCGGTTCGCGTGCAGGAGGGGCGTCAGGTAACCCCGCCACCCGAACTCCTCGCCGATTGCGAGCGCGAGACGCGGTACCAGCGCCACCAACGTGGCTGCTCCAATTGAAGCAACTGAAACGTCTTTTCCCAGTTCCACAGCACCGGCCAGCAATCCAAGCCCAACCGACACTGCCATTGTGACCGGGAACATCACGATCGCAAGCCAATACCACCCGTGTTTTCCAGTCCAACCCAAGCCGACGCCTCTGAGGCCGTCACCACCGATTGCACGCACAATTACGGCAGCGACGAAAGGCGAAACTGCAAAGACGAGCCCGCCAACTTCAAACCCGGCCATGATGGCACCACCGCCGATGAGTGAGATCCCAATGACCGTTCCGACGTATCGCACGGCATTCGGGATTAGCATCTGACCCACTCGCAACCCGTGGGTTCAAACACGATCAGAACCGGGAAGAGATTTCCCATCAT
>CAMDTO010000184.1 GCA_945907765.1 Thermoflexus hugenholtzii JAD2 | reverse complement strand
GTCCTGGCGTGTCTCACGCACTAGCAGGGCTGCACTCGACGGTGGATACGTGAATGAGTGGCTCGACTTTGTCGCTGCGGTTCGGACCGGGTCGAACTTCGTTGGATCGGTGGCGCAGAGCGTGATGAACATGGTCCCGCTCCTACGTGGCCTCGACAGTGCCGAATCCGGGGGCGAGGTCGATCTTCGCGCAAATAGTCCGTTGGAGATTTCGGCAAGCTCAGTTCCGCTATGGGTTCCAAAAGGTGGCGAGGGCCTGTTCCACGGCCTCGACATTGTTGAGACGCGAACCGAGGGATCAACGTAAGCACCGCCAACTGAGACCTCAGGATCTCAATGGGATCAATTGGCTGGGCCGCCATTGGTCAAGCACACTGCGCAGCGACCATGGAAGGAACGGGGAGGTACTGGCATGACACGTGATTCAGCCGCACGCAAGGCAGTTGTCGGACGAATGACCGCGAACGGTGTGGTGGCCATCATGCGCCACACCGAGGCTTCATTGGCTGTCGAAGCGGCCGAGGCACTCCTCGCTGGTGGAGTGGACGTGGTGGAGGTGACCCTGAATACCGCAGGCGCGCTGGACATGATCAAGGGGCTTGCGAACGCCCTTGGATCGCGGATGGTCATTGGCGCCGGCACCGTACTCACGGCCGATGCAGTCGATCAAGCGGTTGATGCCGGAGCGCGTTTTGTCGTTGCGCCGAACACGTCGCTGCAAGTGATCAGGCGCGCATCCCACCACGATATTCCGTCGGTACCGGGAGCCTTCACCCCAACGGAAATCATGATGGCTTGGGATGCGGGTGCCGACATCGTCAAACTGTTCCCGGCATCCGCAGGCGGGCCCCGCTACCTGAAAGACGTTCGGGGCCCACTCAATTTCATCCCGATCTGTCCCACCGGTGGCGTGTCGCCATCGAACGTGGCCGAGTTCATCCGGGCAGGCGCGGTCGCCGTGGGTGCCGGATCCGACTTGGTTGACAAAGGCGTCGTTGACCGCCGCGAGTGGGCGGAACTTGAACGACGCGCAAGATCCTTTGTCGATGGCGTCCGTCAGGGCCGGAGCTCCTGACCCTCCTGGACGGGCATCCATCCGGTTGCCGACATCCACGACTTGGACACAAGCGAACAGTCAAACCGGCCGCGTCGACGGGACCCCTGTGCGGGGGTCCCGCCTCTCACTGGTTCGGCGCGAAAGATCAGTGTTTGCGAATTCGCTCGATTCCGTGGCGGATCCGAGCCAGTCCTTCAGCAATCTCCGCGCGGGAATTCGCAAACGAAAGCCTCAGGAAGTTCTCGCCATATTCGCCGAATGCCGTCCCGGCCAGGATGGCAACCCCTTCCTCTGCAAGAAGCGAATCGGCTACTTCCTTGGAAGTACGACCTGGCACGTCAATGCGAGGGAACGCGTAGAACGCGCCTCCAGGATCACGTCATTCCACCCCGTCAATCGCATTTAGCCCTGCGACGACAAGTTGGCGCCTTGCATCGAACTCGGCAACCATGACGTCAACCCCGTCCTGCGGACCATTCAGGGCGGCGATCCCGGCCATCTGAACAAAACTGGCCGTGCAGGAGTTCACATTTACTTGAAGTCGAACAAGGTGAGGCAAGAGGGGTGCGGGGACGATGCCGTACCCAAGCCTCCAACCAGTCATCGCATAGGCCTTGGAAAAGCCATCAAGGATCACCGTGCGCTCAAGCATTCCGGGAATTGACGCGATGCTGTGATGGGCACGTCCGCCGGCGCCGTCATCGTAAATGATCCGGGAATAAATCTCGTCAGAGAGCACCCACAGGTTATGCCTGATCGCGATATCGGCGACCGCCTGCAAGTCTGATGGCGTCAGGACGCCGCCGGTCGGGTTGTGCGGCGAGTTGAGAATGATGAGCCGTGTCCGTGGGGTAACCCGTTCACGAAGTGCTTCGGGATCAAACCGGAAGCCTCGGTCGAACTCAAGCGGGATCGATACCGGCTTTGCCCCAACGTACCGGACGACAGACTCGTAAATCGGGTAACTCGGGTCCGGAATAAGTACCTCGTCTCCGGCATCGCAGGTTGCGAGGATCGTGTAGTAAATGACCGGCTTTCCACCAGGGGTAACGATGACCGTATCCGGGGAGATATCCAGGCCACGCGTACGGCTTACGGTCGCGGCGATAGCCGCACGAACCGGTGGAAGCCCTGCGGTAGGTCCGTAATGGGTGAACCCGTCATGCAACGCCTTTACGCCGGCCTCGACGATATGGGGTGCAGTTTCGAAGTCCGGTTCCCCGATCTCCAGGTGGACAATTCGTCGACCCTGCGCTTCAAGCGCGCGAGCACGAGCCAGGACCTCGAATGCCCCCTCTGTCCCAAGTTCGGCCATGCGCGGCGAAAATCTCGGTGCATGTAATGAATTGTGCGTAGCGTCCTGAACCATTCGTGTCTCCAACTGGGTGCGGCGGAATTCCGCACTACGATAAGGTGTCCGCCACATTGGGGCAACGTCGAGGACGGTTTTTCCCGATCCGGAGCAAATCCGCGGCTCCGATTCGTGTGGATCTCGAACGTTTCGCTTGGGTTACGATTGGCTCATGGGCGAATATGCGGTGGCCGATGACAATGTGATGCGATCAATCTTGCAGAGTGCAAAGTGCATTGCAGTTGTTGGCCTCTCAGACAAGCCAGACCGCCCGTCCCATGGTGTCAGTCGCTACTTGCAGGCGCATGGATACTCGATCATCCCGGTAAATCCCCGGATCGACGAGGCACTGGGTGCACCTGCGGTTTCATCACTGAGCCAGGTGCAGTGCCAGATCGATATTGTGAATGTCTTTCGGCAGTCTCACGAGGTTGCTGCCATCGTGGAGGAAGCGATTGCTCACGGAGCGAAGGCAGTCTGGCTGCAACTGGGTGTGGTCAATGAGTTGGCCTGCAAGGTGGCTTCAAGTGCCGGACTGACAGTGGTACAGGATCGCTGCATCCTGGTTGAACACCAGCGACTCATTGGCAAGTGATTACGGTGTCAATTCGCAACACACGGACGAGACTTGACCCCCCATGAACCGGACGTCGAGCCAAACGCAAGCACGGAGTGGCTGGTACGTACCATGACGCCATGCGCATTGCAACCCTCACGCCCGGAGTGCGTGACACCGTCATTGAACTCGGACTGGGCGACTGGATCGTGTGCGCGCCGGACACGCCCGGATGGCACCCTGCCGGATCGACGCCACGCGCAACCATCACACCGATGGTCGATCAGCACTCAATTGAGACCGCGACCCTGGGGCATCGTGGAGTTGGCAGCGAGGGTAGGCACCTCATTGACGTTACCGTCGATTTCGATGAGGTTTTGCGTTCGAACCCGGATGTCATCCTCGTCGAGACCGACTGTTCAGGTTGTGGTGTGCAGTCAGGCACACCGGCCCATTCGCTGGGGGTCCACGGCGACGACCCGAAAGTGGTGACGGTTCACCCGGTCGGCCTCGAAGATGAGCTCGGTTGGATCGGACCGATCGGCACGCTACTTGGCGTGACCGAACGTGCGGTCCGGCTTCAGACCGTAAGGGCCGCACGATTGCTCGCCCTGCGAATGCACGTTGCGCGGTACTTGACCCGGACGCCGGGCACTCGTCTGCCGACAGTCGCGGTGGCAAACTTCGATCCAGGCACAGGGTTGTGGTCCCCACCGTCCGAGCGGGGCAGGCAGTTGATCAACGCGGCCGGCGGCGTGCTGATCCCCTTGCGGAATGCTCCTGGCGACATAGTGATGAACCCGGCCGACATCGTCCTCGTTGGTACGCGCGGTGTGGGAGACGCGAATAGTGATCACCCTGGACTACGCGCTTACCTGGCCGGTGGCTCGCCAAACCTGACCAGCGCGCGCAGCATCTGGTCAATTTCCCCTGACTTCCTGCTCAATGCGAAAGGACCAGGGGTGGTGGGGGCGGTTGAGACGCTCCTGCGTGCAATATTCCCGGCTGCGCTTGGTGCAAACGGAACCCTCCCACCCGAACACCTGGTCCGTCCAGTCTTGACCGGTTAATGCTAGCTACGACCTTCTGCTCGGTAGTGCGTCGGGATGGGTCGTGCCCGGGGTCCGCTCTACATCGACTCGAACCGAAGGATCTCGCGGTCAATCCTTCCCAGATCCTCGTACGCCTCGCTGCAAAGCTTGTAACACCGGTCGAGATACAGTTGGGCAAGACTGGCACCAACCGTTCCAACCCGGATGGCTCCAGCAACCATTTCGGCGACCCGGTACTTTTCAGGAAGGTGGGCGCCGAGCCGACGCATCATGGTCGCGAGTTCTCCGGCGTGCAGGGGGTCACCCGCATCAACCGCGTCTCGAAGCCTCCCGGTCAGTTTGGTGAGTTCGTCAATCCGACCGCGTTCATCCAGAAAGACCCACCTGAGCGTGTCATCGTCAGGCGCCTCCAGTTCAACCGGCCCACCATCATCCGCACCGATCGGGACGCGTGCCAACGAAAGGCGATACGCCTCGGCATAGTGCTGCGTTGCTTCCTGGGCTGCGGTCATGAGGCGTTCGACAGATCCGTCGACCATGCCCCCATCGAGCACGTCATCATTTCTGTAAGTTGCCAACCGCCAAAGTTCATCGCGCGATATGCGCTCTGGGATCGGTGGCAACGGAACCGCATCCAGGTTGCCCATCGCGCCGACCAGTGCGCCAATCTGACTCGCAAACGCGGGCGGTAGGTACTTCATGGGATTCACCACGACAGGCAGCACGACGACATAGGTGACGTGAACATCGTCAACCCCGTCGGTGCCTGCACGGAAGAAAAGCAGTGCATGACCGCTCGGCCGCGACGAATCTCCACGTTCAAACCGCAGTGCCATGGAACACTCCGCATCTCGGGTCTGGTCATGACCAACGCGAGCATTCGACGCGTCGAGCAACTTTTCACGGTCATCAACCTGATCTGGCACGATTCTAACGCCGGACCACATCATCGGGCCATCCGGGACCGGTCCGCGCAGTGTGCGAGGCCAGAGTTCGGTTCGCTTGTGTGAGAGTTGACCTCGACCGGGTTTCGATTGGAGTGGGCATGAACGAGCAAACCGTCAAGGACCGTCTCGCTGAGGACGTCAAGACCGCGATGCGCGCGCGCGATCAGCGCCGGCTGTCCGCCATCCGCATGCTCCGCGCCGCCATCACCACGATGGAGATGAGCCGGACAGATCGCAAGGACCCCAAATATGGCCAGCTTGTTGTGGAGGCCGATATCCTGGCAGTCATCCAGAAGGAAATTGCTCAGAAGCGGGAAACCATCCACTTTGCGCAGGTCGGAAACCGGACCGAACTCCTGGAGAAGGAGCAGCTCGAACTCGACGTCATGCAGGAGTACTTGCCGCAGCAACTGAGCCACGAGGACATCCGTACGGTGATCAACGAGATCATCGCGGAAGTCGGTCCCCAATTCCGTGCAGTGATGCCCGTGGCGTCTCAACGCCTGAAAGGCAAGGCTGACGGCAGACTAGTGAACGAAGTGGTGAAGGAAGCAACGTCGTAGGAGTTCCGGGACCGGACCCAATGCCTCTCTTAACCGGAGTGGCAATCGGTCCGGCCACGTGAATCACGTTGCCGGGGGACCGCAAACGGCAACAACCGTGTCCTCAAACCGCGGAAGGTGCATTGAAGCTGACTGGTTCACCTCGTCAAGTGTCAAGCCTTCTACAATCGCCGGGTAGCGGTCAATGTAGTCAAGACCCAAACCGTAAAGAACCATATCTGCAATGGCTCCCGACACTCCGTCGTTGGTTTCAAGCTGAAGGGCCATGCTCCCGACACTGAACCGC
>CAMDTO010000183.1 GCA_945907765.1 Thermoflexus hugenholtzii JAD2 | reverse complement strand
GTCCTGTCCCGCCGTCTGAACCTTCGTCCAGCTGCGGAGGCGGATATGGCGGCCATGTCGGCGGAGACCCGGTCGATGTTCGAGGCATATGCCTGCGGCGTCAACGCCTATCTCGGGTCAGGATTGCCCCTCGCACCGGAGTACGCCCTTGCCGGGACGGTGCCTGCACCTTGGGAACCGTGGCACTCGGTCGCCGTATTCCGTGTCCGTCACGTGCTCATGGGTGTCTGGCAACAGAAGATTGCCCAAGCCGAAATCCTGCTCCGGATCGGTCCGGATGCCTACGCCAAACTCGACCAGCGGTCGCCGGCCGGGACGACCACCCTCTTGCCTCCCGGCCGTGATGGTGCGGTTCGGAGCCTCATCGCACGGGGGGCGGCCGAACTGGCCGGCGCCATTGCCGTCCTCGGGCCGGTGACTTCCTTCGAGGGTGGTTCCAACTCCTGGGCGGTCCACGGAAGCCGCGTCACGACGGGCAAGCCGGTGGTCTGCAACGACTCGCATCGCCGGTTGGATGTTCCCACCGTCTACTGGCAGGTGCAGCTCTCGTGTCCTGCGTTCAGTGCTGCCGGCGCGACCTTCCCGGGGGTGCCTGGCCTGCCCCATTTCGGCCACAACGGATCGGTGACGTGGAACATCACCCATTCGTGCGCTGACACGCAGGACCTGTATCTCGAACAATTCGATCCCGCCCATCCCGGCCGCTACCGCACGCCTGACGGATGGGCCGACGCCACCCTGGCGACCAGCGTCATCGAGGTAGCTGGCGGCAGCCCGGTGGCGATTGAGACCTGGGAAACCCGTCACGGTCCGGTCGTCCATGGTGACCCCAGGACCGGCTGGGCGATCAGCTTGCGCTGGATTGCGACCAACGGTCCGACGCGGCGCGCCTTCGAGCCGTTCCGCCCCATGATCCGGGCACGCACGGTTGCCGAACTGTTCGCGGTGCAGATGGATTGGGTCGACCCGGTCAACAACCTGCTTGCTGCCGACACCTCCGGCACGATTGGCTACCAGACGCGTGGAGTGCTTCCGGACCGCGGACCGGGCCACGGTGGGGCAGCCCCTGGCCACGAACCCTTCCGCCAGTTCCCCATTGCCGGATGGACTGGCGAATACGAGTGGCGAGGACGCGTTCCCTACGACCGCAATCCGCACAGTATCAACCCGGGTGCCGGCTACATCGGGACCGCGAACCAGCAGATCGTCGACGGCGATGATCCCTACATCGCCGATTCATTCTCGGCGCCGTGGCGCGCCGAGCGCCTGGTGGAACTGATGGCAAACGACCGGATCTTCACCCCCGAGGAGATTGCCGGGTGGCAGGGTGATGTCACATCGGTCTCGGCCCGGGCGTGGGGCCGCCTGATCGCGGGACTGCCATCCCTGCAGGGTGATGGCGAACGCGCGCGTGCCTTGCTGGCCGGGTTCGACGGCGTGATGGCGGGTGAGCGGGTTGAACCGCTCCTCTTCTCGTATTTCCGCCGGGCACTGGCAAGGCACCTCTTCGCGCCGGTCGTCGGACCGGCTACGTGGGAGTGGCTGGTACACGACGCCCTGCCTGCGTCAAGCAGCCCCATTTCCCGGTGGATCACCTCGGTGCAGGCATCGCTGATGCGGCACGCGGGGCACGCGGTCCGGCCGGACATCCACCCGCGTGCCGGGCGTGACGCCGACGGGATTGCCGCATCCGATGCGTGGTGGGCGGGTGTCGCCTCGACTGCCCTCCCTGCTGCCCTTGCGGACGCGTGGGCCAGCGCGGTGGCGTCGTCTGGCCCGGACCCTCGGCGGTGGCGGTGGGATGCGCGCCACCGGACCAATGCCCAGCACCCACTGTCGGTCCGGTTCCCGTGGTTGCGCCAGGCGCTGAACCCGCCAGTCGCACCGATGGGCGGCGATAGCGACACCTTGCAGGCGGCGTCGTACGTCTGGGCCGAGGGGCCGGACTTCGACGTCACGTCACTGTCGGTGTTCCGGCACGTGGTGCGCCTGGACGATCCGGAGCGGACGACGAACGTGATCCCCGGTGGCGTCTCCGGGGTGCCCGGTGGACGTCACGCGCACGACCAGCTGGAGTTCTGGCGTACCCACCGTCGTATCCCGGCACCGTACGCGCAAGCCGACGTCGAGGCGCAGGCGGTAACGACGCTTGTCCTGACGCCCGGCTAGGCGGGGCGCCGGGACGCCGGGACGCCGGTGCGCCGGGTCAGCGGTCTGGCGGCGCCCCAGCGACACGAATGACCGCACATCCGGTGAACCGCCGGGTGTGCGTGTCAAACGCCAGGCGCACACCCTCGGTGTAGCGGATTGCGCCTCCCCACTTGTGCACCTCGCCAGGGTCGGCGTTGCGCATGCACCCCACGGCAATCGCTTCCACCACCCCACCGTGGCTGATCATCAGGGCGGTGGCATCACCCGGCAGTGACGAAGCAACCTTGGCGCACCACTCGTGCAGGGCGGCGCAGTACCGGGCGACTGACGGTTCGGAGTGCGACGCACGTGCCCATTCGGCGAAGCCTGCGTTCCACGTGACGCCATGGTCGACGACATCGGGAATGAGGCCGAGGTGTGCATCGGTGCGGTCGACGGCAAACCCCATCGCCAGGGCCGTTTCGTATGCCCGTGTCACCGGACTGGTCACGACCATGGCAAAGGGTCCGAGGGGTGCGCCGACCAGTCGGGCGAGGGTGACCCCCGACTGGTCAAGATGGTTGCCTCCCGGGGTGCGCATCGTGTGTCGACGGACGTCAATCGCCGGCATGGTCACTCCGGTGCACACAGGGACGCAGGGTCACCAGGCGCTTTCGTACAGCGAGATGATCTCGTTGATCGTCGTCTTTCGCGGGTTGATCGCGATGTTGGCACTCTTCATCGCGTCGGCGGCCATGTCCGGGATAGACGCCTTGTCGACACCGAGGTCGCGCAGGCGCGCGGGGATCCCGATGTCCGCCTCAAGCCGCCGGACGGCCTGGACGGCGCGCAGCGCCGCGTCATGCTCGGTGGTCCCGGCCATGCTCATTCCCGCAACCGATTCGCCCATTGCCTGGGCAATGTCGATCATCCGCAGGGGGCATGCGAGGGCGTTGAATTCCATCACATGGGGAAGCATCAGGGCGTTGGCGACGCCATGCGGGATCTTCCAGAACGCGCCCAGGGGGTGGGCCGTGGCATGGACGTTGCCGAGGCGGGTGTTCGAGAATGCCAAGCCCGCGATGTTTGCACCGATCAACAGGGCGTTCATCGCCGCCAGGTTGTTGGGGTTCGCAACCGCGATGCGGATGTTCGCCGAGATCATGCGGATGGCCTGCAATGCCAGCCCTTCGCTGATCGGGGTTGACAGCAGTGACGTGTAGCTCTCGATGGCGTGCGTAAGGGCGTCCATCGCCGTCGCGGCGGTCACACTCGCGGGCAGGCCCAGGACAAGCATCGGGTCGAGGAAGGCGATCATCGGCGCCGCCTTGGGAGACCCGATCGTGAACTTGAACTTGGCGGCGGCATCGGTGATGACGACGAACGGTGTCACTTCGGCCGCGGTTCCGACGGTGGTGGGCAGCGCGAACAACGGGTCCGGGGAATTCGGGAACTTCTCCCATCCCTCGTACGACCGCAACGGCCCCGGGTTGGTGGCGAGGATGGCCGTGGCCGTGGCGACGTCGATCGCACTCCCGCCACCGACGGCGACGATCAACTGGCCGCCGAATGCCTTGTAGGCCGCCAGGGTGGCCTCGACGAGTTCGATGCGCGGGTCTGGTTCGACCTCCGAGTAGAGGAGGGTCTCGATGCCTGCGGCATGCAGGGATTCGATGACCGACGTCGGGATGCCCGCGCGGACGACGCCGGGATCGGAGACGACCATGACTTTCGTCGCGCCGAGTTTGGCCGCGTGCGGTCCGACTTCCGCCGCGCACCCCTCGCCGGTGATGACCCGCGTGGGATTCTGGAAGGTCTGTGGGACCGCACCCGGACGGATCGGTGCGCCCGGGGGCAGTGGCGGGGCGGGTGCGCGATGGGTCGCCGGTGTCGTCGACATCAGTGCGTCTTCCTTCACTCTCACAGGGGAATGGCGGCAGTGTAGTGCCGGTTCTTCGTCGATGGCAACAAACAGGTCACCGTCCTTCGCTTGACAATGGTGACTGGCAATCGATTGACAATGCCCAGTTCTTGGTAGGATGGCCGGACGGGTTCCGTCCGGCACCATGGATCATGGGTGGCGTCGCGCCCGCGAGCGCCCCCACGCATGAACGATCGAGCAGCACGAACCGCAAGGTTCCGCCGTCGCGAAACACCTCCCGGCGAGCCATCAGGCGCGCCCACTGACCTCTGGCATGACCTCGCTTCGGCGCGCGACGCCTTTGACCGTGACGTCTCGCCGCCCGGGGTTGACCCGAGGGGTGCCAATGCCGTTGTGCGTGGCCCGGCCCATGCCGATCCCCGGGGTCGCCTGACCCGACCGGATCGATCGTGGTCGGACGTGGCCTCATCACCCCCACGGCCAAGCCGGCAGTGGTCGTTCGCCGGTGATCGGGACACCGGGCGACCTGGAGACCGGGCGGTTGCCCCAGTGGCCTCGATTGAGCGGCGTTCCTCCCGGAGCGTGCGTGGCCGGCGCACGCGGGGTCCCGAACCGTCGGCTCCCGAACCGTTCAGTCCCCGTGATGAACGGCTCGCCTCGTCTGGTCACTGGGCCGCGGTTCCAGTGGGAGGGGTTGCGCGGGCACGGCCAACGCCGGCGCGCGTTCGCTGGCCACGGATTGCTGCGATGGTTGCCGGAGTGGTGGTCGGGTGGCAGGTCCTGACGGGCTTGGCAATGCCGGGCGCGCCGCCCCCGCCACTGGCGATGCCCCCGGCGACGCCCCCGGCCACCCAGGTCGGGGGCCAGTCTGGAGCATCCGTCCCTGACACGGTCCTGACGTGGGTCACCTCGACACCTGCCGGGGCCAGTGGTGATGGTCGTGATCCTGCCGGTGCCCCGGACGAAGCATCCGAACCCGCCGTGGCGGCAACCGTGGTCGTCCGTCCAACGAATGTGCCGGTGGCACCGGCCCGGGTGCCCATTGCCCCGGCCCGGGTTCCGCCGACGGCTACCCGCGTGCCCCCGACCCGCGTTCCGGGTCCACCCACCGCGGTGCCGCCGTCACGGACGCCCAATCCAGCGTTTGGACCGCGTGGGATGACCGTCACCGCCTATTGCCTGCGGAGCAAAACGTCAAGCGGAGCGTCGCCTGGCCCGGGCACCGCAGCGGCCGGGCCGATGGTTCCCCTCGGCAGCCGCTTCAGCGTGCCGGGGTACGGAGAGGTCGTGGTCCGTGACCGCAACGCCAACTATGGGCCGAACCAATTGGATGTCTGGATCGCTGACTGCAACCAGGCTGTCCGGTGGGGGCGACGCACGCTTGACGTCACGCCGGAGCAGTGAGGGGTGCCCACTCGGGCTCGCGGCAAGGCCGGAAAACCATAAACCGGCCGCCCTTTTTCAGGAGGGGCCGGTCGTTGCGGTCTTCTCGGTCGGATTCCCGACCGGAATGGATGGCCTACTTGCCGTGGTTGGGCTTGGTGCCGTGATTGGCCTTCTTGCTCCGCCACCGCAACCGACGCTTGTTCGCACTCTTGTCCGATGCCATTGAGGTAACCCTTCGTCTATTCAGGGGGTAGGATACCAAGCGAGCTGGCAAACCGGAAACGCGCGTGCGGGCTACGGGTCACCGGCCTGGTTTGCGTTGGTCAGCCTGCAGGTTCCCGTCCCGCAGGCGGCGCAGGCGGCGCAGGCGGCGCAGGCGGCGCAGGCGGCGCAGGCGGCGCAGGCGGCGCAGGCGGCGCA
>CAMDTO010000182.1 GCA_945907765.1 Thermoflexus hugenholtzii JAD2 | reverse complement strand
GCCGGTGATCTGGTTTCTGTCGTCCTGAGTGCTGGGGCGTTTTTTACGGCGACCGCAGGTGCAATCTACGGGGCCGCCTCGGTTCATGCAGCGAGGCGTCGCTTGCTGGTGGGTGGCGGATTCAGTCTTGTTCTTCTGCTGTGTGTGTTGCTCCTGAGCAAGGTCAACGGGACATTTCTGTCTTCACAACTTGCTTCGGTCAGTTTCAGTGATGCAAGCCTCGCCGGACTGACACTTGCGGCGGTTGGGGCTTCAGGGGTTTTCCCTACCGGGCAGTGGATGCTAAGACTAGCAAGGCAGCCAATGATGCCGGCGGTAGCGCTTGCCGGTAATGCGATTGCGATTTCCCTGCTTGATGTCGCTTTTGTGACCACCTCTGGTGACCTGGCGGACACATGGCTGAACATTCTGACCGGGATTGGGTGGATCGCGATCGCCGGTGGAGTGGTTGCCTTCTGGAGCAATCGACGACCTTCGATCAAGATTGCCTCGATCATTGGTGCCCGGAATGGGTTGGCGTTTCTCGCGCTCGGCAGTGGGACCCCTGCAACGATGAGCTCCCTTGCGCTCCTGTCGGTGACAACGTTTCCCGCTCTGGCGCTTTTCTGGGTGCTGGCGAACGCACACTCGCTTCGACACTCGCGCGGAACAGGTACCGCCTTGTTTGCTGAAGCCATACCTGCGCAATCGGGAATGAGAGGACCAGAACGTCAGCCGTTCCTGCCCCAAGGACGCGTGAAGCTGTCTCTGGGGCGGGCGGATGTATGGGTCCTAGTCGTGCTTGCCGCGGCGGCGGTTGGATTACCGGGTACGGTTGGGGGAGTTGCAGTTGGCGGGTTCCTTTCTGGACTGTCGGTTGCGAGTGACCGGGGTTCTTGGGCCAGGTTTGCAATCTTTGCGCTGGACGCGAGCATCATTGCAGCTGTCGGCAGCGTCATTGCTATGCGGTTCGGGATCGGTTACCGGGCAGTGTTGACAGGGGGTGGACGGCGTGCAGAGGTGAAGGTTGTGGATGGTGGGCGCGGTGGTTTGGGAGCCACATTGCCTGAGACGTCCGTCAGGGTTGGTGCAGTATGGACTGCCTCCGCGCATTCGGGGAACCAGTCGCTCGCCGACACTGTAGGTCGTGGTGTTGCGTGGATTGTCCTGCTCGCATCGTTGGTGGTCATCGTGGGACCAGCGCTTTTTCCAGGCGCGCTTATTTCACCTTGGTTCGGTTCGGTGAGCATGGCGGTTGCAGGGACAAGCACTGCCCCGCGCCTCGGTGAAGTTGTCCGATTGGCATCGACAGATCGGCTCATTCTTTTTGCAGGTGGGTGTTGGGGGATGTGGAGACTCAGCAGTGGCGAGGAATGGCTTCCATCGGCACTGCGTACGGTTGTCGGGATCGGGGTGTTGATCGTTCAGCCCATCTGGTTGATCGGTCGCCGCGCGACCACTTTGGGAAAATCGACCCTCGATCCGATCCTGAGTTGGCTTGGGGCGATCGTGGACAGACTGCCAGTAGTGATGCGCCTTGTGGAGGATCGCTACTACTCCGCAGTAGCCGTGATCGCAATCGTGGTTCTCCTCTACAGTATTGGTCGGTGACTAAGACACGGTTCGGCACGACACGCTGGTCTGCGGGCCTTGTGACTGTGGCCAATGATGGAGCATCGCCGGACGTGCTTGGAGCCGGCACGTGAATTGTTCTGCTGCGCCAAGTGCTCAGTTTCAACCGGTTATCCGTGGCAGACGCCGAGGGCAACCTTGCTGTGAATGAACTCGCACTCCTGGTCATGCTTGTCGTGGTTGCATCACTTCTCAGCATTTCTGTTGAGTGGCACGTCGCGGCAGCGTGCCTCTGGCTAGTTCACATTCTTGTAAGTGTTTGGCTCGCAGTAGTTGCAACACCGGAGTTGGCAATCACGAAGGCGGTCACTGGCACGACCGTTTGCCTGTTGCTGATCCCGAGCCTTCGGGCATTCTCTCAGGCGCGCGCGTCGGCCGGGACGACTGGCATGCGTCGCCTCGTAGTCGTTGCGGGGACTCAGGCAACTGACGAGCCATTCATGCTTGTTGGTGCCTTTCTTGCAGCAGCAGCAGCGATCGCACTGTCGTTTGCGTTTCCGCTTGTTGAAGGTGCGAGTAACTTCGCTTGGTATTGGCTAACCCTCCTCGGGTTGCTCCTGATCATGCTTTCCCGTGACATTGTCCGAATTGGGCTCGGGCTTCTCCTGCTCCTCAACGCGGTCGACCTGCTCGACACGATGGTGACCCGGAACCAAGGGGTGACCGCGATTGGCGCGCGCAGCATGGTCGCGATCGTCTTGGCGCTTGCGCTTGGTGTGATTTGGGGTCGAACGACTTCAGTGCGTTCGCGCTCCGAGCCAGAGGAACTTCCGAGCCTCACTGTTGCCGATCCGTTACCACCACAGAGGGTGCCCCTGTTCGGTGGTACAAGCTTTGAGCCCCCTCCGGGTGCACCTCGATGACCTTGGAAGCATTGCATGCAGTCTGGACGCCGAGCTTCCTGTCGTTCGTCAGCCCAGTTGCCGCCGCCGCGCTGGGGGCGCTTTTCGGGCGAGCAGGCCGGTTCGGGCGTGGCATCGCAGCCCTGATCGTGCTCTGTGGTCTGACAGCAGGGGCATACGGGGCATGGCAGGCACCTGTGAGCGGGTTGACCGCGATGAGTTCGGTTACCGGGTCCCTGCCTCCGATTGGACGTTTGCAGATTGTCATTATCTCCGTTGGCGGTGCTTTGATTTCGACCTATCACGTTCTAACTCGCAGGCAAGGCGAGGTAGCGGTCATCGCGGCGCTCGTTGTGGCTGCGACGAGCGCGAGTGCCTTTGCAGGTGACTCCCTTCGTGTTGCTGGGGCGGGGGTTCACCTCGCTGTGCTGCTTGTGGCGATGCTGATGGCTACCGAGCGGGATGACTGGCAGGGGGGCGTCGCTGGAACTGCTTACCTCACCTTGGCGAGTATTGGCGCAATCACCTTGGTGGCTGGATTTGCCCTCGCCGATGTTCAGAAGGTTAGCCCGGGCGGTCTTGTTACCGATGCATTCGTGGTGGCGGTGCTCAGCACGGGTTTCGCACTCAGCGTCGGGATCGTGCCACTGTATTTCTGGGTGCCGTCAGCGTCACAGCGGCCTGGGGCTGGCGCGTCGATGCTTGCTCTCGCTGTCGTCGTCCCCGCGTCTCTCGGACTGATGCTGGCAACGTTGACTGCGTTGCCGCAACTTTCCGGTCCGATAGCAGCGTCGCACTTACTGACCGTCGGTGGGTTATTGACTGCAATTGGTGGTGCATTAGGAACGGTTGCTCCAGGAAGACTGCGTCGGCGGATCGGGTATGCGCTGATGGGAAACCTTGGCGCGGTGCTCTTAGGTTTCGGGACGTCGACGCGAATTGGAGTTGCCGGTGCTCTGGTCGCCTTGGCGCACCACTGCCTGGTGGCGATTGTCTTGATCGGTGCAGCTACCGAAATCGAGACGACGCCGACCTCATCGGCTCAAGCGTTAGGCGACAACGAAGACGAACGTGGTCGACGCCTCGACGTTCGACCGATTGTGGTCGCACGCGAACAGGGGTGGGTCGCACGCGTCGCGCTCGTCCTTGGCGCAATCGCGATGAGTGGCGTCCCCCCCTTTGGAGGCTTCGCGTCGCGCTGGGCAGTCATGCAGGCGCTTGCACTTTCCGATTGGCGTCTCGCGTTCGCACTTGGCATCACGTCTCTTGTGACGACCTACTCCCTGCTCGTTAGCGTTCCCACGCGACGGTTTGTCGTCGGTCCCGCCCACCTGTCGGTTGCACCGGAGCGGTTTCTCTTTGTGCTTTCCGTCGTTGCGTGCCTTTGGGGTTTCCTGCCCGGAAACATCCTAGACGTTGCGCACGCTGCGACATCACAACTGACGTTCCTCAAACCATTCTAAATCGGTTGAAAATGAGACGATCCCTGATGTGGGATATCTAGGGGATGTCGATCCACTTACCCAAAGCGGCCGACCTCTCGACGGCATCTAAAACCCGATGTGCAATCAGGCCATCGGCAAAGGTTGGCCAAGGGTCGTCGCCGTGCACGGGCAACAGCCCTGCAATGGATCTCAACATTCTCTCGGCGTGCGTTCGCGGGAAATCTTCGAACGCCACATGAAGCCCGTCAGGGGTTGGCTCGTCTTGCAGTCCGGTCGCTGCGGTTCCAGCCACCTTGATCGCGGTCACCTGGTTGCGCTCCTCTTCCATGAGGGCAGAACCTGTCGACCCGAATAGTTCGATACGTCGAAACCCGCTTCGTCCGAAGGCAACCTGACTCACCTGAATGATCCCGGTTGCCCCACTGTTCATGGTTGCGACGAACGACGCTGTATCGTCCGCGGTCACGTCCCCCACATGTCCGTCAGCCGTCGGTCTGGACCGGACAACCGTTGATGCGGTTCCGGCAACCGAACGGAACTCTCCCGCGAGCCACCGCACGGTGTCGATCATGTGGATGCCGACATCGAGGAGTGACCCTCCACCGCGTTCGCGCATCATCCGAAAACCCAGTGGAGCGAGCGGATTGGCGCGGAGGTCCTGATGAAAGGTAACGGTGAAGTGACGGAGTTCACCGATGTGTCCTGACCGGATGAGATGCCGGAGGTGACGGAATGAAGTGGTCGAGCGGTAGGTGAAGTTGACGGCCGTGCGAACCCCGGCCCTTGCAGCGCAATCATGCATCTGGGTTGCTTGCTCGAGGTCAATGCCGAGTGGCTTTTCACACAGAATGTGCACGCCTCGCTGGGCTGCTGCGAGCGCCATAGGAAGGTGGATGTCGTTTGGTGTCGCGATCACGACGGCATCAGGGTTCGCTGCGTCGAGCATCACCTCGTAATCGCTGAAGGCAAGCGGGATGGCATTCCGGTCCGCGATGTCCCGCGTCTTTACAGGCGTTGGTCCGAAGACCGCGACAACGTCGGCCAATTCAGATGCACACAACCCCGGGATCAGGACGCGTTGCGCAAATGAGCCGACGCCGGCGACCGCAACCCGGAGCCGTGACGTCCTTTGCGATGTCATTGCAAAATCCTCCAGGGAGCGGGTTGCTTGGCATGTGCAGGTCACAGGCTAGTGACGAGGACGCCTTCAGCGTGTGAAAAGTCTAATCGTCTGACGTTTCGCCGTCACCCAGCAATTGGTGCTTGACGGAACCATTGAAAGATAACGAGCGGATGATACTCTTGGCCGGTCAGACTCTAGGTTTCACAACCGCGACGCACCATTAGGTTAGTTGGTCGCGTGAAGGACGATCTGACGGGCCATCAACTGATCAAAGGACCCCACGCATAATGGCCACGATCCCCACACCGGTCACGATGGACAAGCTCGTATCGCTTTGCAAGCGGCGTGGGTTCGTCTTCCAGAGCAGTGAAATCTATGGTGGGTTCAACGGTGTCTGGGATCACGGTCCGCTCGGCGCGGAGTTGCGGAACAACATCAAGCGTGCGTGGTGGGAAGACTACGTCTACAAGCGCACCGATATTGTCGGCCTCGATTCCGCAATCTTGGCAAATCCGGCAGTCTGGAAGGCGTCAGGCCACCTTGAGAACTTCACGGATCCGTTGGTTGAGTGCCGAAACTGCCACAACCGCTTCCGTGCCGACCAGATCGACTTGACCCGAAACTGCACCGTCTGTGGAAAGTTTGATTGGACTGATATCAAGCAGTTCAACACCATGTTCAAGACCTTTGTCGGCCCCGTTGAGGAGGAGGCGAGCGTGGCGTATCTCCGCCCGGAGACATGCCAGGCAATCTTTGTCAATTTCCGCCTTGTCCAAGGAGCCATGCGCAAGAAGCTTCCGTTTGGCATTGCCCAGATTGGGAAGGCGTTTCGGAACGAGATCA
>CAMDTO010000181.1 GCA_945907765.1 Thermoflexus hugenholtzii JAD2 | reverse complement strand
ACGATGAGCCTACGCGGTGAATGGCTGGACTGTAAGGGGTTCGTCCTGAGCCGCGTGCCCGGGTAGGCGAGCCTAGGAGGTCACCCTGCGGGTCGCCAATGGGTCGTCGATGATCCGTCGGGAAAGTGAAATGCCAAGTCCCGGACCTGAGGGCAGTGCCAATCGGGCCTCGGCGCGCCCATCCGGCCCGGGCACACGCACGAGTGGCGGGAGTTCGTCCACTATCTGCGGGAAAAGGTGACGGGTGTTGTGACGGATCATCTCAAGCAGGTAGAGCGAAGGAACATTTGCCGCGACGTGCATCGCCGCCACGTGGTGGACCGGCCCGCCTTCGTTGTGCGGCTTGACCGGGATGCGGAATGCCTCGGCCATTGTCGCAATCCGCTTCAGTTCACCCAGTCCGCCAGTCCATGTGAGATCCGGATTCACGATCGTCGCACCACCGGCCTCTAGCAAGCCCCGGAACGCGAACCGGGTGACGAGACGTTCCCCAGACACGACGGGGGCATGGCACGCCTTCGCGAAGGCAACCTGTGCGCCGAGGCTTTCGGGTGACAATGCCTCTTCGATCCATTGGACCCGGTACGGCCTGAGTGCATCGGCGATCCGAAGGGCGCAGGGGAGGTTCCAGAACCCGTGCAGCTCGATTGCGACGCCGATGGAGTCGCCCACCCGGTCCCTGATTGCGCGCACGGGTGCAAGCCCGGCATCGAGGTCGCGATCCGACAGCATCTGCCCGTGCGATGGACCTGCAAACGCATCGAACGGCCAGATCTTCATGCATCCGAAGCCCTCGTCGAAGAGTTCGGCGGCGAGGGATCCGGCATCCTCGAGGAACCGCCGGTTGTCTGGGATCGGGCCTGAGCCGATGCACGTGTTGTAGACGGGGATCGTGTCCCGGCTCGCTCCGCCCAGCAGCTCGTAAATGGGAACGCCATGCCGTTTGCCCGCGAGGTCCCAGAGCGCCACGTCGATGGCGCCAAGTGCCCGCATCTCCGACCCACCCATGGTGAAGATCGCCAGATGGTCGTGGATCTTCGTCCAGAGATGGTCGATCCGGGTCGCATCCTCGCCAATCAGGAACCGTGGAGCCAGGTCGTGGATGACCGCCTCGGCAGCCGTCGAAAAGTGCCCAACCTCACCAAGGCCCGTGCGTCCATCGGAGGCATGCACGTGCAGCCATGTGAAGCGGGGGAACGCCGGATGCCGGATCGTCTCAACCTTGGTGATTCGCATCGTGATCGGTGCTCCGGTTCCGCACGCGAGGGTGATGTGGTCTTGAACGGGAGGCGCACCACCAGTTGAATGGTAGGGCGCCGGGCCTGGGCCGCGATTTGCTAGGGACGGGGCTTGTCGAGGATGACCTGGATGCGGGCATTCAGGTCCTTGAGGAAGCCAATCTCCGCCTTCGCATCGCCCGTGGTGATCTTGATGATTTCGGGATCACGCGTTCCCTCCACGTCAGGCGCGCGGAAGTTGAACGGCAAGGACGCGGGCTCGTTGATCTCGGTGACCGACGCTAGCTGCGCCTTCTGGGTCTGCTTGGGCAGGCGTGGGTGGTTCAGGATCCGATCGTCGCCGTACACGTCCGGACGGCCTCCCGGTGTCGTGGATCCCTTCGATTGAAGGGCGAGACCCACGCCGAACTCCTTGTCGGTCATGAACTTGAGCAGTTCCCACGCCGCGTCCGGAGCCTTGCTGTTCCGGGTGATCGAGTTTGCGTCCCCCGCGAACATGCCTCCCCGCTTTCCGGTCTTGGCATTCTTCGGCATCATTGCGCCATCCCACTTGAACTTGTCGCCAACCTTGGCGAGGATCGGGTCGGTCTTGAAGTTGAAGTAGGCACGGCCAACCATCGCGATCTTCCCATCGACAAACATTGCCGATGTGTCGGCCAACGGTGCCATTACGCGTTCACGCTGGAACAGGTTCTCGTACCACTGGAAGGCCTCCAAGGCGGCCGGTGAATCGAGGGTGGACTTCTTCCCTCCATCGGCGTATGGGTCGGCGCCGAACGCGCGAAGGTGTGCAGTGAGGTTCTCGCCGCCCCACGTCTGGATGGAGTAGCCGTACTGTGACGTGTCATTTCCCTGCCGGACGGTAAGACGTTGCGCCGCCTTGACGAGGTCGTCGGTTGTCCATGCGTCTGTCGGGACCACCACGCCACCTTTCTCGAACAGGTCGATGTTGTAGTAGAACCCGGCACCGAGCACCTGTCCCTTGTAGGGAAGGCCATGCAACTTGCCGTCGATACGCATCATTTCCACCAGTGCGGGGAACCACTGCTTGAGGTCAATCTTGTCCCGCGCGATGTAACTCTCGATATCGATGAATGCCTTGCCGAGGGCGAAGTTGTGGTAAGTCTGGTTCCCGAGGTACGAATGACCATTGTCCGGCAAGGTGTCGCTCGCTGCCATGGTCTGCAACTTGGTGATCAGTTCGGCCGATGGAACCAGTTCGACATCGACCGTGATTGACGGGTTCGCCTTCATGAAGATGGGGATGCGCAGCCCCATGATCTCTTCTTCAGACGGCGTGCGCTCGATCACCCGCAATTTCACGGGTGCCTTCGATGCCGTCGGCGCGGGCGCCGCGGTAGTTGGCGCGGCTGCTGCCGGTGCGGATGTCGGTACCGCCGCTGGTGCGGCGGGCTTTGCTGCCGTGGGTGCTGCCGCTGGAGCGGCGTCGCCTCCACACGCTGCGACGATCAGTCCCCCAAACGCTGACGCGGCAATGGCGGCGCGACGTGTCAGGCGAGATGCAGCCAAGTTGATGATGGTTCGGTCCATTTGTTCCCCCGGGCCACGTGCGTCCCGCGATGGTATGGCAGCGGCAGTGCACCATACTAGGGAAATGACCGCAGTGCAATTACGGGTGGTTCACCCTGACGTGCGTGCCAGGGCTTCCGGACGGCCAATGCAGGTCTGGACCAACGGTCGGTCTGGGTCGGACATTGGTCCGTCCCTGAGTGTGGGACGATGTGCTTTGCGATGGTTGGAGACCGATCAGATGTCAGGTCTGGCTGATCGCATGGAGGGCAGTGCCGTGGAACCGAAGCGCATTGCAATCACTGGCAGCAGGGTCGGGATGTGGGTCAGGGTCTCTGCAGTCTGGTTACTGGCGTCTTTCCTCGTGCCAACGTGCGGGGCCCCTTCACCTCCATCGCGACCGTCTGGGTCAGCCCCGCCCGTGGCGACTGCAGCACCCACGAAGGTTCCGTGACGCCACTTCTACCAAATGGGTGGTCGGCCTAGTCTTACTGGGGAGGCGACCACCTTGCGGAACTTGGGCGCGACGGAACAACGCTAATTGGCAGTCGAAGACCATCGCGCGCCGCCTGGATGAGGTCAGGAAGCCAGACATCTTGCACGCGCGCAACACCGCTGGCATTCGTCGCGCCTGACGGGTCGCTTCCTGGCAGCGTGTCACCCCGCAGGGCAAGTCGTACTTCGAGGTCGGCAACCGGGTGTGCAGCATGGTCGCGCACATTAATCATCACCGCGGCGTACCCTGGTCGCCGATCACCGTCCGGCCTGATCGTTGGCGCCAAGTGCAGCACACTTCCGTCTGGCATGGACACCGTACAAGGTGAACAGGCAAGGACGTGCGCCAGCACGCTCGTGGACAGGCTGGCATTTTGACCGCTGGGACCGGGTCCGGCTCCTTGTGACCAGTTGCCGTTTGGATTGATCGTTGATCCGGCCCATCCCAGCATTGCCAGCGGGAGCTCTGGTCGTCCCCGAGCGATTGAGAGGACCGCGAGCAGGTTTCCAAGGTCCGGGTCGGCTGTGCTATCCGCGTTGACCGGCCTGGGCGCAGTAGGAACTGCCGGGACTGACCTGCCGGCACCGAGGTTGTGTTGGGTTTGGACGCGCTGGGCCGGAGAACCAGCGTCACCTGTCGAACTAGCCATTTCGGCGCGCGCGACCGACCAAAGGTGATCGGTGGTTGTCCGAATCGACCAGGCCAGGCGCTCAATCAGGGCCGGCGTCATTTCGTCGGTGTGCAACGCACCGTTTTCCAGAAGGCTGAGGGCAACCGGGTCGATGCCAGCGTCGGAAGCGACACTCATCAACGTCCGATCGGAACCGCGTCGTATCCCGGCGACATATCCGCCGAGACGACGCACCCCATTGGATGATGCCCGCGTCGTCCGGTGAGCAAGCAGTATCGACAGGCGACGCACATGCAGGCGTGGATCGCTGCTGGCAAAATCCCAGTCGTAGGCAAGGGGCCAGAACCTTGTCGCTTCGGCGAGTGCGACCAAGTCCGTCCCGGCGTCCTGACCCCACAACGGATCTGCGAGCAGGTCATCGTTCCAAGCCTGCAATGCCCCTCCGGGCGGATCATCCTGGACCCACCGGTACCCGTGACGATCACCACCGCGCATCACTTCGGAACTCCGCGGGAGGGGCGCAATTCCCCCGTGTGCGCAAAGAATGGCTCACCCCGAATCGCTTGATGCCGGTCGTAGAGTTGGCGAAGCCCGGTTGCAACCGCGCTGACAAGGGCCGGGCAATTGGGCCACACTCGTCCGCTTGGGTCAACAGTTGCGCGGAGGGTCTGAAACGTGGCGTCGACGACGACCTCTCGTGGACGGGTTCCGACCATCGCAAGGTACGCCAGAAGCGCCGAACGAAGCTGATACCCAGTCTCCCGGGTAGTCATTTGCTGCAAGGTCCCGAGTAGCACCTCGCGATGTTGGCCGACGATGGCGTCTTCGAGGCGAATGCGCGCGTCAGTCAATCGGCGCCGGGCGGCGTCACGCGTGATAGCGCGCGGTCCCCCTCGTGACAGGTGTGCGGCGAGGGCTTCATCGACACGGTTTCCATGGACGAGTGGTGTGTACCGCAGCAGGGCGAAGTCGAGCGTCTCAACATCCGATGGACGCAACCCACGCAATGTCGCGCAAACGACCTGGCGTGCATGCTGCTCAGATTCCGCCTGCTCAACCTCGTCGGAAGGGGTCCCCCGATCCGTGTCAGGTAACTCCGGTGCGGTCGTCGCCGACGTTTCCCCGTCGCCGGCGGCGTCAGCCGACACGATCAGGAAGTACGGGGGGTAGCGACGCCAGCCTTCCGGTCCGACGCTCGGCCCGTTCGGGCGGCGGAACCGGGGGTGTCTCCGCCTTGTCCGAGCCCGTCGAATGTCGGTCAACTTGTTGGCGGCGATCGCGCGGACGCCCGAGATGAAGCCCGTGTCGTGCCAGAGATCGGCGCTTGCGACCCCACGCGCCAGTGCCGATCTGTGCACTGAAGATCCGGGAACCTTTTCGCGAAGGTGGATCACAATGGTGTGGACGTCATCAAGCGCGTCGGCTGAAAAGCCGGCAACCGAGAGTGCAACCCTCTCGGAGGCGAACCAGTCCCACTCCATGGATGGAAGGGTGCTGCCTGCGGACGCCGTTGCTTGCGCTGACTGGTCACCCGCCTGGGCTGAGTGCGCCCCTGAGACGGCATCACGGCTACGAATGGTTGCCACTGGCTCTTCCTGATGCCGACACCAACGAACTCGATCAAGCCCCGACAGCGTAGCACGGGGATTTGCGGTGCTTGGCACGCCCGAGGTGATTCGCCAGCCTGGGATGGAGCCGGGAACTCCGGTGGTCAATGAGGCCCCTTGGACCGGCTCGGTAGTCACGGAACCGACGCCCGCTCCATGAGGCACTGCATGGTTCCAACCGGTGCCCATCCCGAGGCGACCGGGTCCACCGCGTGATGAGCCCGGCGCGGGCGCAGTGACGCCGACACCGCGAGCCGCGCATCGTGGGGTCCTCTCATCACGATTGGACACGCACGCCTCCCCAGACCGGCGAAGACGCGCGTACTGCGTTGTCAACAGTTGGACGTGATCGGTTCTGATGCTCATCCA
>CAMDTO010000180.1 GCA_945907765.1 Thermoflexus hugenholtzii JAD2 | reverse complement strand
GTGACCAGCGGCATCGCCGACACACATGATTTCTCCAACTACCGGTGTCCTCGGCGAACAAGGGACGAAGCCACCGTGAAGGTGCCTTCCCGCCGATGGTGACCCTGAGGTGGACCGCCACGGCAGTCCGCCATCAGGAGACCAGAAGTCGGCGCCGGGTCCATCCATGAAGTGATCAAGGGCAGTGCGAAGTCCCACGCCTGCGCCGATTGCTGGAGTTCCACCGGTGGCAACTGCCAAGTGCCGGTGAGACTGGACGCGTTGACCGACCTCGGGGAATGCAAGAACGCCCAGGCGGGTCACTGCCCCCGCCGGAAAAGCCCACGCATAGCCTGGCCAGATCGTGCCGTGCCCCGCCCAGAAGTGCAGCCCCGATGCGGGCGCATCGCCCGGTTGCGGAACTTCAGCTTCGAGTCCGCAACTCAAATGATCACGTCGGACATGGTTCGGAGCGATTGAGGTCGCAAGCGGGGCACGCCACCCCGCAGCGTCAATGGTGCAGGTTCCACTGACTAGACCCCGATCGGTCACGACGTGGTGTGACTGATAGCCAGTGACCCGAGCCCTAGCAAATTCGACACCGACATCCGTGCAGTCCGCTGCGAGGCTGCGGCACAGCTGGCCATAGTCGAAGGTTGCAAAGGCATATGGAAGGCGGAATGAGAGTGGGTCGCGCCGACGACCAGTCGCCGGTTCAAGGTGGATGACCATCTCACGATGGACTTGCTGAACCGCCCGGGTCATCCCGAGCATTGCAAGTGCGCCGAGTGTGGTTGCGCACGCGGATGTCTGGCCAGCGCCGATGGCCTGCGCATCGATTACAAGGACCGACGCGCCAAGCCTTGCTGCTTCACGAGCTGCCACAAGTCCGGCAAAGCTGGCACCGGCAATGACCAGATCGTAGGAATCTCGAAGAAAAGTTTGAGTGCCAACCGTTTCCACCTCAAAGTATAGATCTGTCTGCGGTCCCCACTGACCATCAAGCGGGACCACGTGTTCGTGTCCGGTGCTACACTCACAATGCGATGGCCAACATGACACGTCGATTGCCAGGTGGCAGGCAGCGTCCGGCTGGACGTCGCATGGCCTCCCTTCCAGAAGCGACCGGTGATCCGTCCAGTGGCGAAATACTGGACGGAACAGGTGCCGAGACCGTGGCGATGAAGCCAGCCCATCGACCAGTTGGCGTCCCGGAGGGGACTCGCAAGGAACTTTCACAGCGAGTTGGGGTGAGCGTGGCGGAACGTCGCGCGGTGGTTTCCCGTGCCTCTGTGGCGTCACGATCAGTCTCGAGAGGCCAGAGTTCAAGATCTGGCCCGAGCCAACTTGAAGTTGCCTCGACGATGTATGGCCACATTCGCACCGATTTGCTCAGGATTGGCATTCTGGCAGTCGTGATGCTCGCGGTCATCGTGACCCTTTCATTCGTGATCGTTTAGCGTTTTCCGTGCAGTGTCAATCGGTCGGGTGAACAGGGACACGACACGGTGCGGGTACTGATCACCGGATCCTCGGGCCAGATTGGCACGAACCTTGGCGTCGCGCTCGTCAGTGCAGGCCATGAAGTCGCGGGGGTCGACGTGCGTCCGAATTCATGGAGTGGCGCATTTCCAACTCACCTTGCCGACCTCACCACCAATGCCCATCCCGGGCTTGGTGAATTGGGTGGTGTCAAGGTTGGCCCGGTAGACGCAATCGTCCACTTGGCTGCGCATGCAAAGGTGCACGCGCTCGTCGAACGTCCGCGTGGCGCATTCGAGAACCATGCAATGGTGACCAATGCCCTTGAGTTCGCCCGGATAAACGCTGTGCCAATCATCCTGGCATCTTCGCGAGAGGTCTACGGGAACCTTGGCCGGCGAGAGGAACCGGTGTCTGAGGCAGAGGCAGATTTCCGCGCCTCGCCAAGCCCGTACGCCGCGATGAAGCTTGCGGGCGAGGCGCTGGCCTCAAGCTACTTCCGTTGCTACGGACTACCGTTCTCCATCACTCGGTTCAGCAACGTCTACGGACGCTATGACGATGACCTCCTGCGCCTTGAACGAGCCATTTGGGTCTTCAACGAACAGATCAGGACCGGCAAGCCAGTCACCGTGTTTGGCGCCGAAAAGACCTTGGATTTCACGTACATTGACGACGCAATCGACGGTCTCGTCAGGTGCCTTCACCGGCTTGTCGACGGTGACCCTGCGATAACGGCGTCAACCTTCAACTTGGCCCATGGAATTGGTCACAGCCTTCTCGGCGTCGTCAAGCTGATCGCCGAGACGCGCAACCTGCCAGCAGACATTCGTGTGGAACCGTCTCGTCCAGGGGAGGTCACCTGGTATGTGGCCGACATCTCACATGCTCGGGCTGCACTCGGCTACAACCCACAAACACCGGTAACCACCGGAGTTCCGCGCGCGATCGTCGAGGCAATGACACGGGGTTCGTGATGCCCGCCGGGGTCGTATGCTTCATCGCATCATGACCGACATCACTCTCTCCCATGAACCATTGGACCTTCCGCTAGCCAGTAGCTGGCGAATCAGTCGCGGAAGCCGCACACTTGCCGAAAATGTCCTTGTCCGGATCTCATGGGTTGACCCGGCCGGTCGCGAATGGGCGGGACTCGGCGAGGCGTCTCCCTACGCATACTACGGGGAGCTTCGCGGAACCGTGACTGCCTGCCTTGATGAGTTTGCCTCGCTCCTGGGCGACGACCCATTCGCAATCGATGCAATCCTTGACCGGATAGAAGCCCGGGTTCGCCATAACACTGGTGCGAAGGCCGCGGTTGATATGGCCCTGCACGATCTCTGGGGCAAGATTCTCGGACGACCGGTCTGGCAGGCCTGGGGACTTGATGCGTCGCAGGGACCAGTGACAAGCTATTCAATTGGCATTGACACACCTGAAGCAATGGCAAACCGTGCGCGTGCCCTCGAGGAGGCCGGTTGGCCGTTGATCAAATTGAAAGTCGGAACGGCCGACGACATCCGGTGCGTCAGCGCCGTGCGGGAGGCCGCGCCATCGGTCCGCCTGATTATCGATGCCAATGGCGCGTGGACACCTCGCGAGGCTGTTGCAAAGCTTCACCAGTTGGCGCAATTCGGCATTGAGTTCTGCGAGCAGCCATGCGCGGCTGCTGATATCGCCGGCCTTCGGTTCATCAGGGAACGATCTGATGTGGCCTTGATTGCTGACGAGAGTTGTGCAACCGAGAAAGACATCGCGGGATTGGTAGGCGCAGTCGATGGGGTCAACATCAAGTTGATGAAGTGCGGTGGTCTCAGGCGGGCTCGGCGTCTCATCGAGGTTGCTCGTGCAAATCACCTCCTCGTGATGTGCGGGTGCCTGATTGAAAGCAGCCTGGCAATCAGCGCCGCGGCACAGTTGCTGCCCCTTCTTGACTACGCCGACCTCGACGGGAACCTCCTCCTCGCCAGCGACCCGTTCACAGGTGTGACCGCCGACCAAGGAAAGTTGGTTCTTGGAAACGGGCACGGACTGGGGGTCACTCCAGCGGCACGCCAGGCCCACCCTTGACGCGTCCCGGTCAATCCGCCTGCGGACTGGCAATACGTCGCAACGCACGTCTCTAACCAGTTAAGGGCCGCATTCATCCCAAACTGACGCCCATTCGGCGGCATCAGTTGCGGCCGCATGCCGCCGGGTGCTAACATATGAACGTCTGTTCTAGAACATCGTTCTAATGTGGGACGGCGTTTCAGGGGACAGCGAATTGGAGGCGAAGTCATGGTCGCGCGAGAGATTGCCGACGACACCGCCACGAACAAAACCATCGTGCTGCCAGCCGGATTTTCGCTCCGGGTTCGAACAGATCAACGTACGCTGCCATCGCAGCGAGTGTTCGATCTCTACCGGGGCGAGCGGCGAGTTGCCTGGGGACTTCGGACGTTGGATGCCGCGGTCCGTTGGGCTGAACGGTTAAGGGGCTCCGCTCCCGCATCCGAACGGAGCCCCGTCCCCGCCAGACGTGTTCCTTCAAGCACCCCTTGGTGGTTGGAGAAGTCCTAGCCGACGTCAGGTTCGAGACTGATCGGTCACCTGAGAGACGTTTGAACCCGCCTCGCACCTGGAGATAAAAGCCAAGCCACGACCCCGGTCAGCGCCAGCACGATGACTGGCAATCCGGCGAGAACGTAAATGGCGGCCCTCAGTCCCAGTACGTCCGCGACGGAACCGATTGCAGGTACGAACAAGCCGCCAGCGCCGAACGCAAAGCCGACGATCAGTCCCGACGCAAGGGCGCGTCGCTCGAACCATAGTTCCTGAGCCAGGACCACGGTAATCGAGAAACCTGCCGTGACCAGAGCACCTCCGGCCCAGAGCAATGCGATCGCTATCGGGCTGGCAGCTGGCAGCAGGAGGAAACCGACCAGGCACGGTGGAATACCTGCAAGCGTGGCAGCAAGCACCCGAAGCCGGCCAAATCGGTCAGCAAGGAACCCGCCCAGCAGGGTCGCCCCGGCGCCGATAAGCAGCATGACCGAAAGGACCTGACTGGCAAATGCCTCGGATTCGTGGGCATCCCGCACGAAGTAGAGCGGGATGTAACTGTTGAGGCTGCTTGAAATTGTTGACCGCACTGCCACGACGGCAATGAGGAACCCCAACGCAACGAACCGGCGTGGGCGGCTCAGGGCCGCTATTTCCGCAGGTGGTGGGGTCGGAGGTGCGGGTACGGTCTTGAACCCGAACTCGTCCACGGGCTGTGCGGTCCACTTGGGGAGCGCGTACCAAAGTGCCCCCGCGATGACGATGCCGAACGGGAGCATGGCAAGTGTTCCGGCAGTCCCGTACGTGACGACAAAGAACGTCCCCAGGAGCGGCCCCATCGCGACGCCAACGTTCCCACCAACGAGGAACCACGACGTCGCCAATGCCTGTTTCGTCCCGGAGTACGAACCAACGATCTTGTAGCCCTGTGGGTGGAACCCGCTTGTCCCCAGGCCACCGAGGACCACGCAGGCAAGAAAGATCGGGTAGGTCGGCGCGATGCCAATCATGCTTATCCCGATAGCCGCGACGAGGGTTGAGAGGGCAACCCATCGGGGATCGCGGCCCCGGTCCGTGACGATACCCACGATCGGTTGGGCAACAGATCCAGTCAGACTGGAAATCGCGGCTATTAGGCCAGCGACGCCGTAACTCAGACCGAACTTGACCTGCCAGAACGGAAGAAGAGGCAAGACCATTGTGGCATAGGTGTCGACGATGGCATGCGCCACTGTCATGAGGGCAAGAAGCGGCAAATGGCGAACCGGAAAAGAAGCACCGTCGGAGTTGCCAGCGGTCGGCGCGGAGCTAGGGGCCGGTGAGGTCTGCGCGGACATTCGTGATCCTTCGGGCGCGGCGTGCCTTGCACTGATCATGGTACGTGCGTCGTCTCACGATCCCTTCGGGTGTTGCCACTTACTGTGATAGTCTCGGCGGTCATGTCTGAACCGACTATTGAGAGGCGAGATCAGGATCGGGTTGGCCCAATTCCAGTGCCGCCCCCTGACCGGCTGACTGCCTGGGTGGTGCTAGACCTCCTCGCGACTGCGAGACGTTGGCGTGCGCGTGACCAGTTCATAGCGGGTCGTATCGACGCGCTTGGCGACGCACTGGTTGCATGCCTGAACAGCGGCGCCCCGGCTCCCAGGTGGCTGCGCCAGACCATCGTCGGCGCGCTGATGGACCACCTTTGGGCATACACCCGGCCTTCTGATGCTGACGGCGCACGAGTGTGGGATGAGTCACGCGATGCTTTGGTTGGACTGTGGCGTGAGGAGGTTTCCGGCCGGTCTGAACTCCGCCGCGTCTGAGTCCTACCCTTGCCTGCGTCAGACTGTCCAACAACAGACGCAGGGCGGGCTCGCGCCTTCTTGTTGTCGTTTCCGTCGACGGTT
>CAMDTO010000179.1 GCA_945907765.1 Thermoflexus hugenholtzii JAD2 | reverse complement strand
GGCATTGACGGATGTGCCTGGAGGCAATCGGCGATCATGGCAACGGTGATGACGGAGAAGCCGAAGACCGCACCCTGGGCTGCCATTGCGGTGTGTGAAGGTGTGAGTCGGGTTTACCGGGTTGGCGGTGAGGATGTCTACGCCGTCCGTGAGGTGTCGTGCGAGATTCGTGCGGGGCAACTGGTGGCACTGCGTGGCCGGTCAGGGTCTGGCAAGACGACGCTGCTGAACATCCTGAGTGGACTGGACCGGCCAACCCATGGTCGCACGCTGATCCGCGGGGAGGACACGCGCAAGTTGTCAGACCGGCAGTTGACGGAATTGCGCCGACACGACATCGGGTTCATCTTCCAGGCGTTCGCCCTGTTGCCCGTATTGTCGGCCTACGAGAACGTCGAACTGCCCCTGCGGATCGCTGGTGTGGGTGCGCGCCAACGTCAGCGACGCGCGACGGAACTCCTGGAACTGGTGGGGCTGGCCAAGCGGATGCATCACCGTCCGTTCGAACTCTCTGGTGGTGAACAGTCACGCGTGGCAATCGCACGGGCTTTGGCGAACGAACCGGCTTTGATCGTTGCCGATGAACCGACCGGGGCCCTTGATAGTGTCACGGGCTTGGAGATCATGAGCCTCTTCAAGCGGGTCGTCGAGGAACGTGGTGTGACGATCATCATGGCGACGCACGATCCCACAATCTCCGACCTTGCGAACGAGACGCTGATCATGAGCGACGGCCGGATGTCGCATGACATTCCCGACGAACTCAAGGGTGTCGGCATCCTGGATGCGGCATCGATGCCGGGCACCCTGCACGGCGAGATTGGCATGGTGGCGCGACGGGCCGGCCTGAAGGTCCATGAGGAGGCGACGCCTGACCGCCCCGTTTCGGAAGGCACGCCTCCACTCCCACGCCCCTAATTTCTCGACGCGTCACTCATCCAGTGGCAAGTTAGTACACTGGAACTATGACCATTGAAGAACACGTACCCAACCAACTTGGCTATGCCGACACGCCCATCGTCCCGGAAACCGGGTTCCGCGTCCACGACCGGACCCGCCCGCAACCGCCGGTCGTGACGCCGGGACGCCACCCGGGAAACGCACCTTCCGACGCCCACGTCCTGTTCGACGGCCACTCCTTGGCGGGGTGGACGAGCGTGCGGTCGGGTGGACCAGCCGAGTGGCACGTTGTCGACGGTGCATTGGAGGTTATTCCGAAGACTGGCGATATCCAGTCGACCCATGTGTTCGGAGACTGCCAGTTGCACATCGAGTTCCGTTCCCCGGAAGTGGTGAAGGGCCACGGGCAGGGACGTGGGAACTCGGGTGTCTTCATGATGGGCATCTACGAGATCCAGGTCCTTGACTGTTACGAAAATCCCACCTATGCCGATGGCACGACCGGCGCCCTCTACGGGCAGTACCCGCCACTGGCGAACGTGTGCCACGCACCTGGTGAGTGGTCGGGCTACGACATCATCTGGAAGGCCCCTCGGTTCGATGGCGAGAAGGTGGTCAGTCCGGCGATTGCGTCCGTGATGCTGAACGGTGTCGTGATCCAGAACCACCAGGCACTGCTTGGGACCACGAATCACAAAATCCTGCCCGCCTACAAGGTGCATCCAGCGAAGGGCCCACTGCGCCTACAGGACCACAGCGACCTGGTCCGCTTCCGCAACATCTGGGTGCGCGAGTTCTAGACCGCATACCGGGTTTCGGGTAACTACACGGCTCCCTTCCCCCTCCGGGATGGGGGCCGTTCTCATGCGTCGCGCAGGACCCGGATGGCAATGACTGAGGCAACGAACGCAACCACTCCGGTCGAGATGAAGATCATCGGCAAGCCCGAGACTTCGCCGACCATCCCGCCGATCAGTGGCCCGGAGAACATCCCGATGGCGTAGACGGCTTGGTAGACCCCCATGGCGGTGGCGCGTTCGGACTGGGAGACACGGCGGATGGCCATGCCCATGAGGGTGGTGCCGACGACGCCTCGTGCCCCGCCGGCGACGACCTGCACGGCTAGCAGGATAGGCAGCGTTTCGCACAGGGGTGTGGTGACGGCGGTCAGACCGATCATGGCGAGGCCGATCACCACGACATTTCGTGGGCCGAAGCGTCGGTTCAACCATGCGGTGATCGGTTGGGCAAGGGCAAACGGGATGAGTGAGACCGCGGTGAGCGTGCCAAGGTCGGCACGTGTCGCGCCCAATCGTTCGGCGTAGACGGGGGTGAATCCGAACACGGTGCTGAACGTGACGTAGTTCTGGACGGCGGAAAGCAATGATACGCCGATCAGGGCGGGTGCGGTGGCGGTCTTCCAGAGGCGGTCCAGGGTGACCGGCGGTCCGGTGCGGGTGGCGCGTGCCGGTTCCGGGCAGAAGGCGATGCAGGCGAGACCGACCATGGCCACGGCGGCACTCACGAGGAAGGGCGCGCCGTAACCGTAGTGCTGGGCAAGCAAGCCTCCGGACCACGTGGCGACAACCTGTCCGGTGGCGTTGACGAGGTTGAGCCATCCGATGGCGCGGGTTGACTCCGACGGTGCGAAGTAGCCCGCGTACATGATGGTGATGCCGACCCACGCGCACGCGGCGAGGCCCGTGATGGCGCGGGCTCCGACGAGGGTCCACGGCGACGGGGCAATGCAGAAAGCGATTGCTCCGGCGGCACTGGCGACGAGTCCGGCTGCGAAGACTGGACGTCGTCGTCCCCACCAGTCCGAGGCGACACCCGTAGGGATGCGGAGGAGCAACTGCGTCACCCCATACGCGCTGAGCATCGCGCCGACAACCCCGAGAGGTGCCCCAAGGCTTTCGGCGTAACTGGGCAGGATGGGAACGTAGAAATAGAGGGAAAGCCAGAAAGTGAGGTTTCCCACCTGGAACAACCATGGAACCCACCGGGCGACGGGTACAGATTCGGGTGTGCTGGGAACTGTCTCGGTCGTGGCGTCGATGGAAATAGTCATTCGAGATCAGTGACGGATGGTACTCCTGCGGGGGGCACCTGACTTCGGCGCATGCCCTTACTGATGCGGGACGGAGGCTTGGCGGGCAGGGCTGCCCGTGGACCAAAACGCGAAGCCCGCGGACGGCGATACGATGCCTTTATTCGAGGGGTACTGCGTTGGCGTTGGCCCAGGCAGTGACGTTGGCCTCGTGGAGATCGGTGTCCGATTCGTCCAGATAGTAGAAGGGTTCGGCGCAGGACATGCCGTGGCGCGCACCCAGTTCGATGCCGGGCGCAAGCATGAACCGGCGGATGTAGGCACGGTCGGCGGTGTCGTCGTCACCACCAAGTTCGGGAATGACCAGTCCGCGGGCGGCGAAGGTTGCACGCAGGCGCCGTCCGGTTGACCCGGCGGTCCCCTGGACCTGGTGGACTGCGAGGGACTCGACCTTTGTGTCCACGTAGCCGGAGACATCAACGATGCGGTTGGTGGGTTGCCCGGCGCGAGCGACCCAGTACATCCGGCCGCGGATGATGTGTGGTGCCAAGCCAGCAGACAGGTGTTCGGGGTAGTCCTTGTCCAGTCCGGCCATCCATCTGGCGGCTTCGACCGCCTGGCCGGTGACCCAATGGTCGGGGTTCTGTTCCGCGGGTTGGGCGGGATTGAAGGTCATGACGATGTCGGGTCGAAGAAGGCGGAACAGGAAGACAAGGCGTGACCGGAGTTCGGCGACCGAGACGGCGTCCAGGAAGTGGTTCTGGTAACCAAAGTTGAAGACGCGCTGGATGCCCAGGATGCGGGCCAGTTCTTCGGTCTCGCGTTCGTTCGCGAGGATCGTCTCGCCGACACTGGGTGTGGGACCGCATTTGTCGTCGTTGGTGGTCTGGATCAGGTAGGCGGTGTAGCCGGACTCCTTCACCAGACGGGCGATGGTCCCGCACCCGAAGAATGACAGATCGTCGGAATGTGCCTGCACGACGACGATGACAGGCCTGGTGGGGGCACCGATCGGTTCGGGCATCGTGATCGGTTGGCGCTCGGTCGGTGCGGTATACGGATGCTCCGGCGCGGGCCATGCGGGAAGGTTTCCGATAGGGGTGCCATGCCGATCGAGATGGGGGTGTGGGCCGGAAGCCTCCGTGGCGGTCCCGGTGGGTTCGTGTTTCCAGATGGTCACCGGGGATCCTCCTGTGCGAGACGAGGCAGTCGATGCCAAATCCGGGTTACATCGTACTGCTGACGGTCATCACGGTGACCTGCACGTGGTAGGTTGGATCACAACGGTTTGCACCTAGTCTGGTGCCTGAAGGGACGGATGATGGCAGGATCGCACGTGATTGACTACCGGATTGTCGGGGACGACATGCAGTTGGTCGAGATCACCCTTGATCCCGGCGAGACGGTCATCGCCGAGGCGGGTTCGATGATGTTCATGGACGGGGACATCTCGTTCGAGTCGAAGATGGGTGACGGGAGCAATCCCGGGGGCGGCTTCATGGGCATGCTGATGGGCGCGGGAAAGCGTGTGCTTACCGGCGAGTCGCTGTTCATGACGCACTTCACGAACTCTGGGCGCACGCGTCAGAGGCTGGCCTTTGCGGCACCATACCCGGGGAAGATCATTCCAATCGACCTGCGCGCACTTGGCGGGGAGATGATTTGCCAGAAGGACGCGTTCCTGTGTTCGGCTTTCGGCACGGAGATCGGGGTGGCGTTTGCGCGGAAACTCGGGGTCGGGTTCTTCGGGGGCGAGGGGTTCGTCCTCCAACGCTTGCGGGGTGACGGACTGGCTTTCGTTCACGCGGGTGGCACGCTTGTCGAACATCAACTTCATGGCGAGACGCTGCGCCTTGACACGGGATGCCTCTTGGCGATGACACCCGGCATCGACTACGACATTGAGCGGGCCGGCAACCTGAAGTCGATGATCTTCGGTGGCGAGGGCCTCTTCCTTGCGACCGTGCGGGGACACGGAACGGTGTGGGTGCAAAGCCTGCCGTTCTCGCGACTTGCGGAACGGGTCCTGGCGGCGGCGCCAAGCGGTGGTGGGCGGTCACGGGACGAGGGATCGGTCCTGGGCGGCCTTGGGCGGATGTTCGAGGATCGGTGACCTTGGCCGAACCGCACGGGTTCTGGTTTTGGCCAGTCTCAGACACGAGGCCTGTACGGTCCGGCTTTGGCGTTTCAGAGTATTTGACATCTCTTCGTAACCGAAGTAGATTGCCTTCCCGAAGGCTGTTTCAAATGAGAAGCGCTCGTGCGTTTCCTAATCAGTCTTTTGCCGCCGTCGGGGGACGGTGAGGGGAGGGTTCACACGAATGGAACGTCGACGGTTACTGCAGAGTGGGGCGGTATCTATCAGTGCGTTGCTTGCGGCTTGCGGAGAGGCAGCACCGCAGGCTCCCGCAGCGGGTAAGCCTGCAGATCCAACAAAGGCACCAGCCGCCGCGGCACCAACGGCAGCGCCTCCTGTGGCACCAACCACCGCTGCTGCCGCGCCTGCTGGTGCGAATAACAAGATCATCACCATGGTCGACAAGACGTGGGCAGATCTTGGCATGTTGGACGCTACGGTTCGCTTCAATCAGGAGCGCGCCGACCTCGGGAATGTCACGCTTGAAGAGACTGCGCAGGGGTGGGACACCAAGGTTCTCGCGCAGATCAAAGAGAAGAACCTTCGTTGGAGCGGGCACGGGTACGCCGCTTTCTTCGATTCCTTCAAGTACATCAAGGCCGGTCTGGTGTCGCCGCTGGATGACTACCTGAAGACCAGCAAGGTTGCATGGGGTGGCAAGCAGAAGGAGTCGTACTTCACGTCACGGATCTACGATGCACTTCAGTTCCAGGGCAAGCAGTACTTCATTCCCATGAAGGCAAATGTGCATCTGGTTGGCTATCGCGAGGACTATCTCCAGATGGCGGGCTACGACAAGTTCCCGGCGACCTGGGACGAA
>CAMDTO010000178.1 GCA_945907765.1 Thermoflexus hugenholtzii JAD2 | reverse complement strand
GCCGCTGAGGGAACCGATACGTTGGCGCGGTCCATATGTCGACTGACCTCGTCAGCGTTTTGATTGCACTGCAGCCATGTATGAAAAAACGACCGCGCCGGAGGCCATTTGACGTCCGGGGGCGGTCGTCGTCAAGCGTGGCCGAAGCTATTGTTCACCAAGTTGCGTGAGAAGACCGTGAGTGTTCGACGGGTCGATGTTCAGGATCCGCCATCCGGCCGCGGTGTCGATTGGCCCATTGGCAGTGGCTGGCCCGAGATGGAGGCCGCACGCGAGCGCGGGGGCAACCGCCTCGGTCAGATGCCCTGCCGTGGTGTATGCGATGTGGTGCAATGCGCCGTTAGGGTTGGCGCGTAGGAAGTCCGCGAATGCACCAGTCTCCGTGATTGGCTTGATGAGTTCAATGCCTGTCGACCCATCGCCAAGTCGGAAGACTGCCACTTCGAAATTGAACCCTGGACCAGCATCGCCGCGTCGGTCAAGGACAAGACCCAAGATGTCACGGTAGAAGGCAATCGCCGCATCGAGGTCGGGGACTACATAACCCACGTGGTGAAGGCCGGTCAACATCTTCGATCTTTCCTGTCCATTGGCGAATTGCCGTCATGCGATCCAGATTTCGTACAAATCGCGCGCCATCCAGTGGAGACCATGTGGTCAATGCTGGCTGAGGGCAAGTGGCAGTATAGCCTGCACCTAATCTTTCCAGGCTGCGCGGGAGCTACGGATTCACTACACGACGCTATACTGCCCACCGTGACTGAAGCGTCTCCCGACGGTCCCAGGCCCGTGAGCAGCGGGACCGTTTACCAGACTTCCGCGTCGGCGTCCCAGATGGCCGGTTGCCGTCGCGTGGCGTCGCGCACTGCCACGCGTCGATCAACCAGGCTTCTCGGCCGGCTGGTTCTTGGCACGATTGGGTTGATTGTTATTTCGGGCGTGATTGGTTGCAATCCCCTGACCGATGGGCCGTCCCCGTTCCCAACCGCGACGGTCAGGCCGACGGCGACACCGAACCGCGCCTACTCAACGGTGCGACTTGGAACCATCATTGATGCGGTCAAGACCCTTGGTCGTGTCGTCGCCGCGCAGGAAGCCGATCTCAACTTCAGGAACACGGGTCGCATACGTGACGTGTTCGTGCAGCCGGGAGATCTGGTGAATGCCGGCCAGGTTCTCGCCGAACTCGATCAACGTGATCTGCCGTGGCAGCTTTCCCGTGCACGCCTTGGTGTTCGGCAGGCGGAGGCACGCCTTGAGGCGTCCGTGGTTCGTCAGGTCGTCGACACGGTTCAAGTGGACGAACTCGCCGTGCAGAGTGCCGTTGTTCAGCTCGCTGGCGCGACGCTCGCCCAGTCACGCCTGGACGCTGACATTACTGATGCGGATGTACTCGATGCGCGATCGAGGATCGCTTCGGCGCGCAGCGCCCTTGACAGCGCCCGCTTCAGTATCCGTGCCCGTGACGCTGACCTCGCCGTCAAACAGGCGGACCTTGCGGTCAAATCGATGCCGCCGAATCCTCAGGAACTCACCCGGGCGAGACTGGATATCGAGATCGCCAGGGTTCGGCTTGCACAAGCTGAAGCTGGCCCCAGGGCGGTGGACATTCGCGCAGCGGAGCTTCTTGTTGACCAGGAGAAGACACGTCTGGCGCGCCTGCAAGATTATTCCCCGGTGCGTGCCGAGGATGTCGCCGGTGCGCGACTTGAGTTGTTGCGAGCCGAGGGCGTCGTGACCCGGGTCTTTGCAGATATCGATGCTAGGCTGCTGGTTGCAGCGGTCCCGCGCTCATCCGCCATTGCTTCGGCGCGTAACGGGGTTGATGTCGCCCGCAACGCGCTGGAGAAACTATTGGCAACCGTTCCGTTGGCGACGGAGATCGAGGCGCAGCGGGCTTCGGTCAGGCTTGCCGAGATTGCGCTTGAACGATTGCGGTCACCTCAGACGTTCGACGCCGATTCGGCTCGCGTAGCGGTAAGGGTGGCTGAGGCCAGGCTTGCCCAGCTGGTTGCCGGGCCGAGTGCGGCCGAGATTGCGTCATTCCGCTCGCAGATTTCGGCGGTCGAGTTGGCCCGCGACGGCGCGAAGGGAGCGGTCACTGTCGCCGAGGCAAACCTGCAAGCTGCCGAAAGTCGCCTAGCCTTCATACTCGTCGGGCCAAACCGATTTGACCGGGACGATGCGGCCAACCGGATCAGCGCGGTCCAGGCGCAGATTACCGCGCTGCGCGACCGCGTAGACACCAATCGGCAGTTTGCTGACCAGGCACGGACCATCGCGACGTTCGACCAGGAGACGCTCAGACGTGCCGTTGCTCAGGCGCGCCTCGATGTTTCCAATTTTGAAGACCAGACGGGAGATGTGCGGATTGTTGCTCCGTTTCCCGGCAAGATCACTCGCTTGGCAGCGCGTCCGGGCGACACGGTGCAAGCGTTCTTCCCGGTCATGAACCTGTCGAGCCTTGAGGGCGTGGTGGTGAAGGCTGACATTTCCGAGGCCGATGTCCCGCGGTTGCAAGAAGGAATGCCGGTAGACCTGACGATGGACATCTACCCGGGCCAGTTGATCAGGGGACGGATTATTTCCTTGCCGGTGTCAACAACCGAACGGGTTGGCGCGGCTCCCGACAGGGCGACGCGGATCGCGGTCGACTGGCCTCCACCCACTTCACTCGGACGCCCGGAACTCGGCATGCTTGCGCGTGTCCAGATCACTCTCCTTAGCAAGCCCGATGTCCTAGTGGTACCCAACACGGCGATCAAGATCGTCGGCAAGCGCAAATTCATCGAATACATGGATGGCGACATTCGGCGTTCGCGGAATGTCGAACTCGGCATCCAGACCGACACTGATACCGAGGTTCTCTCGGGCGTCCAACCGGGCATGGTGGTCATCGCCGGTCAGAACTGATTATTGACCGGGTGCGTCTCAGGGCTCCGATGCCTGTTTCCACACTCGCTCTCCAACCTTGGTTACCGCATGTGAGGAAGATTGTGCGGCCACTCATCCTTGTCCCGACCGTTTTCGAGGCAGTACACGTGTTCGGTGAAAGCGCCCGTGAGGCGCTGTCGTCACATGGTCACATGACCGCGCGGTATCGGTTCCGAGACGATGGAGCATTCGAGGTCGACCTCCTCGCTAAATCGCTTGACCCGTCAACGTTTCCGTATGCCGAGAGTCTGGCGAGTGAGCGGACGGTCGCCGTATCGATTGAGGTGTGTGGTTTCGGATTGGCCGCTTCGGGGGTCGGTGCGTTGCATGCCCTCGCCCGTGAGGATCGCCTTTTCCGGCCAAATGGGTCAGACGCGCGCAATGATCATCTGGAAGGCCATCAGGCCACGATTTTGATCGGTATCGCCGGCACGTACGACCTCTTGCGCGCACCGGTTGGGAGTGTGGTCATCGGAACCCAGGCGACGTGCGACGGCATCGGCGCGGGGACGGGGGATGATTTCGTGGCTGCCGGAACAATGGGGTGGTCACAGGGGCATGCCCGAAACGGCTTGAGGCCTGTCCACGACACGATTGATCTGGACACGGGTCTCATCGAACATCTCTTGCACACTCGCGTTCCAGACCAGGTCTCACGGGCCGGACAGGTCCTATCGGTAGCTGCCGCATCGGGGAATGTGGTCGATGCCGGGAACCGACGGATCCGGCACCCCCACGCCCTGATCGAGGATATGGAAGCATTTGCAGTTGCGCTTGCCGCTCGCATGGCGGGTGGGTCACTGACGGTCATCCGTGGGGTGTCCAACTCGGTTGGCGATCGGGACCACCGCAACTGGCAACCGGCGTCAGCCCTTGGGGCCGTCAGCCGCGTCCTTGGCGTTGCAGTCGGGCTGACCGAATGAAAGCGCGGTTTCGCATAGGTTTGGCCGATAGGACACTGTTGGCACGTTACTGGTAGGCTCACCTTGTACAGCCCGCGTCCAGCTTGATCGCTGTTGGGCAGACCGCGAAAACGCTCCATAGCCACCACTTTTCCTTGGGGTCACCGCACCGCAATTTTTTCCACGAACCATTCCAGATGACCAGCGATACGGTGACGCGTGCAGCGCCGAGTGGCTTGACGAGCCAGGTACCCGAAGTCATCGTGCCCATTGTCAATGGCACGTGGGAACAGTGGTTTCACCAAGCGCTCTACGCATTGGGGAATCACTCGTACATGTTGGTGTTCTTCGGGTCATTTCTGGAGAACACCGTAATCCTCGGATTTCTGCTTCCCGGAGGCGTGGCGGTGGCGATTGCGTCGGCCGCCGGGCGTGAGGTCGATGCATCACTCCCGCTGCTTGTCGCTCTTGGCGCCGCCGGAATGTGCGGCGGTGCGGTATTCGACTACTGGCTCGGACGTATCGGCGCGGAACGTGTGTTGCTCCAGCCATGGGTGGGCCGGTTGGGACCGTACCTTCTCGGCAAGCTCGACGAGGCGAAGCCACACATTCATAAGCATGGGTGGTGGATGATGCTCGTCGTCCACGCGTTTGGACACGGTCGTTCGTCACTCGCCCTCGCGGCCGGCGCGAGCCGCCTCTCACTGGTGCGGTTCCTGCTCATGGAAGCGCCGGCGGCCATCCTTTGGGCGGGTGCGTTCGTTGGTGGGGGCTACTTCCTCGGTGGGGAGTGGCGCCGGGTCACGTGGGTGATGAACCGTATGGGGTGGATGGGAGCGGCCGTGGCCGTGATTGCCTGCCTGGTTTGGTGGTATCGACGGCGCAACTCTGCGGATTCCGGTGGTGGAGCCGTATCCCGAGAGGGGGTGGATCCCACCCCACCGAAGCCCGATCCGTTAGCCGATGTGGTGACGATCGACCGAATGAAACTCGGGCGAATCTTAATCTGACAGACTGCTCCCACACTTCTGATGCCCACCCTGCTGAACAGGCGTCATGGCGGCCACGGGCGGGCGAAGTTCGTGATGATCGGTCCGCCGAATCGGATGTCAGGTTGGTCATCCATGAATTGGTTTGATGACGGGTCGTCGAGGTTCCGCTCGAATCTCGCTCCGGGCCACACCCCGAGGGTCATGTCATCCCAATTGGCTTCGAAATATGGCACCGGGTTCGTCGCGATTGCCCGGCCCTGCTTGCGGATTTCAAGGTGAAGGTGGGGGTTTCGGTTGCAGGTGTACGGCGCAATCGAATCGCCAGTGTTTCCCACCACTTGACCGGGTTCAACGCGGTCCCCGACGCGGACATGTTTCGTCCGTTCAAACAGGTGCCCGTACATCGCGATGTTGCCATCATCGAGGAGAAGAACACAGTTGTGGGGCGGAGACCCGAAGTCCCCGTCAACCGCGATAACCTTGCCTGGGGCGATTGCGACCACTTCGGACCCGCACTCGGTGGCGAAGTCAAGGCCGAAGTGGATCCCTTGGCCTTGGACATAGCTTGAATTTCGTCCCCGGTATCCCGTCGTCGTGACGCCATACCACTGGGCGGCATACCAAGTGGATGGTCCTGGTGGAACCGCAAACGGAAGCCGGTACGGCTTGTCTCCGGACGCCTCGGATGGGGCTGGGGGAGGGCCAGGGATTGTCTCTACGGTTCCAGTTCCGCCCAGTTCGATGCGCCAAAGCGATTTGTCCACCGCGGACACGAAGACAAGCTTCGACCCGTCGTGAGAGATATCCCAATCGAAGTTGGCAATGTGAAATGGTGTAGCCGATGGATCTGTCAGGCGTCGAACATCCCCGGTTTCTGGCGACACTTCCCAAACTTCGTGACTTGCCGAACGGGTAGCCCGGTGTGGGATGACGAGAAGTCGGTTGTCAGATGTCCACCGGTACCCACCGATCATTGCTACTCGGCGGCGACGGGATCCATCGGTTCGGGTCACCCACAAGCCGTCCTGGTCGCCCTTCCGGTTCCACATTGCAACGTGGGCAATCCAGGTTCCATCCGGTGACGCGAGAAGGCCCGTCAAACGTTT
>CAMDTO010000177.1 GCA_945907765.1 Thermoflexus hugenholtzii JAD2 | reverse complement strand
CGGGCTGTCCATGACGTGCCGTACAGCCTGTGATGCCTTCGCCAAGGGCGAGGCTGTGATGGCCAATCATTTCCGGGTTCAAGCCTCGAGTCGCCCGCAGCACAAGCCTTCCCGTGTCCTCAAGCAAGTAGACTGCCGCGGTGTCTACGTGCATCACGTCATGGACAACAGCGACGGTCTGAGTCAGCACATGTGACACATCAAGGCTTGAATTGATGACCGCGTTGATCCGTTGCAGGGCGGCCAGTTCGGCAACACGCGCAGCCAACGGATGTGAACCATCATTCAACTGGGTCCCTGGCGGAAGGACCGTGTGATAGCCCGCGACCAATTCGCGCATGACGATCGGTGTGGCCTCGCGTACCGCCCGTCCCTCCGGCGCAAGCGGCGCTGACGCACCAGCAATTGCCGATAGCCTCTGCGCGACCCGCCCGACAGCATCCGGCAAGGTGCCGTGATCTCCCGAAGGCACCGCGTCACTGTCAGATCCGTCGTTCCCATCGGCCAACCCATTCACGCCGACCCCACTACCCATGTCCTGTTCCGCGCCATGTTCCTCCACATCACGTTCCGCCAGGAGCGCACCCTCCTGACGCATGGCCCGAGAAACGTTGCGAAAGCCAGCATCCGCGTCCTGCACCAACACGCGTTGCCAGCGTTCGTACCGCAAGTCACGGGCACGGAGGCGTTCCGGTGCAACGGTGCCGATATGGGGTGAACCAGAGACATTGGACCGCCGTTCAGGCGATGCCTGGGCCTCTCCGCCGTCGGCCATCGCCTCGTCGGGCACGAGCAACCACCGCGTGAACGCCGCCGCCTCATGAGCCGGTGCGCCCGACCCGACTGCGCCGCTGCCTACATCACGGCCATCAATCCGTCGCTTGACGAGTGGGTTCATCTCACACTCCGGTCATCCGTGAGGTTGCGTCCATTGCTGTCACCCATCGTATACGAGCCTTCGACCAGGCGTCGTCGCACAGATGCGCGGAACATGGATCCCCAACGTTCTGTCTGCGGTCCCGGTCGGGGTGGTTCCGGAGGGTTCGGCGAAGGGGTCGAACCTCGATAATCAGTCAACAACGGGCCAGGTGAACGGCACTAGCGCATCCGCCGGCACCGTACCCATCGCCTTGGCTAGGGCGCCAATCCATAGGACCTCAATAGGGCTGCCACCCGGAGTGGATGAGGCGTCGATGTTCACAGGCATCCGGACCATCGCCCGGGTGTACGACTGCACCAACCATCCCCCACTTCGATAGACAGGGCCTCGAGGCGCTCCAACTTGTACCTGACCGGGATCGATATCCTGCAAATCTGTCGCCACTCCATCCTCCGGGCGGGCATAGCCGCTCACCCGGAGCCATTCATCGACAAGCGTCCACGACGTTCCGGTTGCCTGAAAAACCTCGAAACCCTCGAACACGTCAGCAATGCCTTCGTCTGGCTTCCAACGCAAAAGTCCCCCTTCAGTCAGTTGGACCACCTCGCCATCGAGGAAGAACCGCCGCGAAAGTGGCCTCCCAAGGCGGGGCGGACCGCCATGGACCAAATAATCCCGATAGAGGGCAATACCTTGCTCGTCCGTGATTGTGAACCCCGGCGAAGACGCATCCAACGAAGATCCTAGCGCCACCTCGCCCGAGTGAAGCGTGCGTACCGGTGACGTGGTGGGACTTGGGTTTGGCGCCGGATAAAAGCGCCCGTCAACCGCATCCGGTGACCATGAAGCAAATGGTCGCCCACCAAGCAATGCGTCTGAGCGCCACATCGCGAGGGTGGACGCTCCCTCGGGTGAAAGCAAAGCAAATTCCGCCTTCAGGGCGAGGATGCGCGCCAAGGATCGTGCCAGTCGTTCACCGTCAATCCTGCCGGATGAGCAGTCGGACACCAACGCATTGACAATCTGGGAATGTTCCGCGGGCGTGTAGTCCCCCAGGACCAGATCTGCGCCCGCCAGGATGGCACCCGAAGCCGCTTCAACCACGCTGCGTTCGGCCGAAACCGCCCGCATCTTCATCTCATCGGTGATAACCACCCCGCCAAAGCCCAGCCGTTCACGAAGCAACCCCATGATCACCGGGGCTGAGAGCGAGGCCGGACTGATCGCATCGACCGCCGGGACCAGAACATGCCCGACCATGACCATCCCGGCAACACCCGAACGGGTGCCGCTCGCAAATGGAAGAAGATCCTCTGCGTCAAGTGTCGCTAAATCGTGAGAGAGCACCGGCAGGAGGTCGTGTGAATCTCCAATCGCCGCCCCGTGGCCGGGAAAGTGCTTCAAGACTGCGATGACCCCGCCAAGCCGTAATCCGCGGGCATACGCCGTCGACAGCGATGCCACCGCGCCAGGGCTCGTCGCGAAGGCACGTGACCCAATGAAACCCCCGTCAGCGGGGCGGATGTCGGCAACCGGGGCAAGATTGACATTGATCCCCAACGCCAGAAGGACAGATGCATCCGCGAGTGCCTGTGCACCAACCCCGGTCTCGCCACCCCCGGCCAATTGCGAGGCCGCCGGCGTTGCACCGGTCACGGCACGAAGCGCGTTCACCGACCCACCTTCAAAGTCAGCGGCTACAAGAGGTGCGATACCCCCGTTCAGCTTCAGGCCCGCTACGCTGATCGCCTTCGTGAGTCCGCGAAGTTGGTCCCGGTCACGAACGTTCCGCCCAAGGAGGAAGACCCCAGCCGGCGCGTTTGTCTGGATACGTTCGGTCAGGGCCGGGGAGGCCTCCGTTCCAGAGATGCCAACAACCAGCAAGTGCCCCACCCGCTGCGCGACCGTCCAGTCGCGGGTCAATCCAAGCAGTGCCCGCGCGCCAGGGTCACTCCGCGCAGCCGCAGTTCGTTCGAGCGGTGCATCACATGCAACCAGTTGCGCAGCATGGCCATGGGGAGCTGCCGACATACTGGCAACGACCATGAGGCAAACCACCACCCTGAAAAGGAGCACGTGGACACCCTGTCGAACAACCATCGAGTGAACGCAAGCGCCAAGCCTGCCAAAGATCACAGCCGGGCCGGCGCGCGTCTCATGAACCATCGCTCTCCAGATCACCAGTCAAACGGAACCCGACGCGCTGTTGGGTCACCGGCGCCATCGGCGAAACCACAAACACGACCCGCGAGATGTCGCGGCCGATGCCCGCGACCCGTAGTGTCCCAGTTGAGGCCGTCGGACCCGCCTGGGAAACGCGCATTGGCACGATCTTGATCCCGTCTACCCCGAACACCACTGCCTGGACCGCCCAGTCTGCCTTCACGGCATTCGCCGTCCGGATGAACCCTGAAGCCGTCCACCCACTTTCGTCGTCACCATGGGCATGGGTGGCGTCGTCATCGAACCCGACCGCATCTATCTTGATGCTGCGCAGGGCGAAGCCGGAGCCGTGATATGCCTGGTCCGTCATCATGAAGAACTGAACCCGGACCGTCTTCCCGGCGTATCGATCCAGATTGACCTGCTGCCTCACCCACGATGCATCCGTGCTGGACCCACTTGTACCGCTGAACGCGTTCCCGGGGTTCTGCCCCAATGGATTTTCGGCGGTCGTCGAAGTCGCCTCCAAGGTCTTCCACGTACAGCCCGCATCATCCGAGACCGCAACCCCTGCGTAGTCGTAATTGGCTTCCAGGTCATACCACGCTTCAAACTCCAAGGATGCCGTCGACACCCTGGTCAGGTCGACGTCGCGGACGAGCGTCGCGTCGACCTCGTCTGCCGAGATAGACCACCAGAACCCACCGTCCCCATCGACAGTCTTGATCAGTGGCAGCCGGTCCGGCGCATCGAAGCGCACCAACAAGTCACCCGGACCGGCTCCAGTGACCTCTATGTACCGGGCTCCATACGGCTGGAGCATTCCATCGACCACAAAACCAGATGCATCAACGCGTGACCTCGAAAGCTCAAATCGGTCGTCGGCACTGACCTTGGCTGGCAACACACCAGCCTGGTACCCGTACCGGCCATCGGCCAGCGACGGGTCGTCAAGCAGGTTGCTCACCACGAAATCGCGATAGAGGTCATCGAACCGCCGAGGCGGCATCATGCCATTCACGGACGTGGCCTCCAGCGAAGCGAGGAAACGATCCACCGTCTGTGCCGATACTCCCGGAGTTGCGATGAGATCGCCAATTCGGTCGTAGCCACCAATCCGACGGCTCAAATACTGGTAGAAGAGCAGTGAGGCGCCGTAATGCGGGATTGCCTCAGACGGCTTGCTCGCCCATCCAGTGAGTTGCATGCTCGGTCGTAGGAGATAGGCGCGTGCCGGCGACGTCTGACCAAATCCCAGGAGTGCCATCGCGAGTTCCGACGCACCCTCATTGATCCACGAATCCTGTTGAGGATGACGCGCCCAGTGGATGAGGTGCTGGACCTCATGCGCCAGAACCCCGTCGTAACTGCGCTGGCCAGGTTTGGTGATGTCCGTATTCACGTACACCATGACCCGCCCATTCGAATACGGGTTCGCCTCGACGGGCACAAGGTCGCTAGACGAGAAATATCCTCCGACTCCCGGAACTCGTCCGTTAAAGACCGAAATGCGCGTGCCGGCTGGCAGTGCGCCGAAGATCCGCTCAAGCAGTGGCAGTGATCTCTCTTCGAACTGCCTGATTGTTCCCTCAACTGCGTCGGGCGCGATAGACACACCATCTTGCACATACAGCAAGAGATGTTCGGATTGCCCTGCCAACCTGGTCTCTGCCTGGAAAAACGTGCGCCGACCCTCGTCAAGGACCCAGAACCGCCGATGCTCGCCCATCTCTGCAGTGAGCGAAAGTGCGACTGGTGTCGGGACAGGATCGGTACACGCACCGCGGTATCGTCGCGAAAGCGCTACTTCATCGCGTCGAGGTGGCGTTACCGTCTCCAGCAAGTGACGGGTTGCCATCGCAGAGCCCGAAGAATGGGCGACTTGAAACCGCGTTTCGCCTAGGGCGTCGGTCTCCCTACCGGTCTGGCTCGCGTGAGCTTGTTCCACAGACTTTTCGCGTGCTATCGCTCCGGACGCACCCGGAAGGATCCACACGTTCGTTATGGCAATCAACGATGCGAATGCGACAAGGCACGAGGCTCGCCAGATGCGCCACCAAACAGGCCAGCGCGACCTCGCGCTACCGAGAAGCCCCACAGTGTCCTTACGCCTTTCCATGGCACCTACCGGCCGTCACGCAGACTCTCCAGAATACCGGTCTATCGCGCCCATCCATGTCGCGGAGTTTGGTGAAACCACCGGCACGCGTGACCAGATGTACATCCCTGTGGGCTCCGCTGCAAGCAGAACGTGGTTCACTCCGCGCCATCGACTGTTCGGACCTCAAGTGTGGCTCTCATTGAAAACGCAACCGGCAAAGCCCAGACTTCTCCCACCACCGTGAATGAGCCGATATCAGGCTTCATGACCGCCCGAGAAAGTACCTTGCATGCAATCTGGCAGTCGGCAACCGGGTGGGTCCTCCGTATCGGACCCGGGTCCACGCCTGTACCTCCCGATCACCCTCACCCACCGGCTCCCCACCATTTACCGTCGTCGTGAAGTTCCCAGGTTGCGCAAGCAAGGCACCCCTTCCAGATTTTTGCGACGCAATCATCGTAGGGCCGACCGGGGAACTTCGCGGTGAGATCGAGATACATCGAGATACCCGGGACTGGTATCGACACGGACACGCGGTTGATCGTAACCGTTCACGGGGGTCAGTTGGGAACGCGCACCAGGTGACTGGTCCTGCCACGTCCGGTGCAGCCTGAGATCAGGCGGAGGCGGGGAGGAGCTGGGGGACGGCGAGGCTGGCCATGCTCGCGGTGCAGACCTCGGCCAGGTAGGCGAACAGGTCCAGGCCGTGCATCCGGCAGGTCGCCGCGACCGTCAGCATGGCGCCGGCAAACCGTGCACCACTACCGGACTGTGTGCCGAAACTCCCCTTGCGCCACAGGACGG
>CAMDTO010000176.1 GCA_945907765.1 Thermoflexus hugenholtzii JAD2 | reverse complement strand
AGCAGGCTCTGGACGGTGAAGACGGTTCCGGTCGCGAACCCGGTGCCGGAGATGGCGGTGGGGCTGAGGGTGTAGGCCGATGGGGCTCCCGGGAAGGTGACGCGGATGGTGCCACCACTCGGGATGCCCGCCTGGGGCTTGAAGCCGATCGTTGCCGTCGTCACGGCTCCGGCGGTGGTTGTTCCAAGGACCACACTCGTGTTCGTGATTGAACCGGCTGCGTCAGCGACTGGTGCCCGCTTCGCGACCAGCCAAAACGCCAGGGTCATGGCGGCCAGAAGCAGCAGCCACCAACGTGGCTGCTGCCCGGTTTGCAGATATTCCCTTCGACGCGTTGTCCATCGCGCTACGGGTTGGATCGAGAGTTCTCCTGATCGAAATCGAGGGGTACGTTTACCCCCGGCCGATCAGTGAACGGGCCGTCATGCCGCATGGTTCCGGAATTGTCAACCGAAGTCGTCATAATGACGCGTCGCGCGGCATCAGACGCGGCATTCTTTTCCGGTCGGCTGCCTCTACGCCTGAGGGAGGCGCGCCTTTGACCGGGGTTCGGCGATCCCCCTGATACCGAGATGTCCTACCTTGACCCGGTACAGGGCCCCTGCCGGCCGGTTCGGGTCGTCGACCACCGGTTCGTCTGCTGTTCCGCTCACGCCGCGAGCCGTCGTCACATATAACTCCGTGAAGTCGGCGCCACCGAAAACCACACTTGAGACGCGTTCCACCGGGAACCGGATTTCCGCCACCGCTTCACCTGATGGTGCGTGGCGAACCAGCTTGTGGCCTCCCCATCTTGCAGACCAGACGTACCCGTCTGCATCAACGGTCATTCCGTCCGGCAAGCCTTCATCCCCACCTTCGGGAACCTCAACAAATGGTGCACGGGAACCGAGCTTTCCAGTGGCGACATCGTAATCGTACAGCCAGATCACTCGGTCCTCGGTGTCTGTCAGGTACATCTTCTTGTGGTCTGGAGTGAAGCCAATGCCGTTTGAACAGCCAAGGCCATCGACGACTGCGCGAAGCGAGCCGTCTGGATCGAGGCGATAGAGGCTTCGGCGCTTGTCTGCGGCCGGCATCAGGGCGGTCAAGCCCGCGAAGACCCGTCCTGCCGGATCGGCGCTGACGTCATTGAACCGAAGGTCTTCGTTGTGTGGGGTCGCGATCCGTTGGAACAGGGGGGTGACTTTTTCCTTGTCCCAATGATGGATTGCTCCGTCCTGAAGGAAGAGGATGAATGAACCATCTTCCTGGATCGTGAAGCCACCGAGGTAGCGGTCACTCCGGAATACCTCATCGTGTTCACCGGTTGCCGGGTCGTACCGGTACAGGGTTCCGCGATAGATGTCCACCCAGTACACACATTGTTCCGTGTCGTGCCAGACAGGGCCTTCGCCCACCAGGCATTCGTAGTCACACAGGAGTTCCAGTTCCACGTCCAGTTGGGTAACCATGCCGACCTCCATGTTGCAGCGCGTGAGAGCTCTCATTCGCCAGGGTTGGACTTCGGTCGTCTAGATGGTGAACCGTTGCCCATTGGTCAGGATAGCGGTACCGGGCAATGTCCCGTAGAGACCGATCCGGTGGTCAGTGCGTCAACAATTGCCGTGATCGATGATGGGTCGTCACTGTTGTTCGCATAGCGGTGCGCCATGCCGTTCGTCCGGGAAATGTCCTGCGGGTCTCTCATCGCCACGTGGACTGCCCTGCGGGATGCCCTGCTGATTGTCGTGAGTGCGAGAGCCTGATGAGGGTCTCGCCACGCGTTTCTCGTGGCGACGATTACCATGCCTGCAATCCCGATCCTCGGCAAGAGACTTTCGGCTTGAGCTGTCCAATCGTGTGGGTGCGTCACGATTGTCTCCGCTGCCGGTAGTCTCGATGTGTAGTCGGTTGCAGATCGACGGTACGGAGGCCGGACGTTGGGGTCGGCAAAGGGGAGCCGAGAGTCGAATTCCACAACTATGGCGCCACCGTCTGTTCGCACTGATGATGAGTCGAATGGGGTCACCGCGAGTCGTGCCACTTGACGCGCGAGTGCTTGGTGTGCCTCTGACCCGACGATATCGAGTGAAGGACTGCGGTTCCGCAGCACGCTGCGCCGCAGTGCGCGGGTCCTTCCGATTGAGGTTTTAACCTGTTCTGCCGGGATGCTGCCGCAGGCGGTTGCCCCAGTCAGTGCCTCGTGGACTGCTCGACCGTCGTCGAGAGTGCATTTGAAGGCAATAAGGCCTCAGCCAGTCATGACGGCGAGTACCGATGCGTCGGCCAATTCGTACGTGTCCGTGATGGCCTTCATGTCGGGGGCGTCGGTGACGATCACGCCCCGGATCTTGCATTGACGCTTGAGAAGGACCTTGATGATCCTTGCGGATAGGGAGGCCGGAGTATCGGCGTCGATGTATCGCACAAGAAGGTGCGACATCATCACCATGTCCGCTCCGGCACGGATTCCGGCAATGAACGGTACGAGGTCTACCGCGTTCAGCCGCTCAATCGAATGGTTGGGTACCGGCAGTGAGTAGTGTGAATCAGGAACGGTAGTTCCTTGTCCAGGAAAGTGTTTGATGCACGACGTAACCCAGCTTCCCGATAGCCACCAATGGGTGCGGTGCCATGTTGCGTGACGTGGTTTGCGGTGCCGCTGATTGCACGTGTCCCTATGACCGGGTCTCCTGGATGGTCACTCACGTCGGCGGGTGGTGCGTATGGCGTGTCGATACCCTGGGTTCGGAATTCACGCGTCGCCGCTTAGGCGATGAGACGTGTCACGCGTGGGCAGTTGGCTGCCCCGAGTGCCGTCGCCGACGGCTAGTGCGTTGCTTCGGGACGAATGCGCCATGCATACCCGCCGTCGAGGTCGGCGGATACGGGGAATTCGGGTCCACCAACCTCACGCAAAGCGTCGGTCAGGGAAAGGGTTTGCTGTGGGTCAGATATATTGCGACCGAACAGGAAAACCGCGATAGCACATCCGTCAAAGAGGTACCTGCGTGTGTCTGCATCCGCGGTTGGACTGGGAATGCTGGCGGCAATGAGTTCAAGTGCCAGCAATGGCGCACTGCTGGATTTTGCGCTGGTCATGGTGACCTTGGGTTAGATGGTCTGTGCGCGAGGGGTGCCGGGGGTGATGCGGTTCTGTCCCATGTGGATCTTGGGGGCGTCCAGAGGGGTCAGGGTCCCCTTCTTCGCGTTGGCGCTTGCAGCCATCGGAGAATGGAAGGGTTTCACGCGTCGGGTCTCGGTGAACTGGGCATTGTTGATGGCAAGTCGCGCAAAACTGCCGACAACACCAGTACGCTCATTTGTCATGCGGCCAGTGTAGTTGATCTGGGGTCAACTGTCATCCGATTGGGCGATTGTCCTGTCGGTCAGGGTAGTCCTGAGTGGGGGAGCTGGGGTGGTTCCAGCGTCTCGACAGAAGCGGCCCTGTCTCGCCCAGACTATCGGCCGCTTGCTGTGGTGGTGGGAGGGTTGGTCGGTCCGCTGGAGTGCTTGGACGGGCTTGGGAGGGACGTTCCGGCTTGCCCACGACACGAGGGCGAGGGAGGTCACGAAATCGTCGTGTCGTCAGGCTTTGGGTGCGGAGAAGCCACGTTGGTTTCCGGTTCGCAGTACCGGGCGTACCGTTGTGACTTGTGACCAGAACTCGGTGGTCTCAGGTGACAGGTACGTGCCGGTTTCGGTCCACATGTGCATTCGTCCGCTAGGGACGCGGGCGAGCAGGTGGTAGGTCAGGCGGCTCATGGTGGCGACTGTGAAGAGATACGGTTCAACTACCGTGGGTCCGATTTCCCGAGACAGCCGTGACGCGAGGTCAGCCCCGGGCCCGGACGCGTCGAGGACCACTCTCCGGCATCGCCACGTTTCCCGTAGCAAATGGATCAGACGGTCACATTGTTCATGGAGGGGCGGCCCGGTCCACCAATACGTCTCGGCAATGCTTGTAGTCGGATGGCATCAATCCGAGGTATCGGAGACTTCGGCGATCGTCACGACCGTGCTGTCAGGGTGTTTGTTTGGGTCCGTCTCACCAACGTGGGGTCCGTCTGTCGGCACTTCCACGCCACCACCGACGTCTATTCCTGAGGTGTAGGTGACTTGGCCATTCAGTGCCGACGGGTCCGTGAACCGGGCGTGGGATCCGCGAAGGAGAAGTCGGGACCCGGGTGGGAAGAGGCACGTTTGGCCGTCGAGTGCCTGAAGCAGGTACTGGGTTCTGATGAGGGGATGCCCCGCGCCAAGCCGTTCAATCTCGCTCGCCACGAACCATCCGTACGCGGGGTTGTGGGCCGCGCCTACGGTCCAGTCGTAGATGAAGTTTCGTTGGCGCCCGTCGATAGCCGTCCGCGCCTCATTGGCCTCCTGTTGACTTTCCACGACCGTATCGGGTGTCCACGCCGTGCCGTTGATCACGGTTGTCGCGTTGGCCGGCGCTGCCATCGGGCGGAAGTCTCGGGTGGACTTGTCGAAGTCGACATCCTGTCCTTCCTCGATTGCAAGCAGGAGTGATGCCGTCGCACCGGCGGCGTGCGCGGTGGGCGACGCGCTGAGGAAGATGGATTCGGCATTGCCAACCGCAAGCCTATATCCATGCGCGCGCTTTACCTTTCCGTGATAGCGTGGGTGCCGGAGAACTCCAGACAACCTTGCTAGGCTCGTATGAAGTTGGGGCCTGAATGTTGGTGCGGCCTTGACGATGGTCCCTCCGGTTTCCGATGCCTGGTCGAGCAGCCACGCCTCGAGTTGGGCAGAGAGTTCGTTCTTTCCCATTTGGCGCGCCACCATGACGACGAAGGTTTTCCCCATCCCGCCTTCGACACTTGCGAGTATCGCGTTCGCTGCCTCCAGTTGGTAAGCGCGCAACGGACGCCCGGCAATCTGGGTTGAGAAGGCGGTGAATCCGCTTCGCAACGTTGATTGCCGGTCACGCGTCTCGACGGTCACGTCGGGACCGTCAAGACGGTTTCTTCGGCGGTGTGTTGGTCGGTTCATGTGCGTTCGGGGCCCTCGCCCGGAGACTGCGCAGTTCGCCGTTTGATTGGTCGTCGATACCAATCCCTATCCTAATTGGTCGGTTGCCGGGTATCCACCGGTACCCAATGGTGGGGCTTCCAGGGTTTGAGGGGACGGACATGGTTGCTACCCTGCCCCTCGTGCGTATCAGTGGTCCTTTGAGGAATGCCCGGCCCGGACGGGTGCTGGGATGGGTTTGCCCGTGAGGATCGCGGTCCCCGACCCGCGAACCGTTCGCCTCGCTTTCGTCGCCGCAATCCTTGCCTGTTTGGGTTGGGCAACGCTCTACACCGCAGCCAAGACGGCAATGCGTGAGGTGACCGGGTTGATGGTCGCCTTTGATCGAGCCACCGTGGCGGCCTGCACCCTCACCCTCATCGTGATCCTCCGTGCCGGCGGACTGCGCCCAGGTCTCCGGCAGCTTGTCGAGACCGCGCGTCAGGCCCGTTGGGGTGTTGTCGCCTTGGGGCTTGTCAATTTCGCTGGTACTTCCGTGCTTGCGATGACGGCGCAGCAGTTCCTGCCGGCGTCAGTGAATGGATTGATCAATAACCTTGCGCCACTCTGGCTCTCGGTTTTTGCAGCGATGATGGGTACCGCCGTGCGCCCGGTCTTGCTGGTGGCCGGCTCTGCCCTCGCTGCCGTTGGCGTGGCGATCGTGTTGCTGGGTGACACCGTGCTGGCATCGTTCACCGGAGGGTCCGGGGCGATCATGCCCGACCCGGATGCCACGACGTGGATTGGTGTCGCAATCTCGCTTACCGGCAGCGTCCTGATCTGCTACCAGAATTACCTGGCCCGTAAGGTTGTGCAAGGTCATGACCCAGTCGCGATCACCGCGCTGGGTTCAGCGTGTGGTTCATTGATGGTCGGTCTGGTTCTGGCAACGGGCACCGGCGGGACACTTTCGGGCTTCGGAACGGTGTCTCTGCCCACCGCGTTCGTACTCGTCTGGTT
>CAMDTO010000175.1 GCA_945907765.1 Thermoflexus hugenholtzii JAD2 | reverse complement strand
ATGGCGACCGTAGAGGCAGTCGCGGCAAGCCAGGCCAGTGCATCGACGAAGATTGCCGAGGATGTGTCCCAGTGGACCCTCATGCGGTGGCGCTTTGCCCGCAATCGCCTTTCCCTGTTCGGGCTCATCGTTCTCATCATCCTGTACCTGGTTGCGGCGATCGCCCCGTTCCTGGCTCCATACCCCTACAACGCGATTGACACGGAGTACATCCACACGCCTCCCACCCCGGTCCGCTTCCTGAACGGGCAGCTGTCAATCTGCCCGCTTACCCAGTTCATGCGGGACTTCCGGTGGGAATACACGGAAGACTGTGACCGGGCGGTTCCCATCGAGTTCATGGTCAGGGGACATCCCTACACCATTTTCGGCGTCCCGTTTGAGACCCACTTGTTCGGCGTCACCCAGTTGCCCCCGCCAAAGACGACACCGGTCCGGAAGCCTGAGGCCAAGCTAGATGACCCATTGGCAGCCTTCATGGGTTCATCCGGCGAGTCGACCATGGCCGACGCCACCCAGCCTCCACGGGTCTTCCTGCTCGGCAGCGACATCCAGGGCCGTGACATGCTGTCGCGCATCCTTGAGGGATCGCGCATCTCGTTGACCATTGGTCTCGTCGGGGTTGCCCTCTCCGTGGTGCTCGGCGCGGTCCTGGGGACGGCATCGGGGTACCTTGGTGGCCTCTTTGATGACTTGGTGCAGCGGTTCATCGAGATCATCCAGTCGATGCCTACCTTGCCACTGTGGGCCGCGATCGCGGCTGCCCTGCCACCCACGATGCCGGTCCCGCAGCGCTATTTCCTGATCACCATCATCCTGAGTTTCGTGAGCTGGACCGGTCTCGCCCGTCAGGTGCGGGGCAAGGTGATGGGGTACTCATCCCTGGACTACATCGCAGCTGCCCGCCTCGCAGGCTGTTCGCACATGCGGATCATTCTCACGCACATGCTTCCGAACGCGTCGAGCCACATCATCGTCGTCAGCACCCTCGCCGTGCCCAGTGCGATCCTCGGCGAGACGGCCTTGAGTTTCCTTGGCTTGGGAATGCTTCCGCCTGCAGTCAGTTGGGGAGTGCTCCTGCGTGATGCCCAGCAGATCCAGTCAATCCTGCTGCACCCGTGGTTGCTGATCCCGGCGCTGCCGATCATCATCACCGTGACGTGCTACCAGTTCCTCGGGGACGGCCTCCGTGACGCCGCGGACCCATACAGTGGCTAGGATGTTCTGCCGACCAGCGCCTGCACCGTGTCAGGCGTTCCACCCGACAAGGATCCGATCATGGTGACCATTGCGCGTCCGCCATCCGGGGCCGGCACGACCACTGCCGGCGGCGACAACGTGATTGATGTGCAAAACTTGCATGTCGAGTTCCACACAAGCCTTGGTACCGTGCGTGCCGTCAATGGGGTTTCGCTGGGGGTGCCTCGCGGAAAGACCCTTGGCGTCGTCGGTGAGAGCGGATGCGGAAAGAGCGTGACCGCCTTCGCGATCATGCAACTCGTCGCCACGCCTGGCGTGATCACTCAGGGTGAGATCGTCCTGCGTGCCCGCGGGAAGGATCCCGTCAATCTCCTGACGCATGCCAAGGGGAGTGACGACATGCGGGCGGTCCGGGGCCGGCACATCGGCATGATCTTCCAGGAACCGATGACCGCACTCAACCCCTGCTACACGATCGGCAACCAGATCGCCGAGGCAATCCTGTTGCACCGCACCAAGGATCATGCCCAGGCCGATGCCATGACCCTGGAAATCCTCTCGCGGGTCGGGCTGCCATCGCCGTCACGACTGATGACGACCTTCCCCCACCAGTTGTCCGGTGGAATGCGTCAGCGTGCCATGATCGCCCTCGCGCTTTCCTGTGAACCGGACCTCCTGCTTGCCGATGAGCCGACAACGGCACTAGACGTCACCACCCAGGCCCAGATCCTCGATGTCATGCGTGAACTGCAGGAACACATCGGCATGTCCATCATGTTCGTCACGCACAACCTTGGCGTTGTCGCGCAGATGTGCGACGAGGTGGCCGTGATGTACCTCGGTCGCATCGTCGAGCACGCGTCGGTCGACGAATTGTTTGACAGTCCGAAACATCCGTACACGCGCGCACTGATGCGCAGCATTCCGCACCTTGGGTCTGGTCGCAAGGGTCGTCTTGAGGTGATCCAGGGGTCAATCCCCGGACAGTTCTCCAAGCTGGCGGGCTGCCAGTTCCATCCGCGTTGCCCGGATGCCATGCCAGGGATTTGTGACGTGAAGTCCCCGTCACTGCTCCCAATCGGAGACGGGGCCCAGGTGAGCTGTTTCCTGCACCATGACCCATCCGGGAGCCCGCGGTCACCCGAGGCGGTTGTGGCACGTGCCCAGTCAGCGACCGGCGCCGGTGGCGCGACGGTTTCCTCCCCGAACTGAGACGGCATCTTCGGGACCATGGGCCATGATGCCCTTCAGGTCACGGGAGAGGAAGGGCACCAGCAATGAGCCAGACGCAACCTTCATCCACCCAGTCCGGCACGGAGAAGCCAATCCTTCTCGAAGCACGTGGGTTGAAGAAGCATTTTCCGATCAAGGGTGGGCTGTTCGGGCGCACCGTGGGACAGGTCAAGGCCGTCGACGGGATCAACCTGTTCGTGCGCGAAGGGGAGACCCTCGGCCTCGTTGGCGAGAGCGGCTGCGGCAAGTCGACCGCCGGGCGGACCATGATCCGCCTGTACGAACCGACGGCTGGTGAGATCATCTTCAATGACCCGGAACGGGGCCAGATGCACATCGAGCGGGCCGGTCTCGCTGATCTGCGTCGTGTCTGGATGAACATGCAGATGATCTTCCAGGACCCGTTCTCGTCGCTTGACCCCCGCATGTCGGTCGGGCGCATCATTGGGGAGCCCCTGACCGTGCACGGGATCGCGCACGGCTCCGAACTCCGTGACCGCGTCGGGATGCTGCTGTCCCGCGTCGGCTTGCGCCCGGAACATCAGGCGCGCTACCCGCATGCGTTCTCTGGCGGACAGCGTCAGCGCATCGGGATTGCCCGTGCCCTGGCCCTGAACCCGAAACTCGTGATCTGCGACGAACCAGTCTCGGCGCTGGACGTCAGCGTCCAGGCGCAGGTCCTGAACTTGCTTGAGGACTTGCAGGAGGAGTTCAACCTCACCTACCTGTTCATTGCCCACGACCTCTCGGTTGTCGAGCACATTTCCGACCGGGTGGCGGTGATGTACGTCGGATACGTCGTCGAGGTTGCACCGACCGATGAACTGTTCCGCCGGCCGTTGATGCCCTACACCGAGGCACTGATCGCGGCAATCCCGCCCCCGAACCCACGGCGCCGGTCGCGTCCGATCAAGTTGCTTGGGGAGGTTCCCAGTCCGTCAAGCCCACCCGCCGGGTGCTACTTCCACCCGCGTTGCCAATATGCGACCGACCGCTGCAAGGTCGAGCGACCGGCGCTTCGCGAGGTCACTCCCGGGCACTACGCGGCGTGCCACTACGCCGAGACCCTGTCGCTACGTGGCATCGAAGGCGCGCTATCGCCAATCGGGCCGACCACTTCGGGATCGGTGGCGCCACCTTCCCTCCAGGCATGAACCGACCGCAAGTCTTTGTCCTGTTCACCATCGATTGTGAGACCGCCGGCCGGGGGAGCCCGCTTGGGCCTGCCGACTGGGATGTCAGCGGCCGGGTCATTGATGCGTTCACCACGACGGTTCTAGACGGCGGGTACCTGCCTACCGTGCTTGCCACCCCTGAGGCCGCTGAAGCACACTCCCCGCTGCTCCAGGACGTTCCTTCGGGCGGCGGGGAGGTTGGGTTGCTGATCCATCCGGCGACCCTGCGTGACACGCGCCACCGGGGCTTTCTTGGTGGACTACCCCCAACTGCGCAAGCCGAGGCCGTGAGGATTGCGGTTGACCGGTACGCGGGTCACCTTGGTCGACGCCCATTGACCGCCCGGTCGACCCAATTTTCCGCCAACGATGACACGTTCGCCGTACTCGCCGATGCGGGGTTCAGGCAATCGTCGATCAGCAGTCCGGGCCGGGTCATTGCCAAGCACCACGCGAGGTGGGAGGGAGCCGTAAGGGCACCTCATTTTGCGAGTGCGACCAACCGGCTCGAGGCCGGCCACTTGCCAGTCCTCGAGATTCCGGTGACCACCGACGCGTCGCAGCGCCGCGACGGGGTTTCCCCGGAATTACGGATTGAGACCGGGACCGTCCCCGAGTGGCAGGCACCCTTGATCCGTGCCCAATTGGCGAGACAGGTTGATGACCGGGAACGTCATCTCGTACTGGTCTTCGTCACCACGACCCGCAGTCCGTTCCATGACCGGTCCGATCGCGTTCGGCGGACACTTGAGGCGCTCACCGGTTTCCTTGACGAACTCGAGGCAGAGTTCGAGATGGTCCCGACGACGCCGGGCCAGTTGCACCGGTCGATTGCCGGGTTTGCCTGAACCTGCCGGCCGGGGATCACCCGGCGCGTATGCTTCTTCACCAGACGTGGCACATCGGTGCCAAAGGATGTTCCAATGACTGAGAATGGATCCGGTTCCGGGGTGGTCCGCGAGACGCCGAAGTTCACTGGCGTGCGGACCCATCGCGACGCACAAGGCCGGTACAGCGTCCGGTTCGCGACGGACTGGCAGTGGTTCACCATCGACGAACCGATCGGCGATCCCGACGGCGCCCGGCGCGAGGGTATCGGTGCGGCCCCGAATGCCTCAGACCCGTCATCCGCACTCACGATGTGGGTGACACCGTTGGAAACTTCGGTGACCGTCGAGGACCTTGCCGATCTCCGTGAAGGCGTGGACCAGGGTCTCGTGAGCCTCGAAGGGAGCCGGATCCTGTCAACCGAGGATCTGGTGCTTGACAATCTCATCAAGTTTGTCCGGGTCTATACCTTCCGCGAGGGCGACGCCACGCGCAAGCGTCAGCAATGGCTGTTGTATGTCGACCGCTGGCTGATGTGCCTGACCTGGCAGGGATCGAGCGTCGAGGAATACGAGTACTGGTACGCGATGGCGAATCACACCTTCATGACGATGGAACTGCCACCGGAACTGTGGTTCGCGACTGACCGCGACCTGGCCGGACCCAAGGGCGAACCCGACGCGTCGCAAGAGGGCGTCCACTGATCGCGTGACCACAAGGACGTTTCCGCAGTAACGGGAAAAGGACATCGCCCGGTTGGGGGGCAACCGGGCGATGCAGTGAGCGAACCATCTGCACGAAGGGGTGTGCGAGATGCGACCTCGTTCACCGTGTGGGGGCACGTTCACCGCGATCGGGGGACCGCTTGTGATTGTGAACTCAGTCACAATGTTTATACCACCACGGGCGGGACGCGGCAAGCCCGTTGATTGCCTGCAACGCGCCTGCAACGCGCCTGCAACGCTGTCCCGCTTGGTGCCACACGGGCCTGTGATCTGCACGCAGACGAAGACGGCGCCCAACCCGCCAGGTGAGATGACCCGAGACGGGCAAGAAAAGTGCCCGGCTGGCGAACCAGCCGGGCATGCGGCAGTCGGCGCTGCTTCACGCCCCCCATGCATGCAAGTGGCGCTGCCGGAAGATATCCACGGGTTGCGCAGCCCGTGCCCAGTCCGGCATGCCGAAACTGAAACGGGTCTGCAACGTATTCTTACCGTTTGGAACGGTCCGGTGTCAACTCGCCAGCAGGACCGATTGCCGCGACGTGTTGCGGGGCAGTGGTCGGACCGAGTCTCAATCGACCGCCGTCGCCTCGACATGCCTCACCCCCAAGAGTGACTCGGCGGTGAGGCGCCCAAGCAAGTCCGCGTCGCTACTGGTCGCGAGGTCCGCAGGCGCACGTGGCACCACCAGGTACCGGAGATCAGCGGAGGCATCGTGGACACGGACGGTCACGTGTTCCGGGATGGTGGTGCCGAACTCGGCGAGAACTGCCCGCGGTTCGCGCACCGTCCTGGCCCGGTACTCGTGGGTCTTGTA
>CAMDTO010000174.1 GCA_945907765.1 Thermoflexus hugenholtzii JAD2 | reverse complement strand
ATCCGCGCCAGTAATCCCGACCGTTGATGCGCGCGCCTTGCCGTCGCCCTCCCGGACAAAGCCATGAACGGGGCCTCATCCAACCCCTTCGCCCCGACGCGCCCACCGTCAAAGAGTCGCGCAACCGCCTTCGGAACGTTCCTGGCGTTTGCTGCGGTTGCGTGGGCAGTCGCACACCTGTTGGCAAGGCGGTCCCGGCGACACAATCGCGAACTCATGGCTGAAGATCCACACGCCAGTCCAAAGAAATCCGCAATGAACCGGCTTGATGCCATTAGTGCACGTACTACCACGACATCACGGCAACGCCCTGTAGTGCCTCCTGCCGTTTCGTCGCATGGCGCGATAGTCACCCCCGTCTCAAGCGGGGCCGCGGGTGCGAACGCTGAACCAGCACCAATCATGGGGACTGATGCCGACGAGGGTGAAGGCCATCGAGATGCCATTAGTGCACGTCCTATCGCGACATCACGGCAACGCCCCGAAGTGCCTCCTGCGGTTTCGCCGCATGCCGCGACAGTCACCCCCGTCTCAAGCGGGGCCACGGGTGCGAACGCTGACCCAGCACCAATCATGGGGACTGATGCTGACGACCGTGAAGGCCATCGAGATGCCATTAGTGCACGTCCTATCGCGTCATCACGGCAACGCCCCGAACTGCCTCCTGACGTTTCGCCGCATGGCACGATAGGCACGCCCGTCTCAAGCGGGGCCGCGGGTGCGAACGCTGACCCCGCACCCTCACCAACCATGGGGATTGATCCTGAAGATCGTGAAGGACATCGCAACGATCCAATGATTGCGGTCATCGGACAGGGTCCGCCACGTGGCCTCCACGGTCAGAGTTTGGGGGCGGTCCCGGAGAGTGCGGTGAAAGTCGGGACGGGTCGGGACGGACTGGCGATCGTGAGAGTATTGGACATGGTTGCTACTGACCCAACGGGGCACAGAGACGCTGCACCGATCGGTCGTCGCCGGAAACGGATCGAGGCGGATGCGATCCGCGTTGGTGCGACCGTCGTGAGCGGGCATCTCGCCCGGGCGATTGCCCAGATCCCCGGAGCAGCTATCGGCGATGAACACGAGTTTGTGCACCGCCTTCGCGTGGCGTGCCGACGCACGCGCGTGGCACTCGAATTGTGGACGGGACCACTCGGGCAAGTCCTCGGAGATGGCGAGGTCAAGCGGGCAAGACGAGGCCTGCGCGACCTCGCACGGTCAGTCGGTGCCGTTCGAGACCTTGACGTGTGGTTGCTGGATTTGGTCGCTCTGTCGGAGAGGGCCGGCGTCACATCCGGTGTAGCCGTCCTCCGCGATCGCGCAAGTGACGAGCGGCGGATCGCAAATGATGCGTTCAGGAACCATTTGACGTCGCCCGAAGTGGCTTGGTTGTGCGACGAACTGCCGTTGTCTGTCAAAGCGGCAATTGGTGAGAGATTGCCTGACGACGCAGTCCTGATCAGGGCACGTCAACGGCACGGCTGCCTGGCCATTGTGCGGGTGGTCCGCGATCTCAACCGAGCGGGACGCCCGCTTTCGGAGTGGGTGGACCAAAGGGACCCGCACGATGAACCAGCCAGAATTGCATCATTCCCGTCCGCCCCAGCGCACGAGATCAGGCTCTACGCCAAACGTGCCCGGTACACCGCAGAGGCGTTCGTGCCAGCGTTCAAGGACGCCCCCGAAGCATTGGACGCGACAATTACATCGCTTGCACGGATCCAGGAAAAGATTGGCGATTGGCACGACCGGGTGGGATGGCATGAACGGATCGTGTCCGAAGCCAAACTGATATCTACGAAACCGAATGCCGGCGACGACCTCGTCGGACTGATGAAGCTGGCGTCACAAGTGGGTCGTGAGCGAGACCATGGGCTCGAGAAAATTGCGTCGGCCTGGCGAGACCGGCCTCGGGTCTCCGCCCTCCGCGACGCACTTGCCATCCGGACGTAGCGCCCCGTTGTTTGCCCGTTTCCCAATCCCACTCCGCCACGGACTTGGCTAGCCCACGCTCGCCGGAAGGTACTTGCGGGGGTTTATCGGCTGGTCACTCACGAGCACCTCGAAATGGACGTGGGGTCCACTGGTCAACCCGGTCATGCCGATGTACCCGAGGACTTGGCCTCGTCGGACCACCTGACCCTCCTTGACCGCTGGGGGCATCCCGCGGTTGTCGAGATGGGCATAGAGTGTGGCAAGGGCCGGGCCGTGCGCCACTACAACCATCATTCCGTAACTGGCCGATGGCTGCCCTGGAATGGCAAGCCCCGCCTTCAGGACAATTCCATCAGCGGCGGCGCGGATGGCGGTTTCCATCGGCTTCGCAAGATCGATCCCGGTGTGGAACGACTGCGCAAAGTTGCGTTCGCCAAACTCGGTGGTCACGTCAGGATCGGTTACTGGCCAGACAAATCCCAATGTCGACGGTTGCAGAAGGTTCGTACGGACGCTGCCTGCCACGGAAACGGGCGAGGGTGACGACACGACGGTGGGAGCCGGACGTTGGGCAAGTGCGGCAATCGCCGCGATCGGCGTTGGAGTGAGTAGCCCGGATGCGCCCGGTGGGCGGGTGGCAGCAGGAGTACCACCGCTGCGGCTTGCCAGGGAGGTGGCGGTCTGCCGTGCCACGACGGTTCCTTGCGCATACACGGTTGCGAGGGCGCGTGCCTGACCGGCAAGTGCGGTCTGGGTTGCCTGAACTTGCGCGAACGCCTGCCGGGTCGCCTCGGCGCTGGCACCGGCCTGCTTCGTGGCCTCCGCCTGTGCAGCGACGGCGGTCGCCCGTTCGCTCGCAATCCGTGCTTCGGCCTCGCGCTTGGCCTCGAGTTCGCGTTCTCTCTCAATCTCAAGCAGTTGCTGCTGGTATTGCTGCTGGATTGCCCCAATCGCCGAAACTTGGTCACGCGCCTGACGGTCATAATCGGTCAGCTTGACCTCGGCGTCCTTGGCCTCCGCGTCGGCCTTCGCAACGACAACCGCGTGTTCGTCGCGGGCCGCTTGCAGAGAAGCGCGAGAGGCATCGATCTCGTCCCGTCGGGACGATGCGGCCTGTTTGGTCCGTGCCATCGCCTCGCGCTTCTCGATGAGGGCGGCATGGTCGCGCTTGAGTTGCCCGAGCAATCGGGTGTCCACCTGTGCGACGGCACGCATCGCTGCCATCCGCTGGACGGCCTCGCCCAGACTGCGGGACGAAAGGATCTGTTCAAGCGCAGTGGTCCTGGTCGCCTTGTAAAGGATCGTCAGGTGATTGCCATATGCATCAGCACGTGCCTGGACGGCACTCAGTTGGTCACCAATCTGGCCTTCGAGGGCCTCAACCTCGGATTCCAGCCGAACAAGAGCAATCTCGGCTTCGCGCAATGTACCGACCGTTGCGATGATCTCCACGTCGATCCGTCGTAACTCATCTGCGAGGGACTTGGTCGCCCCACGCAACTCCTCGGCGCGGCGCCCCTGTTGGTCTCGGGCACCGGTGAGGGAGCGCACCGCCTGCTGCGCTTGTAGGAGGCGGGACTGGAGCGCGTCAAGCACGCCCTCGGCCCCGGCGTCGGGGACAAGTGGTCCGACGAGAAGGATGAGCGGGGCGACCACCAAGAACAGACACGTCAGGGCAGCCCACACGGAGAAGCCCCGCCGATACAAGGGGTTCCGATCCCGGGTCCGTCGTGGAGCTGAGGAAACCGGTGTCATCCATTCGGCCCCTGTACGCCAGGAAGCGTCAGCCCGCCCTCACCCCACTCGACCGCTTGTGATTTGAAGACCCTTTCTCCAGCGTCCGCGGCGCCAAATCTCCCGAAGCGATCATCTCGGGTAACCAGTCCCGCATCGAGTTCGACGACCCGGCGACGCATCCGGTTCACCACATCCCGGTCATGGGTAGCAACGATCACGGTGACGCCCCGCCGATTGATTGCGCCGAGGAGTTCAATGATCTGCCAGGAGACATCGGGCGGGAGACTGGCGGTCGGTTCGTCTGCGAGCAGAAGCGTGGGAGAACGAACGATTGCGCGTGCAATCGCCGCTCGTTGCTGCTCGCCACCCGACAACTGATGGGGAAACCGACGGGCATATCCGGACATGCCCACCAGATCCATCGCCTCGGCAACGAGATCACGCGCACCAACCCATCGGTCCATGCCGGCGACCCGTAGGCTAAAGGCGACATTCTCCTCCACCGTCTGCTGGGGAAAGAGACGGATGTCCTGGAACACGACCCCAAGTTGCTGCCGGAAGGCTGGAACACGACGGTCGGGCAAGGTCTTGAGGTCGTGGCCAGCCACCATGATCACACCGGATGTCGCCACTTCCTGCCGGATGAGCAACTTCAACAGCGTGCTCTTGCCTGCGCCGTTCCCTCCGACTAGGAACACGAAATCCTCGTTCGGCACGGTTAGTGTCACGCCAGACAATGCCTGCTTGCCACTGCCATAAGCCTTGATGACGTTGCGTAGGATGATCATCGTCGACTGACCTCAGGTGTCCAGGAACCGGCGCACCGAAACATAACTGCCAATGGTGCCTACCCCCACACCAACGATCCCGGTCACGACCAGCAGTTGCAGCGGAAGCAGCGGATCGGAGCGGATCGGCAGGAATTTCAGGACATCGAGGAGCGCACCCTGGACTGACCCCAAGGCCAAGAGCGTCACTGCCCCGACGATCACCGCCCCGACGATCCCATACAGCATTCCCTCGATCACGAATGGCCACCGTATGAACCAGTCGGTCGCACCGACCAGCCGCATCAGTTCGATTTCCTGTCGCCGTGCATACACCGCCAGCCGGATCGTGTTGCCAATCACGACGACCGTCACGCCAGCAAATCCAATGATGGTGAACGCGCCTCCGAATCGTGCGGCTTGTGCAAGGCGAACGAGGCTGTCAACGGCGTCTTCCGGCACCGTGACTTCGTCGACATGCTGATCGGCACGCAGGATCTCGGCGACTCTCCGCACCTCTGAGGCATCTCGAACCCGCACTTCGACGCTAGCGGGCAACGGATTGCCACTCACCATGTCGAGCAACTCGGCGCGGTCGGCCAACTGATCCCGCAAGCGCGCCATGGCAGCGTCCTTGGAGAGGTAGACCGTCTCCACGATCGAGCCGACCGCGCCGATGCGATCCCGGAGTGCTTCCCCAGTCTCTTCATCAACCGTTTCTTTAAGGTAGGCGATGACATTGACCTTCTGTTCAAGCGCCTGGATCGCAAGGTTCAAGGTACTCACCACGAGAAGGAAGCCATTGAGCACGAGCAGCATGACCACCGTGGCGAAGATCGCCGATGCACTCTGGGTGCCATGACGGTAGAGGTTGACCACCGCGGTCACGATGGCGTAGCCGGCGACGCTGGCCATTCGCGACAGTTGGCGCATACGTGGAACCAAACGGGGCGATGACAGAACGTGTCGCGCGGCGATCCATCCCCGGCGACGCCACCCCTGATGCGTGTCCGTCCGGCCGCACCATCGGGATCCACGGAACATGCGCCCAGTGGAGAGACCACCCCCACTCACCACCAGTGAGACGCGAGCAGGGGCGCACGCGAGACGTCAAGCCTCGATCTGCTGCTCCAGCCACGCCTCCATGAATGCGTCCAGGTCACCATCAAGGACGCCTTGGGTGTTGCTGGTCTCGAAACTCGTGCGGTTGTCCTTGACGAGGTTGTAGGGATGAAGCACGTACGAACGGATCGAATTGCCGAACCCAGCAGTCATCGGTTCGCCGCGAAGCCGGCGTTGTTCCGCCTCGACCTCGGCGAGCCGTCGATCAAGGAGGCGCGACTTCAGGATCTTCATCGCAACTTCGCGGTTCTGGGTCTGCGACCGTTCATTCTGGCAGGTCACCACGATTCCCGAAGGCGTGTGAGTCAACCTGACCGCAGAGGATGTCTTGTTGACATGCTGGCCACCGGCACCAGAAGCGCGGTAGACGTCCATTTCCACGTCATCGGGGTTGATCACCACGTCAAGGTCGTGTTC
>CAMDTO010000173.1 GCA_945907765.1 Thermoflexus hugenholtzii JAD2 | reverse complement strand
TGCATCGAACCCACGATGCCGGGGAGGACACCGAGGACGCCGGCTTCGGCGCAACTTGGCACCGAGCCTGGAGGCGGCGGGGCGGGGAACAAGCACCGATAGCACCCATGTCCCGGCTTGTAGACCGTCACTTGGCCTTCGAATTGGTTGATGCCCCCGTCAATCAGGGTCTTCCCAAGCAGGTACGCGGCGTCATTGGCTAGGTACCGGGCGGGAAAGTTGTCGACGCCATTGAGCACGTAGTCGTATTTCTCGAACAATTCGAACGCGTTGCTCGAGTCGAGGATCGCATTGTACGCCTCGACTTTGATGTTCGGGTTCATGGCGCGGATGGTTTCTGCTGCGCTCTCAACCTTGAGCTTGCCCACATCGTCGGTGAAGTGCAGGATCTGCCGCTGGAGATTGGAGAAGTCGACGGTATCGAAGTCGACAATCCCCATCGTGCCAACGCCGGCTGCTGCGAGATACAGTGCGGCCGGCGAACCGAGGCCACCGGCACCGATGAGCAGGACCCGGGCTTCCATAAGCTTCCGCTGCCCAGACGGCCCGACACCGTCCAAGAGCAGATGGCGGCTATATCGCTGGATCTGTCCGGGCGTGAAAATGTCTCCGCCCGCCACCGCCGGGATGATGCTCACGTCATCACCCTCCTTGAGTGCGGTCGCCTCACCCTCAAGTTCGGATATCTCATCGCTGTTCACATACACGTTTATGAACTTATGCAGGGAACCTGTGTCATCGCGCAGGCGGTCACGCATGCCCGGATAACGGGTCTCTAGGTCACCCAGGAGACCACTCACATTACTGGCATCAATTTCAACGCGCGCCTGGCCCCCAGTAAGCGCGCGGAATGGTGTCGGGATGTAGACGGTCACGCTCATGTTGTCGGTCCTTGTTGTGCTGGAGTTCTGGCAGGTGTAGCGGAGCACTCGTTGATGGCTGCCTGGTTTCGGGTCACATTGCCACACTCAGGTAGCGTTCGCCCGTATCACAAAGGATGGTGACGACGACTTGATCTGGCTTCATGGTTCTTGCAAGTTCAACGGCAGCGTGGACGTTGGCACCTGCGCTGATACCGACCAGGAGGCCTTCTTCGCGGGCAAGCCGGCTTGACATCGCGGTGGCATCTTCATCGGTCACGGTGCGAATTTCGTCAATGACTGTCCGGTCAAGGATCCCTGGCACGAAACTTGCACCGATTCCCTGAATACCGTGGGGCCGGAAACGGCCACCGCCGAGTACGGGAGACTTGGCGGGTTCGACCGCGACAACTTTTACCCCGGATGACCCAAGCTGTGCCTTAAGGAACCGACCAACGCCGGTGATGGTGCCTCCGGTTCCGACGCCTGCCACGAATGCGTCCACCCTTCCAGATGCATCAGCAAGGATCTCGGGCCCTGTTGCCCGTTCGTGGACGTCAGGATTGGCAGGATTGTCAAACTGACGGGGCATGAAGTACCCGTGTTCCCGGGCTAGCTCAGTCGCGAGCCACACCGCACCACCCATTCCTTCAATCGCCGGTGTCAAGCGGACGTCGGCACCGAGGCGGGCGAGCAGGCGCCGACGTTCAACGCTCATGTCTTCAGGCATGGTCAGGATCAACTTGTACCCCTTGATCGCGCAGACAAGGGCAAGTCCAATCCCGGTATTGCCGCTTGTCGGCTCAACCAAGGTCGCGCCCAGAACGATCAACGAATCCCGCTCGGCGGCCTCAACCATGGCCAACGCAATACGGTCCTTGATGCTGCCGCCTGGATTTCTGGATTCGAGTTTCCCCAGCACGGTTGCCCCACCTGCGTGCGTCACCCGGTTCAGGCGAATCAAGGGTGTCCGTCCGATAAGTTCAAGTGCCGATGGCGCAATGTACGAAAGCATCTGAGGCAATCCGGTCATGGCCAATCCCTAAAGGCTGAGGTTGCAGGAACGTAAATCAATCTCATGGCTGACGAATTGCCAAACATGACCCTCTCACAGACTGGGTCAGTTCTCGCCCGGCACTGACCCGAGAGGCCACCGACCTTCATTGGGAGATACGGCGGTAACCGATGCATTGAGGTCGGCGAGAAGCTTGGCAAGGTCGATGCCAAGCATCGCAGCGAGTTGGCCGATCGATTCGTAGGTGCTTGCCATGCACCGAGGGCACGGCAAGCGATGCGCGGTGAAGACCTTCCACGTCTCGGGGTACCGAAGGAGAACGTCCTGAATGAGCATGGTCGGGCAGACCGGGCCGTTGCCAGCCGGCACAGGAACGAACGCACTCCGCGTACGCTCTCTTGCCGCTCGGTCTTCGACATTATCACTCGCCATATCCTAAATGTAATACCGCGCCGGTGCTGTAAGTACCTGTTGACGTTCCAGCAGGTCGGCCACCGTCGTCCCACCAAGGATTTCCGTCACCGATGTTCGCACTCGTTCCCACACTTCCTGCTGCACGCGCACGCTTGGCACCGCACGCGCGCCGGAACCGAGGGCTTCGGTACCGGGCCCCCGCCCCCGGCTGTCGGGCATCGAAGGCAGGAACTCCTGACCTTCCACGGCTTCGAGGACCGTGAGGAGGGTCAACTGGGCTGGAGATGCGATCAAGACGTGACCACCGCGAGGACCCCGGGTGCTTTGGACAAGCCCCGCCCGTCTCAAAAGCGTCAGGACTTGGTCGAGGAACGCTTCGGATACGCCTTGGCGACGGGCGATTGCCTCACTCGGGACCGGACCCTGTCCGATGCGTTCCGCCAAGTCGATGACCGCACGCACACCGTAATCCGAGCGCGCTGAGAGTCTCATCGTTGATAAACAAACTTTGCTTTATCAAAAGTCTATCACGGCATGCACCGTTCTCAACGGCCCCATTCCTGAATTCCCAGCCGAACGAATGGCGACTACAATCGCTCCCGCGCCCGGGCCTTCTATCGATGCGGGTCGCGCGGAGAGGTGTGTGATGCGCTCAGGGTCTCTCGAGGGATACATCGGGGTCGACATCGGCACGACCGGAGCGCGTGCGGTGGTCTTTGACCGCAATGGGCACGCATGGCACGCTTCGACCCGGACCTATCCGCTCCTTGCCACGCGCCCAGGGTGGGCCGCGCAGAACCCAGTCACCGTTTCCGATGCCACGACGGCGGTCCTCGCAGAAGTTGCTGGCTGGGCGCGCGACCACCACTATTCCGTACGAGCGGTGGGCCTTTCAGCGATCCTGCATTCGGTCCTGCCGATGGACTCAAGTGGTGGCGCCCTTGATGACGCCCTCATTTGGGCGGATACCCGCGGCGACGCCGAAGCGCGCGCCATCCGAGCGTCGCATGACCCTCTTGCCCTCTATCACCGAACCGGGGGTCCGGTCCACCCCATGTACTTGCCGGCAAAAATCCGCTGGTGGAGGTCTGCACGCCCGGAAATCTTTGGAAACGCGGCCACATTCGCGGGCATCAAGGAATTCGTGCTGGGGCAATGGACTGGCGAACTCACAAGCGAGCGGTCAACGGCCAGTGGCACTGGCTTGTTTGACCTTCATACCGCAGATTGGGCAGAGGATCTTTTGGAGATCGCCGGGATCGACCGCAACCGTGTCCCGCGATTGGTTGAACCTACGCAGGCGGTGGATGCGCCAGTGGCATGGAAGCGCCAGATTGGCCTTCCGGACGATTGCCTCATCGTTGCCGGCGCCGGTGATGGCGTCTTGCAGACGATCGGGACCGGGGTTGTCTCCCCCGGGCAGATGGTTGCAATGGTTGCCACCAGTGGAGCAGTGCGCGCGATCGTCGACCGGCCAGTCACTGACGAGCGTGCGCGAACATGGTGCTACTACCTCGCTGAAGGTCGATGGATTGCCGGTGCTGCGATAAACAATGCCGGGGTCGTGCTGGCTTGGTTGCGCGAGCAGTGGGCACAGATTGCGGGGGCGATGGGGGGACGCGAGCCCACGCTCGATGACCTCACTCAATGGGCGAGCGAGGTCGGGCCTGGGTCCGGAGGACTGCTGTTTCTGCCGTACTTGGCCGGTGAACGCGCCCCTGGCTGGAATGCCCGTGCCCGTGGGTGCCTGTTTGGCCTCTCTCTCTCGCACGACCACCGGCACATTGCCCGCGCAACGCTTGAGGGAGTTGCCTACCGGATGAGAACCATCCTGGAACCGATGGAGGATGTTGCAGGGCCGGCTCGGGAAATCCGGATTGCCGGGGGGTTCGTTCGTTCGCCCCTCTGGATGGCGATCACGGCATCGGTCATGAACCGTAACCTCACCTTGGTCGATTCACCAGAGGCGTCATCACTTGGCGCGGCAATCTTGGCCATGCGCGCGACAGGCGACCTTGCGTCGCTTGACGACGCACCGACGATTGCCGATGTTGGAACCGTCTCGCCGACTGAAGGCTGGTCGACGCCGTATGACGAACTCTACTCTCAATACGAGGCGTTGTACTCCGTTCTGGCACCCCACTGGGATGCCATATCCACATGGCAGGCATCCCAACTGGCGTAAAGAAGCACGGCTTGCCACAGGGCCGGCGGAACGCACTCGCCTAGGTGTAATTACGGACTTCCCACGGTCGGATGAGGCGTAACGCACTCACGATGGCACTTGTCGCTGGCGACCGGTTCAAGGTGTAGAAATGGATGCCGGGCGCGCCATGGCGAAGGAGCTCATCGGCCTGAAGTGCGGTGAACGCGACGGCTAATTCCACAACTGCATCCGGATCCGCACCGCGTGCCTGTACCTCGCGCATGAGTGATTCCGGGAAGGACGCTCCCGACATCTTGGCGATCCGCGGGATGCTTTCGGCGTTGACCACTGGCATGAGACCGGGAATGATCGGGACTTCAATGCCGAACATCCGTGCCCGCTCGACAAAATGGAAGTACGCCTCGTTGTCATAGAACAACTGGGTCACGAGAAACTTTGCACCTGCCTTCACCTTCTTGAAGAGGTGCTCCAAGTCCAGATCGGGGTCCTGGCGCTTGCCCGTATTGCCCTCGAAGTGTCCCTCCGGGTAGCACGCTCCACCGATCGAGAAGTCATAATTTTCATCGATGAACTGGATCAGGTCGCTCGCGTGGGCGAACCCATCGGGCGCCGGTTGGAAATCCTTGGTGCCCTTCGGCGGATCTCCCCGCAGAGCCATGACATTCTCGACCCCATGGGAAGCCAAGCTGTCGAGAGTCTCGCGAATTTCATCGCGGGAAGCGCCGACGCAAGTCAAATGCGCCATCGCCTCGATGCCAAACTCATCCTTTATGCGGTTGACCGTGTCTATCGTCAGGGCACGTGTGCTGCCGCCCGCTCCGTACGTCACGGAGACGTAGGCAGGGGACAGGGGGCCCAGACGCCTGATTGTCTCAAGTAGTTGCCGTTGCTGATCCTCGGTCTTCGGTGGGAAGAACTCGAAGGAGAAGACCGGATGTGTTGTGTGCAAGATGTCGTGGATTTTCATGCGCCCCCCGAATATCGCCCTGGGATCTCCAAAATGGTTTGCGGTTCCATCGGGGTACCATAATAGTGCGTCAGCGTAAACTTTAGAAAGGTCGCGGCCCTTATCGATCCCTTGTTGTGTGGGAGGTGATTGAACGGATGAGCGATTTTTCAGCCCTCATCTCGCGCCCGTCGGATAGCGCCGGCGATGCTTCCGATCAACACCGCCCCAATCGCAGTCACGATAAAGGCCAGAGCGCCCACAAGAACGTAGCGTGTCTGCTCGCCAAACAGGCTTTGCCAAAAGTTGACAGACTGCCCGAAGACCAGATCGACAAATGCCAACGACTCCGGTCCTGGCGATGCGCTGGTCGCTGAACCAGTTCCGCTCCCAATTCGCGGTGACGCATGCCCGGAAGATGAGGCGCTTCCTGCACGGGGAGTGGGGTTCGCCGTATTCGGCTTCTGCGGCAACCCGAGGCGAAGAGAGTTCTTCCACTTCGTCTCGAACTGGTCTAGGGTATTCCCGAGCCCCTTCTTGAGGGCATCGTCGACGGTATTGCCCTCCTTGAATGCGTCGAACATTGCCCGGATCTT
>CAMDTO010000172.1 GCA_945907765.1 Thermoflexus hugenholtzii JAD2 | reverse complement strand
TCGTTCGGAAGCCAGTCGAGGCCCTCTTCCGGCATGCAGTAGGTGCACCGGAAGTTGCACCGGTCGGTGATCGAGATGCGCAAGTTGCGGATCAGGCGTCCGAATGAGTCGATGAGGGGGCCGGTGGTCGGGTTCTCGGACAGTGCCTGACCGGTCATTCCGGCACTCTCGGAAATCATGGGAAGGTGGCGGCGGGTTGGTGTCGTCGTCATCCTGTCGGTTGGCTTCCGGACGTGCGGGCCGGGGACGGGCGGCAATAGCCACCATCACGGCTTCAGACGTATACGACAGCGTACCACCATTCGAGGCGGGACCAACCGGAACCCCGATGGCTGCGTCATTCTAGCGTCGTGCAAAGGCGGTGCGGAGGGCCAGCAGGATGAAGACGCCGCCCATGAAGCGGTCGAACCAGTGCCCGACGGCTCGGAAGGTGCGACGGACGGTCCGGTGCCCGAAGAGGGTGGCGACGACTGACGTCCAGATCATGGTGGACATCAGGATGTAGGCGCAATAGAGAAGGCGTGGCGCCACCGGTGTGTTTACGGAGACGGCCATCGCAAAGAGAGACAGGTAGAACAGGCCCGCCTTGGCGTTGAGTGAGGTGATCAGGACACCTGTCCAGAAAGTTCGCAGGCGGGTCGGTACTTCCGTGCCGAGGGGATTGGCTTCGAAGTCGGTGTCCGGTGGGTCCGGGCGGGATCGGAGTGCGCGGAAACCCAGCCAGGCAAGGTAGGCGGAACCCGCGTACTGGAGGATCAGGTAGACAACGTCCGATTGGGTGGCAAGCAAGGCCGCGCCGAAGGTGGCATAGGCGAGAGGCACGACGGTGCCGGTTGTCACGCCCAATGCGGCGGTGAGGCCGTGGCGTTGTCCGTAGGAAACACTGTGACGCACGACGACGACGAAGTCTGGCCCGGGGCTCATGATCCCAAGCCAGGAGACGGTAGTGATGGTCAGGAGTTCGGTCCAGTCAAGCATGCGGTCTCGTCGCCTGAAGCGAATGGTACGCGGTGCCTTGTGCCGGAACGGCCGGGCGCTCTCTAGGGATACATCGCTAGTTGTGCTGAGACCGCTGGCGCCCTCGCCGGCCAATGTGGACGAATGCGTCGCGGTGATCTGCCGGGTGGTGCTCCCGGGGGGCGAGGCAAGGTGCATCCACAAAGGAGCGCCATGGATGCGGGAAGCGCGTACCATCGGGGCGACATCGCGACCGGGGGCACAGATGCCGATCGGTGCAGGGGACCACCGGTTCCACGGTGAGGGGGAACGACAGTGAGAGAGTTGCGGAGCCAGCGGCTACGGAAGGTGAACCATCAGGGTGATGCCCTGCGATTGGGCATGAACTGGACCGAGGAAGATCTGGGCAAGCCCCAGGTCCTCGTGGAGAGTGCGTACGGGATGGGGCATCCTGGCACCTTCCATTTCAAACCCCTGATCGATGAGGTCTCCAACGGTGTCTTTGAGGCGGGTGGAAAGCCCGGCATCTTTTACGCGTCGGATATCTGCGACGGTGTGGCGCAAGCGCATTCGGGGATGAGCTACTCCCTGGTCTCGCGCGATGTTCAGACGGCACTGATCGAAATCCACGCCCTCGGGCATCCGCATGACGGTGCGGTCTTCATCTCTGGAAATGACAAGTCGGTGCCGGCGCATCTGATGGCGATTGCCCGTTGCGACCTGCCAAGCATCCTGGTACCGGGTGGGACGCAGTTGAATGCACCGAACTATGTCACCAGCGACCAGTTGTGGGGCATGGGAGCGGCGGTATCGCGGGGCGAAATGCATCAGGCAGATCTGGAATTGCACCAGAAGGGCGCGTGCCCGACGTGTGGTGCGTGCCAGTTCATGGGAAGTGCCTCGACCGGTCAGGTCATTGCCGAGGCCCTCGGCCTGGCGTTGCCCGGGTCGGCACTGATCCCGGCGCCGTTGGCAATGCACTTGCGGATCGCTCGGGCGGCGGGCAAGCAAATCCTCAAATTGATCGAGATGGACCTGCGCCCAAGCCAGATCCTGACGCGCGAGGCATTCGAGAACGCAATCGTGCTGCATGCGGCGGTCGGTGGGTCCACCAACTCGCTGATCCACCTTCCGGCAATTGCCCGCGAGGCGGGGATTGACATCACCATCGATGACTTCGACCGGATCCATCGCAAGGTGCCGGTCCTGGCAAACGCCAAGACGACGGGCATGTACCCCGTGGAGTACCTCTGGTATGCGGGCGGCGTGCCGGCGGTCATGATGGAAGTGCGAGAGTTCCTGCACCTTGATTGCATGACGGTGACGGGGAAGACATTGGGTGAGAACCTTGAGGAGGTTGACCGCGGGTCGTTCTTCATCCAGACGCGCGGGTTCCTGGCGAACGTCAAGGTGGAACAGCGCGAGATCATCCGTCCGCGCGAGGATCCGTTCGGGCCGGAAGGCGGTGTCGCCGTGTTGCGGGGCAACCTCGCGCCCGGTGGTGCGGTGATCAAGCACTTCTCCGTGCCGAAGGAGATGCACGTCCATGTCGGCCCGGCGCGGGTCTTTGACACTGAGGACCAGGCCGTGGATGCGTTGCTGGCGCGACACGTGGTTCCCGGTGATGTGGTGGTGATCCGCTACGAGGGGCCAAAGGCAAACGGCATGCCTGAGATGTACTACGCCACGGCGATCATTGCCTCAAGCAAGGAACTCTCGGCCACGTGCGCGGTGATCACTGACGGCCGGTACTCAGGAGCGGCGAAAGGTCCGGCAGTTGGGCATATCACTCCCGAGGCGATGGACGGTGGTCCGCTTGCGCTGGTGCACGAGGGTGACCTGATAGAGATCCACGTGCCGGAACGGCGTCTTGCCGTGATTGGCACGGCCGAGGCGGGCCGTCTCGATCCGGCGGCGGTCGATGCTGTCCTGGCAACGCGCCGGGCATCGTGGGTGAAGCCGAAGTCGCGACACGTCAAGGGCATCCTGTCCTTGTACGGTCGTGTCGGCGCAGGTGCGAACGAGGGCGGTTACCTGGCGTAGGGATCTTCGGGACTCTCATCACGGGGATGGTGGTGCCCCTTTTCCCGGAAACCGGGCGAGGGGCACGTTTCCCGAGGCTCTGTGTGCGCGGTCTGGCATTTTGACGGAATCTGGCGCCACGTCTGATCCACGTAGCCACTGACACCCACCGCCCGGTTCATCCACGTGATGGCCGGGCGGTGATGTTTCCGTGTGCTGGCCCCATCCCTCAGGCGCTGCCACCGTGAAGGACCCGGAAATCCCGCGCGACGGTCCATGCGGTGGCAAAGGCACATCCGGTACGTCGCGCAACTTCCGAAATGGAAAGCGTTGGGGATGCCGCAAGGACGGTCCATACGTCCGCCCGCCACGTCGGCCCCATCAGCACCCGGTTGCGATAGCCCGCATGGTGCCGCGCCAGATCGGCTGGACACAGGACATCGCCGGGACGACCGCCAAGTGTTCCCGCCGGTGCCCGAAGTCGCTAACCGGCGAACCGTTCATCCTCGCCTCGCCTCGCAATCTGGAAGTCATTCCCCACCGGCAACAGGTCAATGACATCAGCTCCGCCATCTCCAACCGCGGTGGCCAGTCTGGCGAAGCGCCGGTCTGCCTGCCTCCAGTGTGCAATCGCATGCCAGAAGGCACGCACGCGCGGCGAAGGGTGAGCCACGACCGTGCGGATCAGTCGATCGGCGTTGATGTAATCCGAATGCACCTCCAGCCACGTCACCAGGAAGCCAAGGACAGGCAAGTCCCCGCTGTCCATCCCAGTGGCCGAGGCATCGGCGAGCGCACGTTCGATGACCGGGTCAGTGCATCCCGACCCCGTGAACTCCATCCCGACCCCGATGAGCCGGGCGGTCAGGTCATCGCCATGCACTTCCGGTGCGAACTCAGTTTCCATGGCCACACCTCCTGCCAAGCTCGGCGATGGTCTCGCACACGTGCACCGTCCACTCAGGATGTGCGTCGCGGCATATCAGCCACGGCAAGACCGTCGCCAACTCCACCTCCGATGGACCCAAGTTCAGGCAGTCTGCCAGATCCGTTCCCCGGTCACACAGTGCGGGCAGCTTCGTCGCGAGCAGTTCAGGTCGATCAGGAACTTCACGCGTCAACGCCTGCCCCTGGAAGACCGGATTGACGCCCTGCATCCAGTCCGAAGGCAGGTCAGGGATGATCGCGAGTGGTCCATTGTTCAGCCAATCGGTAACGAGCGTCTCGCCAGTCGCACGGCGCTACCGTGCGAACTCGTGGGCCTCGTCGATCACATCTGGCGTGAGGGTGCGGGTTGCGTATGTCCACGTCCTTCGTTGCGCGGGAAATGATCCCCAGAAGCACAAGCGCGGTCTCGCCAACGATCACTCCATCAAGTGCCAGGCCTGGTTCCGCAAGGTACTAGTCGAAGTCGGCCAGAATCTCTCGAGGCAGCATCCTAGAAGTCAGTGTATCGGAATAACCGATAGGGCGAGGAGTGGGACACCGAGTGCAGTGGGGCTACCGCGGCCCCTGACGAACTGTCGCGCGACCTTTCCCAGTAAAACCAGAGACCGAACGGCAGTTCTGGCGGGATGCCTGATCCACTCATTCACTGACACCCACCGCCCGGTTCATCCACGTGATGACTGGGCGGTTCCGTTTTCACGCACGGAGTTGCGAATGCGGATAGGGTGTGTCGGCGGTGGACCAGCACGGACCGAAGACCAGACGTACGGGCGTGCTGGTAGAGCCCGTTGCACGCAGACCGGCATGAGGGAAGACCCATCGCACTTATTGAACGTCATATCCAGACACTGCACTCCACACTGGAGCAGGTCAAGGCGTGGGAGAAGGGGTTTGCCGTAGCTGAAGCGAAGGTCGGTGGTTTCCCAATGTAGCGTCACAGTCGGTTGATGTCCGGAAGCGATAACTCGGGCACCATCACGTGGGAACGAACCGGGGAGAGCCTTGCCTCAATGGAAGCCGCGTACGGGAAGACATGGAATCTGCCCGAGGTCAAGGCGCTCTTGGCCAAGCACCGCTCCGTTCTTCTAGGTGAGCGGACTGAACTCTACGGTGTACTGGACATCGACTGACGTGGGGTCATCAATGATCGCCCTGCCCAATCAGGTTCGAGGACAGGTCACTGGTCGTTGCGGAACCCTTGTGATCCACGCATCCGCTGACGCCTACCGCCCGGTCAATCCTCGTGATGGCCGGGCGGTGGTGTTTTGGCGCGTGATCGGGTGGATTGCCATCGAATCCATAGGTGCCCACCACGTCAGGTGACAGGTCACCCACTTGATGGTAGAGTACCTTGCGCTATCTTCGGCGCTGGAGGAAAGTCATCGCTATGGAACTCAAGCAGACTCGCGAGGGGGTCCTGCGTCTCGGCAGTGCTGCAAGTGCGGCCGCTGTTGCGGGCACCCTTGGTCTCTTCGATGCGCGTCAGGCTGGTGCTGCACCGGCCCACGCAGAGGTGCCACGTAATCGCACGTTGGTCTATCTCAATGGTGGGTCCGGTGGCAAGTACACCGACATGGGGATTGGGAACCCGTATGCCGCCGGCTCTTCTCACCAGCAGGGCAACGCTTCCATGTGGGAGCCCCTCTTCTATTACTCCGCTTTCGCTGACGACATGATCCCTTGGCTCGCGTCCGGCTACACCTATGCTGAGGACTACTCCTCGGTGACAGTCAATGTCCGCAAGCAGGCCAAGTGGGGCGACGGGCAAGCCTTCACCGCACATGACGTGGCGTTCACCTTCAACCTGCTCAAGGACAACCAAAAGTTGACCTATGGCGGGGACATGAAGAAGTACATCAAGTCGGTTGAGGCGACGGATGACCTGACGGTCACCTTCACGTTCAACTCACCGAACCCGCGCTTCCTGTTCGAGTACCTCGCATTCAAGTTCGACAACGGTGTGAAGCTGCTCCCGAAGCACATCTTCGAGGGCAAGGAAGTCACCGAGTTCATGTGGTTCGACCTCGAGAAGGGCTGGCCGTGCGGCACCGGGCCGTACAAGATCACCCTCTGGAGTGAGACCCAGAAGTT
>CAMDTO010000171.1 GCA_945907765.1 Thermoflexus hugenholtzii JAD2 | reverse complement strand
GACCCGATGACCTGGGCGGCATTGTCACCTTCGCCCGGGGGGCGCATATCGACACACCGCTCGCCCAACGCAACCCCAACCGTCCCGATGCGCGCGTCGCCCTCGTGGGGTCTGCCGACGACGCTTCGCGTCCAGCGGTAAACACCGCCACCAATCTCGAAGACGCCATCTCGACCGGAGCCGCACTGTTGCCACCTGCGACCACTGGATACCTTCGCCGCCTCGTCCTGCTGACGGACGGAAATGAGACGACCGGAAGCGCGAGGTCTGCCTCCCGTGCCCCGGCACTAGCCAATGTCGAGATTGCGACCTACACCGTTCCTGGCCGTCTCGATGACGCCGCGATCGCCTCATTCGTCGTTGCGCCGACTTTGCATGATGGTGACGACGCCGACGGGCGCGTCTCGATCATTGCGCCCTCTCCAATCTCCGCAAACCTCAAGGTCTGGGCGCGCGCGGTCGGAGAACCCGCAGGGTCAACTGGGACCGTCGACCGTGGGACCCTCGTGTTCGACCGAACGCTTGACCTTGATCAGGGTCCCGCGGAAGTTCCCGTCGCTCTGGGAAGATTGAGCCCGGGCGCATGGGCATTTGCCGCCGAACTCACTGCGCCTGCCGATGCTCTTCCAGATAACAACGCAGCCTGGGCGCACACTCTGGTGTCCAGCCCCGCACGAGTGCTTGTCGTCGAGGGCACTCCAGATACCGCAATCGCACTCCGCCGCGCCATCGGTGAGGCGCGGATCCTGTCTGATGTGATCACCCCATTCGGGATCCCCGCAACCGCACAAGCATTCGCCAACTACGACGCAATCCTGCTTGTCGACGTGCCCGCGACCGCACTGACAAACACGCAGATGCTCGCAATCCGGGAGGCGGTGTCATCAGATGGCCGAGGCCTCGTTGTGGTAGGTGGGGAACACACGTTTGGTCAGGGCGACTACTCCGGGACTCCGCTCGAAGACGCACTCCCCGTCACGGTGCAATTACCTGAAAAGGATCAGGCATCAACACTCGCCATCGTCATCGTGATCGACCGGTCCGGAAGCATGTCGGGTATCGACACGCGCGACCGACGTGCCAGCCGAATGGATCTCGCCAAGGAGGGCGCCACCCTCGCGATAGAGACCTTGCGCGAAGGTGACCAGATCGGTGTAGTTGCATTCGATTACAACGCCCGGTGGGTCTCGGAGATTCGTCCCCTTCGCGGGCCCGCGGACTTCAAGACGGTCGCCGACCGCATCGCAACGATCCAACCCGATGGCGGCACCGACATCTACGCCGCCCTTGACGTCGCGTACCGGGGACTTCAGACGGCCCAGGCACGCGTCAAGCACGTCATCCTGCTCACCGATGGCGAAGGGACCCCGGCACCATTCCCGAACCTGCTCAATGCCTACCGGAGGGCAAATATCACTCTCTCGACGGTCGGCGTGTCCAGCGAGTCCGGGAAAAGCCTGCTCCAGGATCTGGCCCGGCGCGGAAGTGGCCGCTACTACTTCACCGACACCCCATCCGCGGTGCCCCAGATCATGACGCAAGAGGCACGGTTGGCGGGACGCGCGCACAAGCAGGAACGCGACTTCAAGCCCAGGCTCGCGGCTGCATCAAGTGCAGTGCGGGGGCTGGTCCCAAATGACTTCCCGCAACTCCACGGATACATGCGGACCACGCCGCGTCCGGGTGCCGAGATCATTCTCACTAGCGATCAGGAAGAAACCGTCCTCGCTCAGTGGCAATACGGGCTTGGTCGCGCGCTCGTCTGGACTGCCGACCTTGAGGGACCGTGGTCCCGAGACTGGTCCGACACGCCAGCGTTCCGGTCACTCTGGGTGCAAGCGATCCGTTGGTCTATGCCCGCGCCGGGCAATCCAAACATTGCTCTCCGGATAATGCCTTCACCAGATGGTGACGGAACGCGGGCACGCGTCCTCGTCGATGCCTGGGCGCCGGGAGGCGGGTTCAGGGACCTTCTGACCTCTTCTGCCGACATCGCCGGACCAGAAGGCCCTTCACGACGCGTCACCCTTGCACAAGTCGCTCCTGGTCACTACCAGGGCGACTTTGACGCGCGGACCCTTGGGGTCTACTTCGTGCGGGTAACCCAGACCGACACCGGGGGGCAGGTCGTTTCATCTGAGATCGCCGGATTTGACCGCTCATATCCTCTCGAATACGCACCGGCATGGGGAAACCGGACACTGCTCGAACGCCTTGCCTCCGAGAGCGGTGCGCCGACCATCCCGACCCCTGCCGACGCATGGCGCCGCGACACCATCCATCGCTCCGCCCCGCGTGACATCTGGCCGGAATTGTTGATGACATCGGTGTTCCTCTTCGTCGTCGACGTGGCGCTCCGACGACTGAGACCGACCTGGGCAGATGTCCGTGGCGTCATCGCAACCGCCAAATCAATCGGACAAGTTCCATTCACCGCGACTGCACGCGCATGGGAATGGTTTGTGGCATGGCCGGGGCAGGGCAATGAGCGGTAGGGAACTGGCTTCATTGGCCGATCCACCGTTTCCGGCAGTCCGAGGTTGCAACCCAAGTTCGGGACCGATGCGCCCGGGGATGGCGTGTGTGGATGAATGCGTCCGGCAAATGAACCCACCATCAGGGGAGGCTCTGGCATGAAGCGTCTCGTCGTAGGTGCGATCGCGGTTGTCATGGCCCTAGGGGTTATCGGAGCCATTCGGATCACTGCGGTGAACGAGGGCTTCTCAATCCTCGATGCAATCGATCCGGCAGGTGCACCTGAAACGACTGGTGCGACGAACCCCACACCGCAACCACGATTTCCGGTCCGCATCCGCATCCGCGATGCCTCCGGCACCCCGGTTGCCGATGCTACCGTCGAAGTCAGGGACCGGTTTGGCGGACTGATCGTCGAAATCCAACCGACCGATGCCCGAGGCGAACTGCGATTCACCTCTTCCCGAACCAATGGGGTGGTGATCCGCGCTCGCAAGGCCCAAGTCGGCCAAGTAGTATCGGACCCAATCATTCTCGGCCCACCGGGCGCCGGGCAACCCTCCCGGGACATAGACCTGGCCCTCTCCGCAAACAGCGCACCGCCGACCACGACCGCCGCCCCGACAACTGCCGCGGTGGCTGGGGCAACGCCAGTGGGATCGGCGACGCCATCCGTCGCACGGACGCCGACGTCTGGCCCGGCCACCGCACCGGGCCGGACCCCGACCCGGGGTCCGGCGACCATGGCACGCCTGTTTGTCGGTCACTTGCAGCCACGGATCTCGGTAATTGACATTGCGTCGGGCACCGTGCTGAACCCGTCTTCGATTCCGACCCTCGGGGGAGGGCGGTTCACCTACCTTGCCGGCGCGATTGCATCACGACGACTGTTTGCAAGTTGGGGCGGATCCAACGAACTCGTGACGATCCGCGCCGACGACCTGTCCGTCGAGACACGCACTGCCTTGAACGCCGGCGCGATCAGCGCAATCGCCGTGGGGCCGGTTGACGGGCACGTCTGGGTTGCTACGGCAGGCGCTGAAGGGCAGGAGTATTCGAATGTGATCGAGCTTGATGCACGCGGAAACCGGGTGATCAGGCGCCTGAACTTTCCACGGCGGACGGGAACACTCCGTTTCACCTCTCAGGGAAACGTCCTGGCAGTTTCGCATCGCACAACCAGTGAAGTCTCACTTGTCGACGTTGCAACAGGCACCATCCGACCGCCAATCCGAACCCCAGTCTGGCCGGGCGAGACCCAACTCTCTGAAGATGGCCAGACCCTCTTCCTTGGCAACTCATCGACCACGACCGTCTACGCGCTGGACACCTCAAACGGCGAAACCCGCAAGATCATTGATGTCGGAAACGGCGTCAATGGGTTCGTTCTTCACCCGGACGGCGTGCGCCTACTGGTGGTGAATGGCCAGTTGGGCTTGATCCAGGTGGTCAACCGCGAGACCGCCGAGGTGCAGGAAGTGATCCCGGTCGGGCAGCAACCCCAAGCGATTGTCCTCAGTGGAGATGGGCAGCGCGCGTTCGTAGCGAATTCGATGTCCGGCACCGTCTCGGTAATCGACCTCGCCACCATGGCAGTGACCGACACCATCACCGTGGGTTCCGGTGCATCCACTCTCGCTGTTGTCCCTTGACCGAGGTTTTCTTGAAATCCCGGATCGATCGCGATTAGCAGTCTCTCTTGCCAACTGCTAACGGCCCTCGTATACTCCCATTGGCACTCGACCCGGACGACTGCTAATCCCTGCGGGACGTTGGCAACGCGCGCAGGTTGTCCGGAGCCGAGGCACCGCACGCGGCAACGCGTGATTGTTGATTGAAGCGGTCGACCGCCCACTGCGGCGGTGAGACTAGCGAACACCCCCCCGAAGCAGGGGTACCTGATACCGGTAGGAGGATGAACCGTGCCGAAGCAGTTGGCTTTCGATGCGGATGCCCGGCGCAAGCTGAAGCAGGGCGTGGACACCCTGGCGGAAGCGGTCAAGACGACACTCGGTCCGAAAGGCCGCAATGTTGCCATTGACAAGAAGTACGGCGCACCGACGGTGAGTCATGACGGTGTGACCGTCGCCAAGGAAATCGAACTTCCTGATCCGTTCGAAAACATGGGTGCGCAGCTCCTCAAAGAAGCCGCGACAAAGACCAATGACGTGGCCGGTGACGGCACCACGACGGCAACGGTCCTCGCCCAGGCAATCGTCCACGAGGGTCTCAAGAACGTTGCGGCCGGCGCCAATCCCATGATCATCAAGCGTGGCCTCGACAAGGGCTCCGCTGCGGTTGTCCAGGCAATTCGCAATGCCGCTACCGCCGTCTCCGGACGTGACGAAATTGCGAACGTCGCAACCATCTCAGCTGCCGACTCCGAAATCGGCAATCTCATTGCTGATGTCATGGACAAGGTCGGCAAGGACGGCGTGATTACCGTCGAGGAAAGCAAGGGCCTCCAGTACGAGACATCGTACGTCGAGGGCATGCAGTTTGACCGCGGGTACATCTCCCCGTACTTCGTGTCGAACCCCGACCGCATGACTGCGGAGATCGAGGATCCTTTCATCCTCATCACCGAGAAGAAGCTGTCAGCCATCGGCGATATCGTGCCGATGCTCGAAGCGATGATGTAGCAGGGACGCAAAAACATCGTGATCATCGCCGAGGAGGTTGAGGGCGAGGCTCTCGCTACCCTCGTCGTGAACAAGATGCGAGGCATCCTGAACGTCCTTGCGGTCAAGGCACCGGGCTACGGTGACCGCCGCAAGGAAATGCTCAAGGACATCGCCATCCTCACCGGCGGAACCGTCATTTCAGACGAACTCGGCCGGAAGCTCGACAGCATCACCATTCGCGACCTTGGCCAGGCGCGCCGCGTGACGTCCGACAAGGACAACACGACGGTCATTGAAGGCCGCGGTTCGTCGGATGAGATCCAGGCACGCATGAAGCAGATCAAGGCGCAGATTGAGGACACCACCTCGGACTACGACCGCGAGAAGCTTCAGGAGCGTCTTGCGAAGTTGTCTGGTGGAGTTGCGCTCATCAAGGTCGGCGCAGCAACCGAGACTGAACTCAAGGAGCGCAAGCATCGCGTCGAGGACGCTCTGTCCGCGACCCGCGCTGCCATCGAAGAGGGAATTGTCCCTGGCGGTGGTGTAGCTCTCCTGAACGCTGCGGCCGCGCTCGATCATCTCCATCTCGTTGGTGACGAGGCCACCGGCGTTGCCATCCTACGGCGTGCGCTTGAGGAGCCGATCCGCGCGATCGTGTTCAACGCCGGGTACGAGGGTTCGGTCGTCGTCGAGGAAGTCCGTCGTCGCAATTCAGACGCGGGTTCCTACACGATTGGGTTCGATGTGGTTGCCGAGGAATACGTCAACCTCCTCGAAAAGGGCATCATCGATCCGGCCAAGGTCACCCGTTCCGCCGTCGAGAATGCTGTCTCTATCGCCGGGATGATCCTGACGACCGAGGCACTTGTGACCGACATTCCGGAAGACAAGCCAGCCCCGCCATCCCAACCCCAGTACTAGTCTCACCATTGTCCGAACTGCGGACAGCAGGCAAACAGGAGAAGGGGGAGGTCCAG
>CAMDTO010000170.1 GCA_945907765.1 Thermoflexus hugenholtzii JAD2 | reverse complement strand
CTGATCACGGCCATACGACGTTTGTAGATCCGATCCGGGGTGAGATGTCTTTTGAGAATGCCTTGCTCGATGACCGTGTGCTGCTGAAATCGGACGGGTTTCCTACCTACAACCTTGCCGTCGTCGTCGATGACCACGAGATGAAAATCACACATGTGATACGCGGTGAGGAGTGGTTGCCAAGTACGCCGGCGCACCTTCGGGTGTATGAGGCTCTTGCCTGGAAGCCGCCAGTAATTGCCCACACGCCTCTCTTATTGAATGCCGATCGAGGAAAGATCAGTAAGCGCAAGCACCCGTGGGCAAACATGGGTTGGTTTCAGCAGGAAGGGTTCCTTCCCGAGGCTGTCATCAATTACTTGGGGAACCTGATTGCATTTGTCCCAGACACTGACAATCCCCAACAGGGTGTCGCACGTGAGTTGTTTGGATTTCCCGAGATTGCGGAACACTTCGAACTCGGGTCGATCGGTCCGTCCGGGAAGGTAGTTGACCTAGACAGGCTCGATTGGCTGAATGGTCAGTACATCCGTCGGATGTCGCTTGAAGAACTTGCCCGACGGGTTGGACCATTCATGACCGCGGCAGGCTTGGACATCGAAAGCCCGATCTTCATGGGCGCGCTTGCCCTAGAGCAGGAACGTCTGAAGCGCCTCTCCGAAGCACCGGCGGTCCTGTCGATCTTCTTCAAGGAAGAGGAATATCCGGCCGAAATGCTCGTGCCGAAGAATGTTGCGCCCAAGGATGCTCGTAGCATGTTGGACGGTGCGATTTCTGTGTGTGAGGGTGTCGCTGCCTCTGGTAACTGGTCAGCTGCCTCGCTTGAGGCACCTTTCCGGGATCTCGCGATCTCCCTTGATCTGACAACTGGTAAGCAGCGCGGACAATTGTTTGGTGTGGTGCGGGTTGCATCCACCGGACGGACGGCGACGCCACCGCTCTTTGACACCATGGCCGTGCTAGGCGCGGATACGATCCTGAGACGTCTCGCCCATGCGAGCGTGCTTCTCTCTGGGCTAGGCGCGTAGGGCGGCAGTTGGCAACCCTGACGATGCTTGGTTCTGGCCTGGTGGCAACTAATCGGTACCGCGTCGTCCCGGTGGGTTGAACGATTAGGTGCCAGCATCCCTCACTCTTTGAGTGTGACCGACCGCGGTAAAATCGTCGAGATGGACGGACCAGACATGGTGCGAGACGTAGATGGCTGCCAGCCCAATTCACTCGCCGGTCCGCTCGCGGTTCTCCAACGGCATTCGGGTGGCGCTGCGCCGGCGAGAATGTTCGTGCTCTCGGCGCCATCCGGTACCGGCAAGGATGCGGTGCTCGCAGGTCTGCGCCGGCGTAATGTCGACCTCCACATTGGGGTTGCTTGCACGACACGCCAGCCCCGGCTGAACGAAGTAAACGGGGTCGACTATCACTTTGTCGGGCGCGAGGAGTTCGCGGAGATCAGGGGCTCAGGGGAATTCCTGGAGGATGCGGTCTATGCTGGGCACGGTTATGGCACCCGTCTGGGTCCGGTACGCGAGGCGCTGAGTGCCTCTCGTGACGTCCTGTTGAAGATTGAGGTGCAAGGCGCGGCCACTGTTCGTCTCAAGGTGCCGAGTGTTGTCCTGATTTTCCTCGCTCCAGCCAGCCTTGAGGATCTGCGGGAACGTTTGGAGTGCGCCGCGGTGGAGCGCGGAGTTGCAGACCCTGAGGACATCGAGAGGCGACTTGGCGAGGCCAGACGCGAACTAGCTTGCATGCCAGGCTATGACTACTTGGTGGTCAACCACATGAACCGCCTTGAAGATACCGTCAGGCAGATTGAGGCGATCATTCTGTCCGAGCGAACCCGGATTGGTGCGGTGCCAATCCGCGTATGAGCCCTCCGTGTCGTGGCGAAAGACGCCGACCGGCACGCACATCACGTTTCAGGACGCGACAATGGCAATACGGACGATCATTACTGATTCCGATGACCGCATCGTGCGTGGCAAGGCGAAGCGTGTGGCACGCATCGATGATTCGATCCGTCGTCTCTTTGACGACATGATCGACACCATGCGTAATGCTCCCGGGGTTGGCCTGGCAGCGCCGCAGATTGGCGTTCCGCTTCGAGTGATCGTGGTTGAATATGAAGCCGTGCTTCATACAGTTGTCAATCCGGAGATTGTGAAGAGTCAGGGCACAGATACGGATGACGAAGGGTGTCTAAGCGTTCCCAACTGGCAGGGACCGGTCACGCGCGCCACGAGTCTGGTCATGAAGGGACGTGACCGCGATGGCGCTGAGGTTCGGATACGTGCCGATGGCTGGCTGGCGCGCATCTTCCAGCACGAATGCGACCATCTTGACGGAACGTTATTTATCGATCGCGTGCAAAACCGTGCGGATATCCACTGGGTCGACCCGGACGAAGATGACGACGATGAACCGGGGGGCACCAGGCGTCGCCGGGTCCGGCGCAGGATCCGTACGTCGGCAGCTGTTTCGCTGACGGTTCAGTCAGAGACCTAACTGGTGACAGGATCCGGTTCCATGGTGATTGGTGGTCAATCAGGGCCTGATGGCGCTGGCGGAACGCGTCCACGTGCGGTCTTCTTTGGCACACCGCAATTTGCCGAAGTGGTCTTGGGAAGCCTCCTGCTTCCGCAGTCACCGGTCGACGTCGTTGCGGTTGTGACCCAACCTGATCGCCCGGTCGGTAGGTCCCAGAAACTCACGCAGCCCCCAGTCAAGGTCACGGCAGAATGCCATGGCATTCCCGTACGTCAGCCTGTTTCGCTACGACGGCCAGCTGTCGTCGAGAACCTGCGTGGGTATGGGGCTTCGATTGGCATCGTCGTCGCTTACGGGAGATTGCTGCCTCCGGAGTTGCTCGCAATCTTTCCGCGTGGATGCGTAAACGTTCACGCTTCGTTGCTGCCTCGCTGGCGAGGTGCGTGGCCTGTAGGCGCCGCAATCCAGGCGGGAGACGCGGAAACGGGTGTCTCGATAATGGTTCTCGATGCCGGAATGGACACCGGCCCGGTCATTGCAACAGATGCCACCGCGATTGGAGATGCTGACACTACCGACGTCCTTGAGGAGAGGCTGGCAACACTTGGGGCGGACCTGCTTGTACGAACCATCGGTTCATACATCTACGAAGATGCCAAACTCGTTGAGCAGGATCATGAAGGTGCGACATACTGCCGGCCAATAACCAAAAGCGATGGTCTGATTGATTGGTCAGGCTCGGCGGTCTCGATTGAGCGTCATGTGCGAGCAATGCATTCGTGGCCCGGGGCGTGGACACGGTGGTCCGGTCGCCGATTGGTGGTTCGCAGGGCGCACGTGATGACCGGCCACGTGGAACAAGCCGATGCCGGACCCGGTCAGGTTGTTGGCGACCGACGCCAAATGTACGTCATGACCGGATCGGGTGCATTGGCACTCGATGAATTGCAACTCGAAGGCCGGGGTATTACCCCCATCCGGGCCTTCGTGCAGGGCTATCCGGGTTTCGGTGGTTCCATATTGTCGTCAGTGTGATTGCGGGGGCCTATCGCGCCAAAAGATGTTCTCGTAGCAGGTTAAGCGTGTAGAGCACCGCCCGCGTCCGAATGATCCGGGGAGCAGTCGTGTCGATCCGATGAGACCGCACGAGTTCAGTTCCCGATCGATCGACAAGCACGGTGTAGGTATGTCTACCCGGCGTAGCCGTCGCACGCGGGACGAGATCGCTGGCTTGGGCAAGTCCCAAGTCGGAGCCGAACGTTTGGGCTGCCCGTCGGGCTAGCTCAAGTGCGCGCGTCGCACCTGGACCATCACGGTCGTCCATGCCAATGTTTGCCGGTTCGGCAACACTGACAATACCCCCGACAAAGTGCTTGCCTCCCGCTTCGGCGAGTTCGCTTGATGTCAGGCCACCCGTGAACTCTTCGCCAACCGCAACGGTCAGTTCGTGCCGTTTAAGTAATTCGGCGGTGACCCCCGCCAAGCTGTTGTTGTCAATCCCGTAGATCGCCTGACCAAGGACTTCCCTGACTTGCGGCTCCATGCGTACGAGAAGTGCTTCGGCCGTCTCAACGTCGTCCGCCTTTGCACTCGTCCTGACATGGACGCCGTCGTTCTTGGCATACGTCGCGATCGTAGGGTTTGACGATGCCAGCAAGGGACGAATGAGGTCCTCGACCGCAGACTCACCGATGCCGATGACCTTGTACGTCCGTGTCAGGATCACGGACTGCCCTCGCACCCCTCGAAGACGGGGAATGACCTGGTTCTCCCACATGTGAAACATTTCAGCAGGGACGCCGGGCATCGCCACAATTACGCGTCCGTCGCGCTCTACCCACCATCCCGGCGCGGTGCCGACAGGGTTCGAAAGGACGCGTGCCGACGGGATGAGAGTTGCCTGCTTGACGTTTCGCGGTGGCATCACAACGCCCCGACGATCAAAGAACTTGCGGAGGTCGGCTTCGAGTTCCGGTTGCACGACCATCGTTTCGCCGAGAAGACCGCTTATGGCCTCCCGCGTAAGGTCATCTTCAGTCGGTCCGACCCCTCCGGTCATCACGATGAATTCTGACCGGTCCCACGCCCGTTCGAGGTGTTTGACGATCCTGCCGAGGTTGTCTCCAAGTTGGGAAATGTAGAAGCAGTCGATACCGAGTTTCGAGAACTCCTGGGCCAACCATGATGCGTTTGTGTCGGTGATGTGCCCGAGTAGGAGTTCCGTCCCGACTGAGATGATTTCGCCACGCATGCGTACGCCTCCGTCAAGGTCAACCGCCCACCAGATGGTGGCCCGGCCTCACGTTTCGTCAGAAAGATACGCGAACAATCTGGTTGACCGCCCGCGGCGTGTCACTCACCGGAATGGATGTCGTACGGCGAGACGCGAGCACAGTGTCGCGGAACTTGATCCCTGGACATGTATCGCTGGCGCTAACCGATGAGGTGTTTCGGGCAAGTGCTTGGTGAACTACGCAATGGCATAACCAACCGAGCTCCGTTGGTGGCGTGGATGGTTTGGGCCACGACCGTTGGGCGGTTGCCCCGGGGACTCAGGCTCTGGCTTGCTGCACTTTTCGGGGAGGCCGCCTACTGGGCTCTGTCCGTTCATCGGCAGGCCACGTTGCGAAATGTCCGGGCGATCAGCGGCCAAGCGTCCTACAGCCGACCTTTCGATGCGCTCGGGACAACGCACAAGCGAACCGCTCGTGAGACGTGGAGGAACTACGCTCGAGTTCTCAGTGACATCGTTGATCTCGTCACGGTTCAGTCCATGGGGATCAACCGACTTGTCAGTTCAGTGACCGGGTGGGAACACATCGAGACGGGTCTAGCTTCCGGCAAGGGATTGATCGTTGCCTGCGCTCATCTCGGCAACTGGGAGGTTGCGGGCACGGTCCTTGCATCCAGGTTCCCGGTTCTTGCAATTGCTGATTACGTTCCTCCCGATCATCTCAACCAGCTCCTATCGGAAAGCCGTTCCTCTCGCGGCATCCGGACGGTGCCCCCGACGCTTGGCGGGGTTCGCGAGGTGCGGAAAATGCTGTCACAAGGTGGCATCGTCGTCGTCCTTGTGGATCGTCCGGGTTGGCCTCGCGACAAGCCAGGGGTTGCTGAGGTGCTCTTTATGGGGTTGCCCACGTGGGTTCCGACCGGGGTTTCACGCCTCGCAATGGCATCGGGGGCCGCAGTCGTGGCCGCTGGCGCCGTGATGGATCAGACCTCGCGGTACCAAGTGTTTTCGTCGGCACCAATGACCTTTGCAAGCGACGCACACGTTGAGGATGTTTTGAGCGCGATTTTGAGCGCGCTTTACCCATTCATTGCAAAAAATCTCAGTCAATGGTTCATGTTTCGCGACATGTGGCCGTACGACGAAGGGTCAGGCACCGATGGTGATCATCAAGCAGGACATCATCGTGGTGAGGGGTACGCAAGCACTGGCGCACTCATCTCTCCAGAGGAAGTCGCAGTGAACGCTGGGTTCGCCTTTGGGTCGGTCCTCTCTCGGGCGGCCGTTGAGCGGATAGCGGGTTTTGCGGGCCGGATTGCGATTTCCTTGCCACACGGTCGTCACGTGCGGCTTTCGGAAAACCACGCC
>CAMDTO010000169.1 GCA_945907765.1 Thermoflexus hugenholtzii JAD2 | reverse complement strand
CGGTGATGTTTTCATCGCCGTTCGTGTTCTCGGTCGCGAGCAGCCTCAAGACGGTTGCCGAGATCCATGCGTTTCCGCCCACTCTGCTCCCCGAGGTGCCACAGTGGGAGAACTACGTGACCGTCTTTTCACTCAAGGGTGTGCCGTTCGCCCAGTTCTATCTGAACTCGGCGCTCATCACGTTCACCAGCATGTTCGGGACCAAAGCGACGGCAGCCGTGTCGGCCTACGGGTTCGCGCGGTTCAAGTGGCCCGGTCGCGACGCGATGTTCATGGTGCTGCTCAGTACCCTGGTCCTTCCTGAAGAAGTCGTCCTTATCCCGAAGTTCCTGATGTTCAATAACGTGCCGAAGGCGCTGATTGGCAAGACCCTGATCGATACGTATTGGCCGTTGATCCTGCCCTCATGGTTCGGAGGCGGGGCGTTCAACGTCTTTCTCTTGCGCCAATTCTTCATGCAGATACCGCGGGACTTCGACGAGGCTGCGGTCCTTGATGGCGCGTCAAGTTGGCAAATCTTCTGGATGATCATGCTCCCGCTGTCACGGCCCGCGCTTGCAACGGTGGCGGTGTTCTCGTTCCTGGGCCAGTGGAACGACTTCATCCATCCCTTGATCTATCTGAACACCAGTGACAAGTTCCCGCTCAGTTTGGGGTTGAGGTATTTCCAACAACAGCCGACCGATGCGATGGAACCCCGCGAACACTTGCTCATGGCGGCGTCGCTGCTCATGGTTGCCCCGGCAATCACCGTCTACCTGTTCGCGCAACGGTATTTCGTCCGCGGGATCGTGATGAGCGGGATCAAGGGGTAGCGCATGCCCAACCGGTAGGCCCGTCTTTGTACGGGCCTACCGGCCCCGCTAATTCTGGGACGACTAGGCGTCCGGTCCGCGTAACTTTGCGCCAACCTGACGCTCAGCTTGGGAGACTATTTTTGCCCGCAACGGCGTGACTTCCTCGCCCGAAAGCGTGTGGTCTGGCGCGCGGAACGTGAGCGTGTACGCAAGGCTTCGCGTGCCCGCCGGGACACGGTCACCGGTGTAGGCGTCGAACATGTCGACCCGCTCCAGCAGCGGCGCTCCGGTGCGAAGGATGCTCGACGTCAGCCTCTCGGCCGGGATTGCGTCGGGCAGGATAAACGCCAGGTCCTCGATGACGGCTTGGAATCGCGGTAGCGGTGCTACCGGTACGACGTCACGCGCCTTCGCGATCAGGCGGTCGAGATCGAGCGACGCAAGAAGAACCCTTTCGCTGATGCCATTGCCACTCGCGACGGCGCGATCAACCTCGCCGATCACACCGAGCACATCCTCCGGCCGGACGGGTTTGCGTCCGGCTGCTTCCGGGCGATGGTCCAAGACAATCGCGGCGGTGCGATACGGATGAAAAGCCGGGTGCGCAAGCGCGATGTAGCCGTGACCACTGACACCCAGGCGGGCTAGGATCGCCTCGACGGTTGCCTTGAGGTCGTAGAAACCGTTTTCGTGGCGTTCACCAATCGCGTCCCCGGACCTGTGTGCGCCCATGCCGATGGTCACAATCCGGCGCTCTTCTGGCAGGTCGCCTGATTGGGGGACGAAGATGCGCCCGACATCGAACAGATGAACATCCCGGTCTTCGTGTCGGAGCCCCGCGCGAACCGCGTCGAGCATCGACTGGAGGGATGAGGTACGCATCACTTCCTGGTCGCCGGAAGCCGGATTCGATATCCGAACGGGATTGACCTTCGGATGGACCCTGGCATCAACCAGTTGGGCCAGATCAGCGGACGACGCATGCGGAACCCGGTCAAGGCGTGCCACGCTTGTCCACGTGTAGGGGACGATTTCCGCGTGTCCGGACCCGGCCAGGATGTCGCGGACCGCGTCTTCCCAGAAAATTGACAGTGCCTGGGGTAGTTGGGGCAGTGCCCCCTCCATGATGGTTGACGGAACTTTCTCGTATCCGTCAATCCGGGCGACCTCCTCAACGAGGTCCGCCGCCTGTTCGATGTCCAGACGCCAGACGGGGGCCTCGACGCTGAAGACCGTGTCCACTCCGGCACCGTGGATCGAAAACGCAAATCCCAGGCGTGTGAACACACTCGCAACCGTCTCCGGCTGATACGTGATCCCAAGCAGGCGGGTGCATTCCGAGAGTGGCATTTGAATCGTGTTGCGCGTCGCATGACCAGGCCAGGCGTCGATCGCATTGCCAACCATGGATGCGCCCGCGAGATCAACCATGAGGCGGGCAGCACGCAGCGCGGCGGGAAGCGCGTGGTCCTGGGGCACCCCGCGTTCAAACCTGCGCGACGCGTCGGTCGGACGGGGAAGCAACGCGCGGGCAGTTCGCCTCACGTTGGACTGCTTCCAGTTTGCTGCTTCGAGGAGGATGGAAGTGGACTGGTCGCTGATCTCCGTGGACGCACCGCCGATGATGCCGGCCAGGCTATATGGATGGCCTCCGTGGTCCGGGTGACCAGCCACGATCACCATGTCAGGGTTGAGTGTCACCGCCTCGCGTTCGGCGGCAAGTGTTTGCAATGTCTCACCCGGTTTCGCCGCCCTCGCGACCAGGTGTCCCGCCGGAACATGGTCGTAATCAAAAGCGTGCAGGGGCTGTCCCCACTCGATCATCACGAAATTCGTGATATCGACCACGTTGTTGATGGCCCGGATGCCAGCTGCTTGGAGACGCTCTTGCATCCAGGCAGGCGACGGGCCAATCTTGACGTCCTTGAGAAGGACAGACACGAACCTCGGACACAGGTTGGGGTCGTCGATGGTCACCCCGAGAGGTTCGTCTGCCCTGCGTGCGCGTGACGGCGTGATATCCCCATCGGGGAACCGAACCTTCTGATTCGTCAGGGCAGCGACCTCGCGCGCAACCCCGATCATTGACAGCCCGTCCGGACGCCCCTTGAGATCCAGTTCGATGACGGTGTCGCCAAGCGCTTCTGCAAGTGGAACACCGACCCGGGTTTCGCGAGGGAGGATCAGGATGCCCGAATGGTCATCGTTCAGTCCGAGTTCGAACCCGGACATCACCATCGCTTCCGAAGGAATGCCACGCATTACTGTTGGTTGAAGAATTCTCTCGGCTGGAGGAGAAACGTGAGAATCTCTGTACCGGGTTCCAACCAGACCCACCGGCACGACGTCGCCGACCGAAATGTTCGTTGCACCCGTGACCACTTGGATGCGCCGGTCGGCACCATAATAGGCGTCCACCAACTGCAACCTGTCCGCGTTCGGATGACGCGAAAGACCGTCAATGCGCGCCGTCCAGACGTGGTTCCATGCCTCGCCCACCGGATGAATTGCCTCAACTTCGATGCCCGCCATCGTCAAGAGCCGCCCGAGTTCTTCGGCGGACACCGTCACATCGACGTAATCCTGCAACCACTTCAATGAGACGCGCATGGTCTTCTCCTGTGGTGGGCCTTGACGGTCCGCCTCCGACAATTGATGAGAGCGTTGGGAAACTTGGGTCCAAGGTGCCAGCGGGCATCCCCGAACGGACTGGGTCGTTGCGTAGGAATGGCACGCTTACGCAAACTGGCGAAGGAACCTGAGGTCATTGTCATAGAAGAGGCGGATGTCATCGATTCCGTACCGAAGCATTGCAAACCGCTCAAGACCGCAGCCGAATGCCCAGCCGGAATACACACTTGGATCGATCCCCACATTCGCAAGCACCTTGGGGTGCACCATGCCCGCGCCACCGAGTTCGATCCATCCGGTGCGCTTGCATACCCGGCAACCACTCCCGTTGCAGACATGACAGGTCATGTCCACCTCGGCGCCCGGTTCGACGAATGGAAAGTACCCGCACCGGAACCGGATTTCGCGGTCAGGACCGAACAGGGCGCGGGTCACTGCCGTCAACGTGCCTCGCAAGTCGGCCATCGTCACATTCCGGTCAACGCAGAGGCCTTCCACCTGGGTGAACATGGCCTCGTGCGATGCGTCGGTTGCTTCGTTCCGGTAGGTTCGACCAGGGGCAATGATGCGGATCGGAGGCTTGTGCGCAAGCATCGTGCGGATCTGCACCGGTGAGGTCTGGGTCCGAAGCAGCATTTCGCCCCCGGTTCCCGAACCTCCCTCGATATAGAAGCTGTCCTGGATATCACGTGCCGGATGGTCCGGAGGAATGTTGAGCATAGTGAAGTTGGACTGATCCCATTCAACTTCGGGACCCTCGACCGAAGTGAAGCCGAGACGTGCAAACGCCTCTTCGATCTCACGCCGGATCTTTGTCACTGGATGCAGCGAACCCCGTGGTCGGGGGCTTGCGGGCATCGTCACATCAAGCCGTTCGGCGTCAAGTTCATGGCGACGCACTTCCTGCTGGATGCTCTCCAATCGGACTGCGAACGTCACTTCCAGGGAGGTCTTGACCCTGTTGGCCACTTGTCCGGCCTGCGGGCGCTGGTCGGCGGTGAGGGTTCCGAGCCCCTTCAGGGTTTCCGCGAGCAATCCTTTTCTCCCAAGCACCTCAAGGCGCCATCGCTCAAGACTGTCGACGTCCGAGGCACCATTCAGGCTCCCGAGGGCAGTCCCTTCCAATACCTCGAGTGCCCTGATGAGTTCGCTCATGCTCGTGTTCCTTGGATCCCCCGCCTATCCGAGGCGCCCGCATTCCGGTCAACTGTGCCGGGTCTTTGGCTAGAGGTTGCCCGTTGACGCATTACCTCATAGAGAACCAGGCTGCCGGCAACCGCGGCGTTCAAGGATTCTCCGGCAAGAAGTGGAATTCGTACGGCGTCTGTCGCAGCCCGGCGAGCCTCGGTTGATGGCCCTCGTGCTTCGTTCGAGACAATGATTGCAACTGGCCCGTCTAGATCCGCGTCCCAGAAGGTCCCAGGGGCGTGAGCATCGGTCAGGCACATGCGGGTTCCGTCAGGGAGGAGCGTCGGAATCTCCTTCCACGCCACGTGGCTGCGGATGGGCACAAGGAAATGCGCCCCTGCACCGGCACGCACGACCTTCGGACCCCACAAGTCAGCCGTGTCGCCAGTTGCAATGACCCCTGCACCAACACCGGCGGCGACTCTGATGAGCGTTCCTGCATTACCCGGATCGGAAATTCCGTCGAGGATGACCGTGACGGGTCGATTCGTGCCGTCGCCTCCAAGGACTTTTCCTGGTTCGGGCAGGGGCATGACCGCCACGATTCCTTGGGGCTGGACGGTGTCTGTCAGGTAACTGATGATCGGTTCGGCCACTAATCGCACCGGCACGCCCGCGATCGACAAGCGACGCAGCAGCGCGCGTGGAGCGGCCGAATTCCGCCCGAATCCTTCGGTGTGGAAGATTGCCAAAGGGGTGACCAAAGCGCAGGCGCCCTCGACGTGCCGCCATCCTTCCACAAGGAACGCTTCGTTCTTCTTCCGTCCGGATGCCTCGAGGAGCGAGTGAGCAAGCCGGACGTGAGGGTTCTCGCGACTGGCGATTGGCAGGTCGCGATCACGGACGGACGGCATGTGGCGTCTCTTTTCTTGCGTAAAACGGTTCGGTGAGACCGCCTCAAACGACAGAAACGGAGCCTCGCGGCTCCGCTTCGTCATGATCCGATATTGTCGGCCGGTCTCAGGCCGCGGCGCGGGCGAGGTGGACAATCTGGGTGAATGCTGCCGCGTCCCGCACTGCGAGATCCGCGAGCATCTTGCGGTCAATGGCGATCTTGGCAACCGTCAAATGGTGGATCAGCTGGCTGTAGGACAAACCGTTCAACCGAGCCGCCGCATTGATGCGCATGATCCAGAGCCGCCGCATGTCACGCTTGCGGTGACGTCGGTCACGGTACGCGTAGGCCAAGGCATGCATGACTGCTTCATGGGCTGCCTTGTACAGCTTGCTTCGACCAAGGAAATACCCCTTGGCAAGCTTCAGTATCTTCTTGTGCCGACGTCGCTTCGTGACGCCCCGCTTGATCCGTGCCATCGCGCGTTTCCTACCTGGTCCAGGTCATGATGGCGAGGCCTCGCATACTGATGCCTTCGCCCATCGACCTGATTTGCCCTATCTGAGGCCGTAGGGAAGCATGGTCTTCACAGCCTTGGCGACAGAAGCAGGCACGTCGAAGAAATCAGCATACGAACGCTTCGTACGCGAACTCTTTGCGAGACGCTTCTTGTTGCCCCAACCCTTGGGACGCATGACCTTGCCGGTACCGGTGATCTTGAACCGTTTCGCCGCGCTCTTGCGCGTCTTTAACTTGGGCACAGTTTGCTCCACGCT
>CAMDTO010000168.1 GCA_945907765.1 Thermoflexus hugenholtzii JAD2 | reverse complement strand
CCCGCTCCCAAGCGGCATCCTGAAGGAATTCCTGGAGGCACACCCATGACCGCACCACGCGTACTTGTCATCCTTGGTCAATCGTCAGCCCAGACCGCCCAGTTCCATAACCAGCCCGATCATTGGGGCTCGTTTGCGTCTATGCTCAGGGCATCTGACGCCTCAGTTCGGCTCGTTACCGATGACCTCACTGTGCTCACCACGAGCGTGCTTGCCGGCTTTGATGTAATCGTGAACGCGTCCACCGCCCTTGAACCGACGGCAGCCCAGGTTGCCGCCCTCTTGGAGCGTGTCAAGTCGGGGGCGGGCTTTGTTGGTGTCCATGCGGCGACGGCAACGTTCGTCGCGCACCCCGACTAATTTGGGATGATTGGCGCCCGATTCGGCCGTCATGATCCTCTCAAGCACTTCACCATCAAGTTCACCGACCACGACCACCCGATCACGTCTGGACTGGCGGACTACGACCACGATGACGAACTCTATGAATTGACCGCGGATTTCGTTGATCGGACCAACGTGGTCCCGCTTGCGGGAATCAGCGTGTTGGCCGAGGCCGAAGGACATCCGATGGTCTACGTGAAGACCCACGGAAAAGGGCGTGTCGCGTACCTCGCGTCTGGTCATGACGCCCGGTCACTTGACCACCCAACGTTCCGAACACTTTTCACGCGTGCGATCGCTTGGGTAGCACCGACGCAATCACACTGACGTCGGCGGTTGGTGGCACGCACAATCGTCTGGCTGGCGGGTGTGCGTGCCACTAACCGATTTAGCGACTGTGTATGGATAATTCATCACCAATACCAGAGGCTTCAGCGCGATCAAGCAAGAGTGTCGCCAATGCAACATCTTCAATCGCGATGCCTTGAGACTCAAACAGGGTGACCTGATCCCGAGTGCTTCGCCCCGGAGACGTGCCCGCCACGATCGACCCCAACTCGACCGCAGTTGACCAATCGAAGTGTCCGGATGTGTGGGCGGCAATCAGATCTCCCGCCTCACGCATCGCTCCGGCGAGGTGGTCAACAACGATGAGGTCTGCCCGCGCAACGACATCGTGGTCGAGTTCTGCCACGTCTGCGCGGTTGATACCCGCGCCGACGACGTGCATGCCGGAACGTATCCACTCCCCACGGACGACAGGCGTCCTCGAGCTTGTGATCGCAATCACCACGTCAGCTCCCACGATTGCGTCTTCGGCAGTCGCACAAATGGCCATATCAAGCTGCGGGAGGTTCAGACCGGAAACCGAGTGATATGCCTCAGCGAACGTGGCCCGACGCGCTTGGGAACGGCTCCAGACACGCGCATGCGAAATCTGGGGCATGGCCGTGACGACGGCGAGCAATTGCGTGACCGCTTGCCCGCCCGCACCAATGATGGCTACGGTCGCACTGTCCGGCCGTGCCAACAGCGAAGATGCGAAGCCGGTAGCCGCCCCGGTCCGGAACCGTCCAAGCCAATCGGCTTCCACGATCCCCCGCAACTCGCCAGTACTCGCCCGGTACACAAGCACGAGAAAGCGGGCACCACCGGCAGCCGTCGAATACACCTTCAACCCCATGGCGTCGTATTCCGGCAACGCGCCCGACATCACCTGGAGTGACGTGGGACGTGCGGGGTCAATGCCTGGGAACAGTCGATCCCTTGGGATGATGGCGCCCCGGCCACTTCCCAGTGATCGGAACGCAGCCTCGACCGCCTCGAGGGCGAGCGGCATAGACACAAGTGAACGCACGTCACCTTCTGACAGGAACCTGGTCATCGTCACTCCAATTCATGAGCGTGAAGCGGTCCGGGGCGAGCTGTTCCCGCGGCGCGCAGGATCATATGCCTCTCTGCTTGCCTTGATTTGATTAGCGTGCAGTGGGGAGCTTCTGGCATTCTGGGCAGAAGTACGTTCCCCGTCCTCCAACAACTTCACGAATGATCAGCGGAACTGCACCGCCAGATCCCTTCCCGTCGTCCCGGCACTGGGCGCACGGGTCACCCGGGCATCCGTGGGCCTGAAGGAAATCGCGCCCTGCGTCCGCGGGGTCGGTCACCGCCGAACGTCGATTGCCCATCATCAGCGCTCCACCAACTGGAACTGCAACTGCAAGGATCCCAACGATTGCTTCGTGAAGACGCCTGATCTCACCCAAATCCAGGGTTCCTGCGAGCCGGCGCGGATGAATCCTTGCCCGGTAGAGTGATTCATCAGCGTAGATATTGCCGATGCCGGCAACACACGTCTGATCAAGGAGTGCGACCTTGGTGGGCCGACCGCGGCGGAGCGCAAGACGGGCAGCGAGGACCTCGGCGGAAAATGCGGGACCGATTGGATCGGGTCCATACCCATGGCCCTCGACGAAACCTTCGACGTCGCGACGGTGCATCATGCGGACCCAGCAGAACCGCCTCTGGTCATTGACGAAAAGGGTGTCAGCGTTGGTGAATGACATCCAGACACGGGTTGCCGTGTCTGGCAGGTCGGCACCTGCGAGTGGATACGGATGACCACCCAAAATCCGCGTTCCGTCGTTGCGAACATGGACCAACTGCCCGGCAATCTTGAGGTGAAGCGCAAGCGTGACCGGTCGATCTAGCGAGACGAGCAACATCTTGCCGACACGACTGATGGCGGTAACCATTGCGCCTCCTACAGAGGCCTCATCAAGCCCAGCCGCCGGGTGCCACCTTTTCTCGTCGAGGACTTGAAGGCGCGCAATCATCGCCCCGACAAGCAGCGGTTCGACTCGGCGCCGAAAACCCTCGACCTCCGGCAATTCAGGCATTTCCCCACGAGTGTAAACCGCGACCGCCCCGTCAGACAGGTGTGCCTGGCGCCTCTCCGAGCACTCGGGCAAGCGCCAAACGTACCGTCACCATCGGGAGTTCGTTACTGAGGGAGCGCGGTGAGCCTTTGCGAACCGACCCAGACAGCCCAAGTGCGGCGACCCGATCGCCATGCACGACGCATCAGGTGAAACATTCATGAAGCAAATCTGTGTTGTCGGGACCGGCTACGTTGGCTTGGTCACGGGTACGTGCCTTGCCGATCTCGGCAATCGTGTGATCTGTCTCGACATTGACGAAGCCAAGATTGCCCGCCTCCAAAATGGCGAACTGACGATCTATGAACCCGGTCTTGAAGAACTTGTCGCCCGGAACGTGTCATCGGGACGGCTGACTTTCACGACCAGTTACGCCGAGGCCGTGCCGGATGCTGACTTCTGCTTCATAGCGGTGAATACCCCGTCCGGGACCGAGGGTGAAGCCGACCTTGGTCAGGTCAGGGCAGCGGCGGCGTCACTCGCAGCCCACCTCAAGGATGGGGCGATCGTCATCAACAAGTCCACGGTCCCCATCGGAACCGCAGACCGGGTTGACCACATCATTACCAGACACCTGCCTCCCGGCCGCGAACACGTGCATATCGGGGTGGTTTCAAATCCAGAGTTCCTTCGTGAGGGATCGGCAGTCGCTGACTTCATGCGACCAGACCGGGTCGTGCTCGGTGCGACCAAGCGCAGCGACGCCGAGTACGTCGCGACCCTGTACATCAGCCTTCAAGCTCCCATTCTCATCACCGATCCACGTACTGCGGAAATGATCAAGTACGCATCAAATGCATTTCTGGCAACCAAGATCAGTTTCATCAATGAAGTTGCGTCAATTTGCGACAAACTTGGCGCTGATGTCCGTCAGGTCGCCGATGGCATGGGGCGCGACCCGCGGATTGGCCGTTCGTTCCTCGACGCCGGTCTCGGCTGGGGTGGGAGTTGCTTCCCGAAAGACGTGAAGGCACTTGCCCACATGGGTGCCGTCGCCGGTTGTCACCCGCTGCTGCTCCGCACCGTCATCGAAATCAACAAGGACCAGCGGCGCAAGGTCATCCAGAGGCTTCGGGATACGCTCGGAAGCCTCGAGGGGCTCACTGTCACGCTGCTCGGACTTGCATTCAAGCCCAACACGGACGACATGCGCGAGGCGCCCGCTTTGGAGATAGCCCATCTCCTGCTTGGCGAGGGGGCGCGCGTGCGCGCGTATGACCCGGTCGCGATGAGCCGTGGACGCGAAGTCCTTCCGGACTGCACCTATGCCAATGATGCCTACGAGGCTGTCACCGGGGCGGACGCGGTTGTCCTGGTCACTGACTGGAACGAGTTCAAGAACCTTGATCTTTCACGGGTACGGTCGCTCATGCACCGACCAGTCTTTATTGACGGGCGAAATGTATATGACCCAGTGAAGGCGCGCGCGGCCGGCCTGATCTACCACGCCATCGGGCGCGGTAGCGGTGAGGCAATCAAGTAGTTTGGCAGTGGTCCTGACCGCCCCACTGCTCTCAGGGCGTCAGGACGATCTTGCCCTCTCCCTTGGCACGGGCGGCGTCGAACCCTGCCGACCAATCCTCCAGGGGGCGAACCTGCGTGACAAGCGGCAGGGTATTCACGTGGCCCGATCCCATCAGTCCGATGGCGGTGATCCATGATGACGGTGTGCTCGAAAATGTTCCGCGAAGGGTGATTTCCTTCAGGACCAACACGTCGACCGAAACCGGGGCTGGGCGGCCGTAGAGACCGATTTGCAGGACCGTCCCTCGCCGGTTCGCGAGCGAGAGGCACCCATCCAGGGAAGATGGCGCACCCGCGGCCTCGATGGCGACATCGACGCCAAGTCCACCAGTATGTTCGCGGATCACGTCGGCGACGTTTTCACGCGTCACGTCAATCAGGTCCTGAAATCCGAGTTCACGCGCAAGGGCGAACCGGGAGGCGTCGGCGCCGGTCCCCAGAATGATCACCACGCTTCCGGCTGCCCGAGCAACCTGCGCACACAGCAACCCAATTGGGCCAGGGCCGGAAACCACGGTGAACGGCGGATGCCATCCATCCCGGTGCATGCCGATCACTTCCATGATGCCGTGCACGCAACACGCCAGTGGCTCAGTAAGCGCACCTGCTTCGATGGTGACATGCGGCGGGAGGAGCAGGATGTTGGCGGCGGGAACTCGCACGTACCCGGCAAAGCCACCATCAACATGACCCCCGAGCCAGCGACGTTGCGGGCAAAGGTTCAAGAGCCCGGATTCGCAGAACGAGCATGACCCGCAGGTCGAGATAGTGGTCTGCGCGGTCACCCGGTCGCCAAGTGACAGGCCGGTCACCCCATCACCAATCGCGACAATGGTCCCGGCGGTCTCATGACCGATGATTACCGGCGGGACAACCACATATTCATCATCCTGAATATGGAGGTCTGTGCCGCAAATGCCCGTCGCCCCAACTCGGAAGACCACCTCGCCGGGACCAGGTGTCGGGTCCGCACGGTCCTGAAGTTCGAGGTTGCCGGGGCCGGTTTGGGTCTTGACCAGAGCCTTCATCGCGCGCGTCTCCCGTTGCGCCCATCGGTGGCGCGTTCACGGGGAATGGTAGACCACCGGGATGGCGTGTGTGATCAGGCTTTCAAAACCTTCGTGATGGCCGCAATCAAGGTCGACTGGCTGAAAGGCTTCGAGAGATACATGGTAGCGCCACTTCTCATGCCTTCTTCAACCTCATGCGCAAGCGTCCTCGCCGAAAGCATGATGATCGGAGTTGGAGCAAGATGCGGCAGCGAACGGATGGCCTTGGTCAGTTCTATCCCGGTCATCCCCGGCATCACCACGTCAAGCACGGCCACATCCGGTCGCAATTCCTCCATGAGTGACATGGCACGCATGCCATCTTCGGCTTCGAACACTTCATGGCCACCGCGCCTCAGGAAAATCCCGATGATCCGTCGGATGTCCGGCTCGTCATCGGCTACCAGAACTCGCGCCATGTCCGAAATTCCCATGATCCAGCAAGTGAAGCAGCCCTCCGACCCGGGATGGGCAGCTCGAGCCAACCAGACCTGTTTTACCTTTCGTCAAGACTACCAGTGAGCGGGATGGCACCCTCCACGAATAGGATGTTCGGTAACGGTGATGTTACGAGGACGTTCTTGCCATGTCGGAGAACCGGTCAGGCCGAGAAGTCAACAATTGTCACTCCGCCAACCGGTTCTCGGAGAGCCCGCAAACCCTGGGCCGCCTTCTGGTGGCGAGGGTCGGGAAGGTATGCGTCCCGTGACGCGATATCAGAAAACTCCATGATGAAGCCATGTGTGTGGGCCTTGCCAGCCGCTTCCGGGCTGTCGTTCCTTCCCCACACGAACGAGAGCAGTCCCGCGACCTCCCCAACCAGAGCACCGAGTTCAGCCATGGCCGAAGCGACGTCGCTTTCGGGGACTTCAGACCGGACCTTCACCAGAACGATA
>CAMDTO010000167.1 GCA_945907765.1 Thermoflexus hugenholtzii JAD2 | reverse complement strand
CCTCTTCGGGCACCGGACCGTCCGTCGCACCTTCCGAGCCGTCGGGCACTGGTTCGACCGCTTCATGGGCGGCGTCTTCATCCTGCTGGCCCTCCGCACCGCCTTTGCACGACGCTAGGATGACGCAGCCATCGGGGTTCCGGTTGGTCCCACCTAGAATGGTGGTACGCTGTCGCATACGTCTGAGCCGTGATGGTGGCTATTGCCGCCCGCCCATGGCCCGCACGTCCGGAAGCCACCCGACAGGATGACGACGACACCAACCCGCCGCCACCTTCCCATGGTTTCCGAGAGTGCCGGAATAACCGGTCAGGCACTGTCCGAGAACCCGACCACCGGGCCCCTCATCGACTCATTCGGACGACTGATCCGCAACTTGCGCATCTCGATCACCGACCGGTGCAACTTCCGGTGCACCTACTGCATGCCGGAAGAGGGCCTCGACTGGCTTCCGAACGATGCCATCCTGACCTTCGAGGAGATCGACCGCCTCTCACGGCTGTTCGTGCGCCTCGGGATCAACGAGATTCGCCTGACCGGTGGCGAACCGACCCTCCGGCGCGATTTGCCTGACCTGATCGCGCGCCTTGCGCCGCTCGAGGCCGATGGCCTGAAGAGCCTCTCGCTGACGACGAACGGCATCCTCCTGCCCCGCCTCGCCCCGGCCCTTGCGTCCGCCGGCCTGACAAGGATCAACGTCTCCCTGGATACCCTGGACCAGAAGCGTTTCTGGCAGGTCACCCGCCGTGACGCCCTCGACCAGGTGATGGCCGGTCTCGAATCCCTTGAGGCCTACCCCACCATCACCCCGATCAAGATCAATGCCGTCGCCGTCCGCGGGTTCACGCGGGAGGAAGACATCCTGGCCCTCGCCGGCCTCGCGCGACGCAAGCCGTACGTCATGCGGTTCATCGAGTTCATGCCCCTCGATGCCGAAGGCAACTGGGAGACCGATCAGGTGCTTCCCGGTGACGAGATCCGCGCGATCATCAACGCCCAATGGCCACTGGATGTGATCCCCGGCCAGGATCCGTCAAGTACCGCCGTGACCTACCGGTTCAGCGACGGCCTTGGCGACGTGGGCTTCATCAATCCGGTGACGCAGCCGTTTTGCCGCACCTGCGACCGAATCCGCCTGACTGCCGACGGCCAGTTGCGCACCTGCCTCTTCTCGGTTGACGAGACCGATCTCAAGTCACCAATGCGCAACGGTGCCGACGACGACGAACTCGAACGCCTGATCCGTCGCGCCGTCTGGGCGAAGGAACAGAAGCACAAGATCAACGAGGGCGAAGCCTTCCAACGCGCCTCGCGATCGATGAGCCAGATCGGCGGATAGGCCCAACGCCCCTCTCGCGTCGCAACGTGGGAGGGGGGTGCATGCATCCCCCCGCGCTACCGGCGGAAGATGTGCGGTTGGTTCTCGAACAGCGTGGCGTTGCTCACCAAGGTGAAAACCGCGCGACGCCGGAACTCGGCCAGGTTCGACGCCCCGGTGTAGGACATCGCCGACCGCAGTCCGCCACTCACCTGCGTGAGGATTGTCCGGGCCGATCCCTTGACCGGCACGAAACCCGCTTCGCCTTCGGGCGCACGATGCTTGTCGACCGCAATCTGGTTGTCGATCATGTACGAGAAACTGGCCTGCCCACGCACGAACTTGCGTGGCCCGTGGCCGTCGTCGATGACCTCACCCGGTGTCTCGTCAGTCCCCGCGAGGAGGCTCCCGATCATCACCACCTGAGACCCCGCCGCCAGCGCCTTTGCCACGTCGCCCGGATGTCGCACACCACCGTCGGCGATCACCGGCAAACCGGTCCCTGCTACGTCAAAGATGGCCGACAACTGCCCCACACCCGTCCCGGCGATCAGGCGCGTCGTGCAGAGGCCACCCGACCCGACCCCGACCCGCACGTACGCCGCCACCGGTTCAGGTTCGAGGTACGACCGGGCCTGCGACGCCGTCGCGATGTTCCCGGTCACGAAGACGACCTCGGCAAGGTCCGGGTGCGATTGCAGGGCGCCGAGTGTCCTGACCAGTCGCGCTTGCCCGCCATGCGCGATATCGATCAGGATCATCCGCACACCGGCATCGGCAAGCGCACGGGCCAGTTCGATGGTCGAATCTGGTCGGTCACCAAGACCGATCGAATACGCACACCGCACTCCGGGGCCGAACCGCACCCGGTGGGCCATCGCCACCGCGACCGGATCGTCGCAACGGGGCCAGAAGGTGCACCCGCCAAGTTCCTCGAACAGCGCAAGCATGTCGTCCCCGACAATCGTATCCATTGGCGCGGTCACCACTGGAAGATCGAGACGCCACGGGCCGAACGGCACTGACGTATCCACCCGGCGCCGACTCTCCACCTCAGTCTGAGGCTGGGGCGCAAGCAGGACATCGTTGTAGGTCAGGCTCATCGGATCGACGGTGGACAGGTCGTACCACGGCCGGGTCGTACCCCGCGGGGCAAGGAAGACAGGGGCGTGGTCTGGAAGTGCCGGGGCGGTCATCGCCCGGGCCGGCGTCAGTTGTGTCATCAGCGTGAAGGTTCCTGTGCGGATTTGAGGGGGGCCCAGTGGGTACTCGCCTCGGGCTAGGGCATGGTCAGTTGGCGTCCGTCGATGCCCTTGACAAGACACTCTACGGACGCATCACCACGGAAAAGCATACGCCCCGGCTAGCGCGCCCCCCCTCTCCCGTCGCAACGGGGGAGGGGCAGGGGGTGGGGGACTGACTATCGCCGCGAACAGCCAAACAAAGTGCCTTGAAAACTGGGATGACCAAGGCCGGCGGGAGGAAGTCGGCTACACCGGCAGGAGGTGGCCCGTCTTCTTCATGGACCTCAAACCACCGGGTTGCGCAAGATGCCGAGACCCTCGATCTCCACCTCGACCACATCGCCCGCCTGCAGGAAGATGCCCCGCGCACTGCCGACACCGGCTGGGGTGCCCGTTGCAATGATGTCTCCCGGTTCGAAGGTCATGAACTTCGAGCACCATGCAATCGTCCGCACGATGGAATGGAGCATCATCGACGTCGAAGTCTCCTGACGCTGTTCGCCATTCACGCGCACCACCATGTGCAGCTTCATGGGATCGGCAACCTCATCGGCGGTCACCATCCACGGCCCGATCGGGCAGAACGTGTCGGGCCACTTGCCAATCAGCCAGTCGAAGTACCCGTTCCGTGCCGCCTGCGCCGGGTCACGATCCATACCAGGATCAAGCTTGCGCCCCGACACATCGTTGAGGGGGAAGTACCCGGCCACGTACTGCATGGCATCGGCCTCGGAAATGCGATGCCCGCGACGACCGATCACCACACCGAGTTCGCCTTCGTAGTCGGTCGCAATCACGGGTGCCCCTGGAATGCGGATCGCCTCACCATGCCCGACGATCGATGTCATCGGCTTGCAGAAGACCTCTGGCACCAGCTGTTCGGCCGGCGTCGTCAGACCACTTGCACCCTCGGTCCGGTGCGCCATGTAGTTCCCGGCCAAGGCAAGCACCTTGCCCGGGCGCAGGATTGGCGCACGCAAGCGGGCACCATGGGCCGTCACAATCCACGTCGCCTCGGCCCCGGCATGGGAATGCGCGTGGTCAAGCGCCACCTTCGCCGCGTGCAAGCCCTCATCGCCCGCCTCAAGCAGTGCCTCGAGCGATCCGAGGACGTGCGGATGCGCGACGTGCGCCGCCACACCAGCCGCGTGCAGGTCAATCCACGGACCCGCCTCCGGCGCATCGTGGGCATCCACAGGTGCGACCAGACGGTGTGCCCCATTTGTCAGCGTGACGGTTCCCAGTTTCATGATCGGATCCCTCTTTCTCCCTCCCCCTCTTCAAGGGAGTTGCAGTACGTACAGGTAATTATGTTCACGGGCCAACGGGTTCCTGTCCCATGCCCGGCCCAACATGTCGGTGATCAGGACGCGGGAGAGGCGGGCACGGATGCCCTCGGACCAAGCCGCTCCCTTGCCCAGCCTTACATGTCGGCGATCGGGTAGGTGACCTTCACATTGCCCCGGTGGTTTGATTGCAGGATGCCGAGCAGGATTGAGAGGGTGCGCCGTCCGTCCTCGCCCGTCGAGACCAGCGGTGATGCCGGCGCCTCACCCCGTGCCGTCGCCTCCACATGCGAGATCACTTCACGCAGTCCGGCCTCCAGGCCTCCCGTAGCTACCGGTGCCGTCGGCAACAGCCACTTGACTGGACGGGCATCGCCCTGCGCATCGCCACCGCCGGGTGCCGGCCGAGCGAGTTGCGTCACCTCGGCAGCACCCGATGAATCGTCCACCGAGATGCGCCCGTGTTCGCAGTCCAATCGCAGCTCAAAGCGCGCCAGTCCATCCTTGTTTGCGCAGATGAAGGCCCGCACACCGTTCTCGTACCGCACGTACGCGCTTGCCCCCGGATCGGTGGCCGGATCACGTCCGCCATCACCCGCATACCGGGGCGGATAGTTGGAGTGGGTGTCGTCGAGGTCGGACATCACCCACGCCGGGTCGCTTTCGGCGAAGAAGTTGACCGTGTCCACGAGATGCGTAGCATTGCGGAACAGCATTGCGCGCGGCCCGGCAAGTGTCGCCACGATCCGTCGCAATGGCCCGAGTGCCCCCGACCGGATCAGCACGCGTGCCTGATGCCAGATCTGGCGCCAACGCCGTGTGTGATCGATCGACAGCACCACCCCGTGTGCCCGGCACGCAGCCAGGATGCGGTCGGCATCAGCCAGCGTCGTGGCGATCGGCTTCTCGCAGTAGATCCCCTTCACCCCGGCTTCGCACGCAGCCACCACGATGTCGGCGTGACGATGGTCCGGCGTGACAACACTCAGGATGTCCAGATGCGCTTCGGCAAGCATCGTGCGGAAATCGGTGTACGTGCGCGCCTCCGGCCAACGGTGACGCCAGTTCTGCAGGAACTCGGCATTGCGTTCCGGCACCAGGTCGCACGCACCGACCACCGTCACATTGGGGATCTGCGCGTAGCCACTTGCATGGTTGTCGCCGTGCGCATGCCCGAACACGGGATCCGGGATCGACGGCGGCGCCCCCGCCGCTATCCCCGTCAGGCCGACGATCCCGGCACGATGGATCTTCATGGATTTCTCTCCTTCATGTGCGTCTCACCCACCCCATCACCATTGATCTTCCCCCCACACCACCCGGCCGGTTGCAGCGAGGATCAGCCTCGCGGCGCCTGAACGACCCGTTGCGCCGTGCCGGTCTCGGATGACCGGATCGCCGCCTCCACGATATCCAGAATGTGCGCAATGGCCCCGATGGGTGCAAGGGCCGCCGTCCGCGCACGCGACGCCCTCAGGAACTGACGGACGAACTCCTCGCCTGGCACCCCGTTGTACGCCGATGACGCCGGCAAGTCGTAACGCCACTCGCGACGCCCGCCCTCCCGCCAACCCGGTGCTTCACTCATCAGCGTCGCCGATGCACCTTCCGAAAGTGGCAAGCGCGCAAATCCGGAGGTCCCGCGCAGGGCCAGGAAGGTATCGTAGGACGCACCCATGTACCCCGGCATGCTTCCGACCAGGTGGTACCCCGCATTGAACGTGCCAAGTGCCCCACCCCGGAACCGCAATGCCAGGCAGGCGGTGTCCTCCACCTCGATGGCCTCCGGGTTCCGGTTCCCGACGAACGCCGTGACCTCCGCCACTTCGTCGTCGATCATGAAGCACAGCGCATCCAGGAAGTGGCAACCGAGCCACGACAGGATGCCCGATCCCGCCGTCGCCCGACGGAACAGCCAGTGCGACGGATCCCGGAAGCGCACCTGAGAGGTAACCATCCGCCCCTCGACGCCAAGCAGGTGTCCGATGGCGCCGTCACGCACCGCATCACGGACCTGCGCCACCGCCGGATGCGCGCGCCAACTCAGGAAGGTGCCAAGAGGGATTCCGGCGCCACGCGCCTTCGCGTCCAGGCGATGCAACGTTGCCGCATCAAGCGCACCCGGCTTCTCGAACAGCGCCGGAACGCCCGCATCAATGCAGGCATCAAGGACTGCCGGGCACAGGTCGGTCCGGACACACACGATCACCGCATCAAGCGACGCAGCCTCGGAAAGAAGCCCGGCCAACGAGGCTTCGCCACTGGAAACGCGAACCGTCTGTGATTCAGGCGGAGCGACGGGAAGACCCCCACCCCCTGCCCCCTCGCGATGGGAGAGGGGGGACGCGGTCGTGGTGGTGTAGGTACGCACGACCTTCCGGGTGGGCACATCAAGGGTCGAAAGGTCGAGCCCGTCCAGTACGGCCACATGGATTGCCTCGACGTCGGGCAGGACATCGAGGGTCCGCAAGTGCGCGATGGTATGGGGATGTGCGGTCAGGATGACGCCGACGGTGTATCCGCGATCGGTCATCGGTGCGGGCTTTCATCGTCTGCGTGATCGATTGCCGGTCCGGTGCCGGCTCCGGTCACACG
>CAMDTO010000166.1 GCA_945907765.1 Thermoflexus hugenholtzii JAD2 | reverse complement strand
GAGACAGCCGTGGTTGAACCGGATCACGGGCTCGTGGGCGACTGGCGGAATCGGCCGGGATCACGTCGACAGGTGACAATCATCGATGGTGCTGCAATCGACCGCGCCGCCGAGGCGTTGGCTATCACCATTAATGCGGGTGCGACGAGGCGTCAAATCGTTGTCCGGGGATTGGCCCTTAATCCGTTGGTCGGGAGGCGCCTCTCTATTGGAGAGGTGCTCTTAGACGTCACAATGCTCTGTGACCCGTGTGACCAGATGGAGACTACCATCGGCCCAGGGGGGCGCGCCTCCCTGGGGGACGATGGGGGCATCTGCGTTCGCGTCATCCAGGGGGGTGAGGTGCGCGCTGGGGACGAGGTTCGTGTCCTCATTGATTAGGCGTTGATCGATTGGTGAACCTTCCAGTCACCACTCGAAACCGATTCCGCCATCTCCAGTGTCGTGATTGTCCACTGGCACAAGAGGTGCGGTCAGGCACCTAGTGCAGATGCGTATGCCCGTGGTCATCGTTGCCATTGCTGATGCCGCACATGCCAGAAGTGACCATCCACAGACGCTTTGCAGCGGCGAGGTCGCGCCCGGCCGCGCTTGGAGGCACTGGCTGGCTATCAGCAAAGTACAAGCCGGTGACTCCTTCTACCTCGGGCGAAGTAGCCAAGTAGATGGACGTCTGAGCCCCGCGCTCCGGAGAGCGAGCGAAAAGACGTGCCACGCGCATCCCGATGCTCATGATCGGTGACTGTGTGCCGCTCATGCCGAAGTTGCTGGCAACAAAGCCAGGATGAAGTGCGTTCGCTGTCACACGCGTACCGGCAAGTTGGCGGGCGAGTTCGATCGTAAACAGGATATTTGCCAGTTTCGACTGCGAATACGCGCGCCAGCCACTGTAATTCTGTTCGCCTTGCAGGTCGTCAAAGTTGATCCGGGCCATCTGGTGCGCACCGGATGAGACGCTGATGATCCGCGCCGAATCCGACGCAACAAGGAGGTCGCGTAGTTCGTGCGTGAGGCGGAAGTAACCGAGGTGGTTCAGGGCGATCGTCATCTCGATCCCGTCACCGCTGACCTGCCTCCCGTAAAAAATGCCTCCCGCGTTGTTCACGAGGACATTCAGGCGGTCGTGGCGCGACTTGAACTCGTCAGCAACCCGAATGATGTCGGACTGTATGCCAAGGTCGCCGACTAAGGCTGAAATTGATGGATTGCCCGTCTCGGTAATGAGCGAGCGGACGGTCGATGCGGTTCTGGAAGCATCGCGACCGACAATGACCACGGTCGCGCCATTGGTGGCGAGACCGCGCGCTGTCTCGCGCCCGATGCCCCGCGTTCCACCGGTAATCAGACAAACGTGGTTCTTCATCGCACTGTTCATGGGAAAAGCATGACAGAACAAGTGCCTTCAGTGCTTGCCCGCCGCAAAGACGGACGTCACACGGTCGGTTTGCCAAGACCTCCGTGGTCGACTGCAACCGCTTCGTCCGCACCTGGCCACGGTGGCATCGTGACGCACAGGAACCTGAGCGACGCCTCGGGATCTGCCTTGAACTGAAAGGCCCAGCCAACCGGGATTGCGAGGGCGTCGCCCGGCCGAACGCGGTCGATCTGGTCACCCGACACGCCGGTATCCGGCTCACGCCAGACCGCTCCGTTGCCGGAAAGCACGTACCAGCACTCCTCGACCGTCCGGTGGCGGACTGGCCGTGAAACCTGGCCGGAGGCGAGCGTTACTTCGACGATACTCGAACGGGTCGTGCCTTGGTCGGTGCCGAGCAGGAACCGGATTTCTGAACCATCCGGTGCATGCACGTCCGGCATAGTTCGTGCACCGATCGGCAGGGGAACAGCGGTAGTGTCGGGTCTGCCTGACGTCTTCCCTGCAATTGTCATCTAGTCCTCCGAGACCACAAGGATCATACTGACGTTGAACGGTAGTGATATGCTTCGGCCGGCAAGTGGTTGACGGAATCATGGGGACTTTTTGTCCCGACCAAGGGTCCGGATCGGCGGCAGAGCCGCTAACCCACGGTAACTAGGTTTGCGAACCTGAAACAATGGCGGGTATCGTGTCGCACGGCCATCACCGGGGTGGCGGCATTACCGGACTAGGCTTCCCGATCAATGGCAGATGGCGCAGGTAACCGACCACTCAACGGGGCCGCGAATAGTCAGACGCGAGGCGGAGACGCTTTGGTACCCGCGCACGGGTCCGGTGCACCGCTTTCTTTCGCGAACTTGCAGAAGATTGCACTTGCCGAACTCGCGTTGCGCAGCCCGAAGGGATTCGTCGGGGGTGGTGGCCCAGTCCTGACGACCGGTGACGCCCAACCCCGACCATTTGTCGAGGTCGCTTTGCTATTCGGACAAGCCGTGGGCGGTGGTCGGCCGATCCAGCGGGCGCTGGTGAATCTTCAGGCACAAGGCCGTGACCACAACTGCGACGCCGTTGTTTCGGTCGAGTTGCTGGAATATCAAGTCAAGGTTGGCACGGTCATCGTTGCGTACGGGACCGGGATCAAGTACCTCGAACTTCCCGCTCCCGCAGCGCAGTAGGCACGGCGAGCAAGGCCGAACACCGTCACGGGTGTCCGGCCCTGTTGACTGTCCGTGATGCAGTTACCGATCTGCTACCTTGCCGATGGCCAACGACCGGATGACTTGAGGTCTTCAAGCATCCCAGTCGCGATGAGTTGGGCCTCGACTTCGGCGGGTTCGCGTCTGCGAGTAGGCCAGTCGTGGGCATCGGCAACCGAGAAGAGTGTCCACGCGGCGACCATCGACGCGGACTGGAGGCCCTTGGGGTTTGCCTTGTCAAATGTGTCAGCAGTTGTATGTCCCCAGCCGCGGCCAACCAGACCCATGAGCGACACAGTCGTTTCCGTAGTCCCAACATTCGCTGACGGTATTCCGGCCATCGCGAAAGGGAAGTGGTCTGAAGAAGAAGTGAACCGGTCGTGGATCTCCATCCGGTACTCGAGAATCCCAGTGAGTGACTGGAACCACGGGATAAGTTCCGGGATCCCGGAGACGATGACCGACTCGCTGCCCGCCTGGCCACGCCCGGTTGTGTCGAGATTCAGCATGAACCGAACCTGTCCGAGAGATTCCCGATGGCGCGCGATGTATTCGTACGATCCGAGCAAGCCGATTTCCTCGGCGCCGAACAGCACAAAGCGGATGGTCCTGGCAAAGCCACGGCCACGTTCGTGTGCAATGGATGCCAGAATACGCGCCGCCTCGGCGATGACCACCACACCTGCCCCGTTATCGAGTGCGCCAGGGGCGATGTCGTGACTATCGAGATGCCCTCCGGCAATGACGATTTCGTCACGGAACGGACTGTCCGGATCTGCTGGGAGTTCGGCGACCACATTCGACGATATTGCTAGTGGGAAGTCAGCGTGTGTCTCGATCCGCAACCGGACAAGTCCGCGGTCCAGAAGTCGCAACAGGAATGCGCCGTTCTCAAAACCGAGACTGAGACCGGGGATCGGCGCCTGGCTCACCCCGCCGCCTTCCAGCCCCCCAGTCACCGGCATGTCACCCGGGTTTTGGTTGACGTACAGGAATGCCTCAGCGCCTGCGTGCACGGCTCGCATGTACTTGTCGCGCCGATGGCTTGAGGGTCGCCCATTCCGACCCGCGGTTTCGGCTGCACTGAGGACAATCTTCCCCTTCAGTGCGCCGGATGCAGCACCTGCCGAGGCATATCCATCTTCTTCACCGTCGCCGACTGACACGAGTTCGGCCTCGAGGGTTCCGGCCGGACAGTATGGAAGGGCAAGCGATCGCACGTTCGCGCTGAACGGCTCAAGAACCGTGATCAGTTCGGTCCCTCTTACCCATCCGAGGTAATTGAACGGTTCGAGGTGAACATTTGTAAGGCCGGCATCGCGGAATCGGTCGGCCATGAACGATGCAGACGCCTTTTCGCCGTCACTGCCCGCAAAGCGGTGACCAAAACGGTCGCACAGGTCGCGCAACGTTTCGTACGCCTTCTCGGAAGTCCATGCCTCTCCAGCGATTGCCTTGGCGGTCTTGATGTGCGCATGCACTGGTGTTGTTTGCACCATTCTTGGTGTCTCTCTTCTGGTTGCGTTTGATAAAGCGGTCCGGATTGCAATGGAATTGCCGACTTGTAGTTCCTGTCTGTTGGCCCACACGGTGGTGCTGGTGTGGCGTTACCATGCCACGACGATGAAGCACGCCCGTCCCGGAACATGTGCGCCGATGGCGTGAGGGCACCCGGATGATCACACCAAACTACCCGGTTGACGACCGCCGTGAGCTCTTCGGTTGGGCAATGTATCACTGGGCGAACTCGGCGTTCGTCACGACTGTTGCGACGGTCCCTATCTCACCGCCCTCGCCCAGGGTGCCGTGGGCGAGAACGGCGTGATTGCCAGTCTTGGCCTGTTCGGGACATCACCGCGAAGTCGTTCTTTCCCCAGTGCGTATCGGTTTCTGTGTTCTTGCAACTGTTCTTGCTGCCGGTGCTGGGAGGGATTGCGGATTACGCAAACCTCAAGCGTCGCCTCCTTGGCATGTTCTGCGCGTTCGGGTCGATTGCCACCGTTTCCCTCTACTTTGTCGAAGGACGGAACTACCTTGTTCGCGGCCTTCGTTACATCATTGCGAACATGTGTCTTGGTGCTTCGGTACTCCCATACAACGCTTTCCTGAACGACTTCGCAAGCACACCTCGGCGGGATGGGGTCTCCAGCCACGGGTATGCCATGGCATCTGTCGGTGGTGGCGTCCTTCTGGCGGCGAACCTGGTGCTTATTACCCCTGCCGCGAGGATTGGACTTTCAAAGGGTGGGGCCCTTCGGCTTTCGCACATGTCCGCCGGGGTTTGGTGGGGTGGTTGGGGGCTGTTCAGCCTTCGCTTTCTTCACGCGAGGCCTCCATCCCGAGCTCTTGCACCGGGCCGAAACTGGGTGATTGCAGGTTTCTCAGAGATCACATTTTCGGTGGGCCAGCTTCGGCGCCTGCCCCAGACCGTCCGCTACTTGCTCGCCTACACCCTCTATAACGATGGTATCCAGACGGTAATCGGATTGTCGTCGGTCTTCCTGGCGCAGGAACTCTTTTCTCCCGAGCAACGTGCTGCAGGTGACGACACCGTCTTTCTTACGGGATTGATCCTGATGGTCCAGTTTGTTGCATTCTTCGGTGCAACCGGCTTCGAACGCCTAGCCCGCCGCATTGGTCCGAAAGATGCGGTCCTCGCCAGCCTTGTTGTCTGGTGCGCCATCGTGGTGGACGCATACGCCTTCCTGAACCCCACGACCCAGGCACTTGGCATGGGTGCGTCCATCGCTGTGGTCCTCGGTGGCTCCCAGGCACTTTCGCGGTAACTGTTTTCGAGGTTGATCCCGACTGGTCAGGAGGCGACCTACTTCGGGGTATAAGACATCAGCGAGCGCGGCACCTCGTGGATCGGGACGCAGATTTTCGCTTTGGTTGTCGCGTCGACTGGTTCTTACCGTGACGCGATCCTTTCGCTCATGGCACTTTTCGTCACCGGGACAATCATGCTGTTCCTCACCGACATTCGTCAGGCGGAGGCGGATGTACTGGAACTGGCAGCGTCCACTGAACCAGCTTAGCTGGGCCAACGGCCATGCTATCATATCAATACTATCTATGATTAACGTAGTAATGGGAAAACGACAAGGAGTTCAAGCGTGACACCGGAAAAGTCATCAAACGGCGAAACCATCGGTAACCGATCTCTTCGGGGGGTGTATCCAGCGGCGAACACCCTGGAAGGTGCGGGCGTGCCAATCAGGCGGGCGTTGCCGACACGTGATGGCCGATATGAGCCGGTGGATCCGTTCCTGCTTCTCGATGACGTTGAACTGCAGGCGACCAGCGGGCCGTCGTTTCCGCCGCATCCGCATCGTGGGTTCGAGATCATTACCTATCTGCTCTCTGGTGGAATGACCCATGAGGACAGCGAGGGCCACCGAGCGACGGTCGGACCTCTCGGACTGCAACATATTCTTACGGGAAGCGGCATGTGGCACGGTGAGGAGCATGATCATTCCCAAGGCACGATGCGAGGGCTCCAGATGTGGATCAACCTTGCACGTTCCGAGAAGTCACGTGATCCTGCCTACACCGCGGTGAACGGTCCGGATGTTCCAGTCGCGCGAGTGGGTCACGCGACGATACGCAAGGTGGCCGGTGAGGGGGGAGGGGTCACGCTGGTCACGCCGGCGATCTATTACGACGTCACCGTTGACCCTTCGTCAACCGAATTCTTTCCCATTGCAGACGGGTGGCAAGGATTTGTCTATGTTATTTCCGGTCTCGGGTCGTTTGGACACCCGGCCGAAACCGTTGGTGATGGTGAAATCGGAATTCTGGGTCCTACGGGTGGGCTAACGGTCATCGCCGGGACGTCAGGTGTCCGGTTCATGCTCGGCGCAGGTCAGCCGCTGAGGG
>CAMDTO010000165.1 GCA_945907765.1 Thermoflexus hugenholtzii JAD2 | reverse complement strand
CTTTCCATGGAGGTCCGCACGCTGAAACTCCGACGTGACAAGCAGTGTCCAGTATGTGGTGACAATCCGTCGATTACCGAACTCATCGATTACCACGAATTCTGCGGGGCACCAATCCCGCACGAACTTGCCGAACAGCGCGACCGTGTTCCAGCGAGTCACTGACCCGCGCCGCTTCCGATCTCACTTTGTTCGCCTCTGTGTCCCCGTTCCGAGACTCGGATCGGGGACATGGCATTGGAGTGAAACCCATTCCCTCGTTCTTCCCTGCGTTGCTTGAGCAATTCGGACAGAGTGTCGAGCGTTTGCTCGGTTTGCTCAAGCCGCCAGATCAGACCACGTCCCAAGATTGCCGCACATGTCAATAATCAGCATTTCCCGAGCCGACGCCGACGTGGTCATCGCACACGCACGACAGGGCGCTCCCGACGAGGTATGTGGCTTGGTCGGCGTGCGTGATGGACGGATCTGCAGGCTCACACCCGCCCGGAATGCCTCGCCGACCCCGCGTAACCGCTTCGAGATCGACAGCCGAGACCTTGTTCAAGTGATCCGAGACGAACGAGACGGTCTTGACGTCGGCTTCTATCATTCGCATCCGGCATCACGCGCCTACCCATCGGCCACCGATATCCACTTCGCCGCCCTGTGGCCGGGTGCCCTCCAGTTGATGGTGAGCCTACGAAATGACCGCGGGGGGACAGGCGTACCGGAACTCCACGCTTACCGGATCAACGATGATCGTGTTGAGGAATTGCGTTTGATCGTTGAGTAACTGGCAAGGGATCAGAACCAAGCCAGTCACTCGCCCCAAACCCGTGACTACGACAGATCGTAGAGGTCTCCGAATTTGGCTCTCAGATACGCGAGATAGGGTTCAATCGTCAGAGCTCGGCCGGTTGCCCGAACAACGGTCTCTTCGACATCGTATTTGCGCCCAAGGGCGTGCAAATTGCCATGAAGCCACGTGAGCATGCTTGCAAACTCCCCGTTTTCGATCTCCGAAGGGATTGAGGGATGTACTTGGCAAGCCCGATCAAACAATTGCGCACTGAGGACGTTGCCGATCGTGTAGCCTTGGAACTGCCCGGCAATTGGCGACGCAAACCAGTGAACATCCTGCATGCACCCATCCTGGTTGTTTGGAGGGGTGATCCCGAGATCATCCTTGAACCGTGCACTCCATGCCTCGGGCAAGTCGGCGACCCGAAGTGTCCCGTCAAGAAGCGCGAGTTCGAAATCGAATCGCATCATGATGTGCAGGTTGTAGGTCATTTCATCCGCCTCGACGCGGATAAGTGACGGTTCCACGCGGTTGATTGCCCGGTAGAACTGGTCGGCAGTGACGTCTCCGAGTTGCCCGGGAAACGTGGACTGCAGTCGGGAATAGCCCCACTTCCAGAAACCGCGGCTCCGTCCGACCACGTTTTCCCACAGTCGGGACTGGCTTTCGTGCACCCCGGATGACGCGCCGCTGCCAAGCAGGGTCCCGTCGAGACTAGGTGCGACACCCTGCTCGTACATCCCGTGTCCAGCCTCGTGCATCGTGGCAAACAATCCGAAGCGAAGGTCGGTTTCCGACAACCGGGTGGTGATGCGGACGTCGTTCCGGCTGAAGCTCGTCGTGAATGGGTGGGGCGCGCGATCCTGTCGGCCACGCTCGAAGTCGTACCCGAGCTTGCGCGCGATCATCTCGCCGAACTGCCATTGCGCATCCACCGGATACGCCCGCGTGAGGAACGCATCGTCCGGCCGTGGCTGGGCGAAGATCTGGCGCACCATGGGAACCAAGCGCGCCCGCAGGGCACTGAACAAGGTTCGCACGGCCTCAATGTCCAGGCCCGGCTCGGCTTCATCGACGAAGACATCGGCAAGGTGTGTGGTACGCGGGAAGAACCGAGCGTATTCACGGCTAAGTTCGACCGTTCGCTCGAGGATTGGCGTGACCGATTTCCAATCATTGGCTGGTCGTGCGACGGTCCACGCCTGATACGAGGCCGACTGGTGTTCGGCGAACGTCGCCATAAATGAACCCGGCACTCGCACGGCACGGCCGTAGTCCTGACGCGCAACCCTCAGCAGGGACGCCTCGTCGCTGTCGGCAGGGAGCGATGCTTCGAACGGTGCGAGAGTGTCGAGCAGAACCCCGATCCGATCATCGGTGAAATGCTCATGGGCAAGGCGCGTAAGCGTCGCGAGATGCCGTCCCCTCGTTCCGCCGGCTCCGGCCGGAAGATAGGTCATCTGGTCCCAACCAAGGACTGCACTGGCGGCGTGGAGGTCGTGCACCGTGGCCAATCGAGCGAGGAGCTCGGTGTACTCGGCGGGATGGCTTCCGATACGTTCAGCTTTGGTCACCTTGGCATCTCCTTTGTCGCAGGGTAGCAGAGAGCAACAACGCTTCCGAAGCTGCCAAGCGGGTACCATAGGTCCATCGGAGATCGGATCGCGCGATGACAGCTGTTGCAGATGTGGTGACCAGCACAGTAGACCTGACGCCCGGAGAGGCGGAGGCGTACGCGCGTCTCCGGGCCATTTGCCGGGAACTCGGCAGCACGCTTGTCGCGTTCTCGGCAGGGGTGGATAGCACGCTGCTCCTCAAGGTATGCGTTGACGAGCTTGGTGACCGGGCCATCGCAGCGACAGCCGTGTCCGAGAGTTACCCAAGCCACGAACTCCAGCAAGCCAAGCGCCTTGCACGCGATATCGGGGTCCGCCTCATCCTTGTCGAGACGCACGAGCTCGCCGACGAGAACTACGCAAGCAACCCCACGAACCGTTGCTTCTACTGCAAGCAGGAACTCTTCACGACAATCTTTCCGGTTGCGACGGAAGAGGGTCTGGCGACCGTGGTCTACGGCGCGAACTTGGATGACACTGGCGACTACCGGCCAGGCATGCAGGCCGCCAAGGTAATGGGCGCACGTGCGCCACTGCTTGAGGCGGGTCTCGGTAAGCCGGAAATCCGTTCAATCTCGCGCCACCTCGGTCTCGAGACGTGGGACAAGCCCGCATTCGCCTGCTTGTCATCGCGCATTCCTTACGGTGAGCGCGTGACCCCCGAGAAACTCGCCCAGATCGATCAGGCGGAAATGGTGCTCTACGAGGCTGGGTTCCGCCAAGTACGGGTCCGTCACCATGGCGAACTGGCCCGAATTGAAGTGCCTCCGTCAGACCTGCCCCGGTTCTTCAGTGATGGCATCAACGTGCTCATCACCTCGAGGCTCAAGGCGATAGGGTTCCGTCATGTCACGTTGGACTTGAAGGGATACCGGAGCGGAAGCCTCAACGAGGGCCTTTCCGCAGCCATCGCGTCCGCTGGAACCCCGGGCATGAGTGCCAGACGCGTGTTGCCGGTCTTGAACGTCTCTTGACCCTGACGTCAGTCCGTCAGGGTGACTGACGCGTGACCAAGGGTTCCGAAATCGACCATCACCACGTCGCCCTCCGATACTGGCACGGGCACGACGCACGTTCCGGTGATCACGACGTCTCCGGCCGCAAGGTAGCTTCCGTGGGTGATCAGCTCATTTGCGAGCCAGGTGAGCGCCACGCATGGATCTCCCAGTGCGTTTGCGCCGTTGCCTTCAGCCACGAGTTCCCCGTTGCGGTACGCCTTAACACGATGGTTGGCTAGTGCACCACGCGACCACACGTGCCCAGTCTCCGAACCCTTGATGACGGTTCCCGCGCACGCAAGATCAGCAATGAGTTGTGCCTCTCCGGCAATCACGAAATCACCGTAACGTGAATCGGGGAGTTCGATTGCCGGGAATGCGAAGCCGACCGCAGCCATGACTTCCGCCACCATCAACGGCTCAGTCGAAGACGGGCAAAGGTCCCGTGAAATGCGGAAACCGAACTCTGCCTCTGCAACACGCAGTGCATTGCCCCGCAGCGAGGCTAGGGTTCCGTTGGATTGGAACCGGCTCGCAAGAATTCGCCCGGCTAGCGGCCCGGAAACCCCGATATGTCGTTGGCCAGCCACACTTGTTGCTGCAATCTTCCAGCCGAGAGCCTGCTCGCCCGACTTTGAGACGAGTGCCCGTTGGATTACATAGCCATCAGCGCGGCTCTGCGGCCGTGCATGGTCCGGAAGGCCTTCAATCCGGGTCCGCGCATGCCACGCTCCAACCAACATGGAAGCGGGGTCGTTGAGGGCCGGGGGCGGCAATCCGTCAGGCATGGGCAAGATCATAGCGCCCCAATTAAGCACCCGTGATCGCCAGGCGATCCTGGCAGGGAATCAAAACGCCCACCCGTTTACCGGGTGGGCGTCGAGAGTTGGGATTCCGACGCACTATCCCCCGGCTACTGCCGGGACGATGCTCACCTCATCACGATCCGCGACCGGTGTCGACTGACCTTCCAGGAACCGGATGTCCTCGCCGTTCACGTAGATGTTCACGAAACGACGGATCTCACCACGTTCGTCATGCAGGCGATCATGGAAGCCAGGAAAATCGGTCTCGAGCGATGCGAGGACCTCGCCCACCGTCCCGGGCTGTAGCGTCACTTCTGACGCCCCGCCGGCAAGCGGACGGAGTGGGGTTGGAATGCGTACTTTCACTGCCATTTCTTCAGCCTCATTCTAGGGAGTGCGGGGGCAAGCGGTAATCGAACGTGCGTCGCAGGTCACCCGCACGATCACCTCAATGTCGCGTGGACATGTAGGTCTCGAATGCATCGAGATTCGGCTGCACGACCGGCGTCTCACCGAGCAGGGCGTCAACGGCATCAAGTGTCTTGAGGCCATTTCCTGTTATGTAGGCGACTACCCGCTCGTCGCGCCCGAACTTTCCTTGTTCGGCCAGCTTCTTAAGCACGGCGATGGTCACACCTGCCGCGGTCTCGGCGAAGATCCCTTCCGTCGAGGCCAACAGGCGCATCGCATCGGCAATCTCCGGATCGGTTGCCTCCGCAACACTGCCACCAGTTGCCCGCGTGGTCTTGAGCACGTAGTACCCGTCCGCCGGATTGCCGATAGCCAGCGACTTCGCAATGGTATTCGGGGTTTTCACGGGCTTGACGGCGTCCCAATTCCGGGCGTACGCGTGGGCAACCGGGTTGCATCCTTCGGCCTGGGCACCGGACACCTTGAACGCCTTGCCGTTCGTCAGTCCGACCTTGGCCAGTTCGTTGAAGCCCTTGGTGATCTTGACCAGAAGCGACCCGGATGCAATCGGGATTACCAGGTGGTCGGGTACTTCCCAGCCAAGTTGCTCGGCGACTTCAAATGCGAGCGTCTTGGACCCTTCGGAGTAGTAGGGCCGAACATTGATGTTGCAGAACGCCCAGCCGCGTTGGTCGGCGATTTCGGAGCAAAGCCGGTTCACATCGTCATAGGTGCCATCGATGGCGATGACATTCGCGCCGTAGATCTGGGCGTTCAGGAACTTGGCGCGTTCGGTGTTCCGAGGCAGGAAGACGTAGGTGTTGAGCCCGAGGCGGACACCCGCAGCGGCTACTGCACTCGCGAGGTTGCCGGTTGAGGCACACGCAAAGGTGTCGAACCCGAATTCCTTGGCCTTCGCCGAAGCGACTGCGACGACACGGTCCTTGAATGAATAGGTCGGGTTGACGGCGTCATTTTTCAGCCAGAGGTTGTTGATGCCAAGAGCCTTGCCTAGCCTGGTGGCGCGCACCAGTGGAGTCCATCCCACGCGCCAGTCGATGTCCCCCTCCCCGTCAAGCGGAAGGAGCTCCCGGTACCTCCACATGTTGTCCGGGCCCCGGGCAATCGTCTCGCGCGACACGGTCTCTCGGATGAGGTCGTAGTCGTACTGAACTTCAAGTGGGCCAAAGCAACGGCTACAGACGTGAATTGGTGCGATTTCGTAGGTGTCACCGCATTCGCGACACGCAAGACCATTGATGCGCGTCCGTCCGTCGTTGCCACCCGGACGGCCCGCCACCACTGGCGCCAATGTACTGACCATGGGGTGCATCCCCTCCTGATACCCGGTGTCTCCACCGTTGTCCTTGTCCTTGTCCTTGTCCTTCACGAACCGAACTCACCAGGCACTACCCGGGGGGAACAAAAAAACCCCGGGCATGAGGCCGGGGTACGACAGACGTGCAGCTACTGTATGCAAGCTTATCTTGTCACATTCATTCAGCGTGATGCCGTTTGCCTAGTGACCGGAGTTGGCACCTGTCGCGCGTTGCGAGCGATCACACACGCGGTGGTTGCCGGGTTTCGTCGGGCCGTATCCCTCCACCTCTCTGGATAAGAGCGGTCAGTGCAGTTGTTAAGGTGACCCGAGTCTAGCACCGGGTCACCCTTAGCGCAACTGCGGCGATGTGACGAACCCGAAAGCAACGCAACGGGTCAGCCGCTGGCCCGTCGTTCGCTAACCATTTCCAGGACAAGCCGGTTTGCCAGGGCTACCGAGTAATTCTGTCCTCGATCCTGTGGGTACACCTGGAACATGCTGCCGATCCAAAGACCGGGCAGCGGGCCCTTGAGTGGCGGACTATGGGCCGGGAACTCCCGT
>CAMDTO010000164.1 GCA_945907765.1 Thermoflexus hugenholtzii JAD2 | reverse complement strand
TTACCTGCGCATCCACATGCTGCACCGGCACCTCGAGATCGAGGAGCGCTACCTGTTGCATCCTCGGATGCTTGACGTCCTTGAAGCGCTGATCGGCCCTGACTTGCTCGCCTTGCAGACGATGTACTTCATCAAGGCACCGGGGGGCGCGGGTCAGGGCTATCACCAGGATAGTTACTACATCCCGACCTATCCGGACTCGCTGTGCGGGGCGTGGATTGCAATCGACCGCGCGGATGAGGCGAACGGGTGCGTGTGGTTCACGGTCGGGTCTCAACATGAACCAATTTATCCAACCGATGACCGCATCGGGCAGAACCACACCAACCTGGGCGACCTTGCAGTGGTGGCGAACGTGAGCCACACCGATGAGGAAGTGAACACCCTTTCGCGGATCGCGGCGAAGTATCCGGGGCGCGAGGTTGCGGCGGTTGCAAATCCGGGCGATGTGATCTTCTTTGCCGGACACGTCCTGCACCGGTCGCATACGAACCACACGACCGACCGCTTCCGCCAGTCACTGGTCTGCCACTACGCGAATGCGCGGAGTTTCACGGCGTGGGGCAACCCTGGACGCCAGGAGATTGCGAACGGGTTGCACATCCTTGCACGGGGGGCAACGCACTTGCCGTTTGCGGAACCACGGTTCGGGACGCCCTGCGCCGCCAACTCGCCAGTCGAGGCGCCGACGGGCGGTGCGCCACTTTCAATGATGGCGGACGGTGATGACATGCGGGCGGCCCCGCAGGATATCGAACGGAATGACCCGACGATGATGCGGGCGCATGACACGCACACGATCCATGGCTAGGGCGGGCACTGGTGGCCCTGTTTTCGCGACCAACTGAGAGGGAGAGAGTGATGGAAACGAACTACGATCTGGTCCTGAAGGGTGGGCATGTCATTGACCCTGCGAATGGGATCGATGCAGTCCTGGACGTGGCGGTGAAGGATGGGCGGATCGCCGCCGTCGGCGCGCATCTGGATGCGTCGCACGCCGAGACGGTTGTCGATGCCACGGGCCTGACGGTGTCGCCGGGCTTGATCGACATTCATGTCCATGTCTACCCGCACTTCAACCGGCCCGAGGGTGTCCCCGGTTGGGATGCGTCGGTCATCGCGGATGCGCATTCGTTCCGCGCGGGTGTCACCACGTTCGTTGATGCCGGATGCTCGGGTGCCGAACACTTCCAGGACTTCCGTCGACGCTTCGTGGAGACGTCCAAGACGCGCGTCCTTGCCTTCGTCAACATTGCGAATGGCGGGATGGGGCCGCGCGAACAGGATCCGTACGACTTCAACGTCGATGCGTGCGCCCATGCGGTGCGTGAACATTCCGATGTCGTCGTTGGGGTAAAGACCGCGCATTACCGGACGCAGCTGCCGTGGGATGACTTGCATACCCCGTGGGCGTCGGTTGATGCCGCCGTTGCTGCCGGAGACAAGTCGGATACCCCGGTCATGGTTGACTTCTGGCCCCGGCCCCCCTTGCGTGGATACGACAGCCTGTTGCTGGAACACATGCGTCCGGGCGACATCCACACGCACGTCTTTGCCCAGCAGTTCCCGATTGTGGGTGATGATGGCAAGGTCCTCGATCACATGTGGAAAGCGCGTGAACGCGGGGTCCTGTTTGACCTCGGGCATGGCGGGGGCAGCTTCTGGTTCCGCAATGCCGTGCCTGCCCTGCGCGATGGGTTCATGGTCGACAGCATCAGCACCGACCTTCACATGGGAAGTGTCAATGCGGCGGTGTTGAATAGCCTGTGGACGGCATCGAAGTGCTTTGCCATGGGCATGTCACTGCATGACGTGATCCGGACGTGCACGGTTGGCCCGGCGAAGGCGATCCGTCGGCCGGACCTCGGTACGTTGTCGGTTGGATCGGAGGCGGACATCGCGGTCCTGCGTGTCCTGCCTGGCAAGTTCAGTTACACCGACTGTGGTCGGGCCCGTTTCGACGGCGAAGGCAAGTTGGAGTGTGCCCTGACCGTCCGCGCCGGGAAGGTCGTCTGGGATCCAACGGGAATGTCGATGCCATTGTGGGAGAACGCCCCGGCACCATACTGGCGGGTACCCGCGCTTCAGGGATAGTGCGTCGAGGCTCTCACCTTCACACCCCCTCTGCCACCGCGACGGGCTTGGGGGTGAGGGCCTTTGGTGAGGCTCAGGCCACAGGTCCGACCAAGTCCCACCGGTTCCCGTAGAGGTCTTCGAAGACGGCGACCATTCCGTACGGTTCCGAGATTGGGCCACGGACGATTGTGGTGCCGAGTTCGACAAGGCGATTGAAGTCGCGCTCGAAGTTCGCGGTTTCCAGAAATAGGAACACGCGTCCCCCGGTCTGGTTGCCGATTGAGGCAACCTGTGCGTCATCCGACGCGCGCCCAAGCACGAAGCCGGGTCCACCGCCGGGTGGACCGATCACCACCCACCGTTTCCCTTGTTCGGGCATCGGCGTGTCTTCCCGGACAACAAAACCAAGGCGATCTTGAAACCACGCAATGGTTTCGTCGTAGTCCCGCACCACGAGGGTGACCTTTGCCAATCTCATTGGAGGTGCGCCGGGTTTGCCATCACCGCTGACAAAGCTTGTGCCTTACCGCTCCACATCTCTCCCGAATGCGGTGCGCGTTGCTCTGCCAAGACCAAGCACGTCCTGGGCGTACGCGACACTGGCCTCGAAGTGGTTTCGCTGCTGGCGTCGCACCACCTCGGCGACATCCGGTGCGGTATCCAGATCGATGAACCCCATTATCTGGTCAAGCGGGCCAGTGCCCAGGCGGTGTCCACGTTCCACAAGACCTCGGTATGCTGCGAGTGAGGCCTCTGGGATCTCCGGGTAGATTGCCCGGAAGGCGCGTCCGGCCTCATTGTCGGCTTCGAACGGGATCACCCGCGGGGCCATGCCATTGATCGTCTCGAGGTTGATGGCAATGTCCGGGCACTCGCGATCAAGAATTCCGATGATTGCATCCAAGTCAACGGAACCACGTCCCAGGACGGTCCACTGCGCCCATGCCCCGTCGGAATGGGGCCAGACGCAGGAATCTCGGAAGTGGGTTGTGACGATGTAGGGCGCCAGGACTGACGCGGAGTAGCCGGGATCTTCGGCGGCGAACGTTGGGTTTCCAGTGTCGAGGGTCACCGCACAGACGTCTGGGCCGACCCGTTCGACGAAGGCACGGAGTTCATGCGCGAGGAAGTCGCCGAACCCGTGGTTCTCAACGGCAATCTTCAGGCCGAGGTCACGGGCAAGGGGGGCAACGGCGGTGATCGCCTCAGCGCACGCGTCGACGTGGCTGGCAAAGTGAACTGAACCGTGGCGGTCGACCTGTGCCCCGAGGAAGCACCGCACGAACGGTGACCCGAGGCGGGACGCGGCGTCAAGCATGTCGGTTAGTTGGGTTGTGGCGTCCCCCCACTTCGGCGCAAAACTCACCGCATGGCGGTCGATGCTTCCCATCCCGATTTCGAGATCAATGCCGGCGCGGTCGGCGTGTGCCCGGACCTCGGCGAGATAGCCGGGATCATTGGACGCGAGGTTCTCACGAGTTGAGTACTGCACGACATCCAGATTGAGTTCGCGGGCGCAGTCGATGAACCCGAAGGCGTCAAACCCCTGATAACGGAGGCTGAAGGTATCAATGCCAAGGCGTCGGGCCATGATGGTCTCCTGTCGTGCGTGGGTTGGATCGGGCGAATCGTAGTCTGGCTTGATCAGGGCATGTGCCAACTGCCAGCGGGGTCGCCGGAACGGATCACGCCTGCGCGTTCGAGGAAGAGGCGGTCCTGTTCGAGGATCCGTGGTGCAAGTGGGCATGCGTGGTCGTAGCCACGGTCCTGGCAAAGGCGTTCGGCGAGGGTCTCGGTGGTTGCTGAGCCCTCAAGGGCATGCAAAGCCTCGGCAACTTCCATTTCATAGGTATTGACGTGTTCAAGGCAGGAACCGAGGTAGTACGCGATGTCCGGTGCGCCGGCGATATGGCAGGTCGTGAACGGGTTGTAGGGATGCGCCGGAAGCAGGTGGGCAGGCAGCAGGGCGGACACCCTAGCGATGCTTTCACGATAGGCGTCACGGTCGTGGAGGATGGCGATTCCCTGTACCGCAGTGGCCTGCGCCTGAAGGGCGTCACCACAGATCAGGACATTCCGGTCGCGGTTGTACAGCCCGATTGAACCTGCCGAATGCCCGGCAAGCGAGACGACTTCCCAGACATGACCGGCCAGGTCCAGTTCCTCCCCCGGGATGAGTTTGCGATCGGCGGTGTGCGGCGGGATGATTTCACCGTCGAACTCGCCTCCCTTGAGGCCATCAGCATCGGCCTCGCCAATCCACACTTCGCAACCGGATGCGTCCCGGAGGGCGACATTTCCAAATGTGTGGTCGCCGTGGTTGTGCGTGTTGATGACTGCCATGAGGGCATCCGCCGAGTACCCGAGGGAAGCAAGGGCAGGGAGGATGACCGTGGGAACGCTGCGGGGCCATCCGCTGTCAATCAGGACCGGCGGTGCCTGATGGGTTGGGTCAACAAGCAGGTACAGGGATAGCCAACAGTCCGGGACGTTCAGACCCGGCGCGAGGCTTTCTCGCAGTTCATAGATCCCGGGCAGTACCTCGATGGGTTGCCCGGTGCCTACGTTTCGGGGTTCGTCACGGTACGGATTGGTGGTCATTCGCATCCTCGACAAGAGGATACGGGGACTGCGTTGGTCAGGCGAGGTGACGCGTTTCACGTCAAAGTCCCCCCTCTCCACGCTGGCCGCTGCCGCTGTCAGAAACCCGGTTCGCTAAGCGCATCCTTGTCACCACCCAGCCATTTTCGAAGTGGTTGCCCACCAAGTCCCCTGATCGGATGCGCCGTGAACCTAGGACACCTTACACATTCGATACCCACGGGGTCGCTCCTATTCCACTGAACGTTTGGTTGGTGCGTCTCCCGAGACGGCCCCCACCCCTTTCCCCTCCACCGTTGCGACGGAAATGGGCGGCGACCGCAAAAAGTCGGGATCAGGCAGGTCACTCCGGCGCACTGGGACCGTTGGCGGAGGGCGACGAACCTCATCCAGGGAGCGCCGGCGCCCTCGCCGGCCCATCACTCTTCATCGCCACAGAAGTCAGACTGCGACGGTCGCTTGAGGCTGGAGTGCGGGAAATCTCATTTGGTCGCACCCTGTGAAACCGTGCCGGCGAGGGCCCGAGCGCTCCCAGGGGTGCCTCACCACGGACTACGGCGGACCCCACTCTGCCTTCGCAGCGGGCTTGGGCAGCCACCCGAAACTGGCCGGATCATGGTGGGGAGGGGGTGGCCCCTAGAAAGTTTGCCGTCTCCGCCCAGGCGTTGCGACGAGACAGTTGCCAGCGCGCTCAGGCATGCGCTGGGCACTCCGCCTGGGACCGTGAGTACATGGTGGATGCCCCTCGTCAAACCTGACGGGCGACGGGATGGTGCGACCGTGCATCACAGAAGGGTCCAGCGATCGGCGTCGTGGCGCACGCGACCCACGGCTGCCATCTGGGTGAGGTAGTCGGTCAGGATCGGGGCGGCGAGGACCGGCGTCCGCGGTTGGTCGGCGCATATGGCATCGGCGATTTCGGCGATGGTTGCCGATCCACCGGCGTGCCGGATGGCGTTGGCGAGGCGGTCATCAATCGTGTCGATTGCTTCACGCGAGACATCGACATAGCGATGAACTTCCGAAGCCGGGGTGACATGGGCGGGCGGGAACGGCATGTACGCATGCGCTGGGAGGAGGTGTTCGACGGGAAGCGCGCGCACGGTGGCGAGGCTACTGCGGTAGGCCGGCCGATTACTGGCACCTGGGACGCCCTGCGTGGTGGTGCCTCGTGCCTGAAGGGCATCTCCGGTGAAGAGAATGCCCCGTTCACGGTCAAAGATCCCGATGCTCCCGGGGCTATGTCCGGGTAGATCGATGATCTCGTAGTCGCGTCCGGCGAGGGTCACGGTTTCGCCTCCGTCGAGGAGGCGGTCGGCGGAATGGGGAGGGATCTCGTCGGGGCCGAAGCGGTCGCCACGGAGGAGTGCGGGACCGTCAAGACGCCCGATCCAGATCTGGCATCCGGTTGCTTCCCGTAGTTGTACGTTCGATCCCGCGTGGTCGTGGTGACTGTGGGTATTCACCGCCACCTTGAGGTCGGATGGTGCGAACCCGAGGGCTTCAACGGCAGGCAGGATCACCGTGTGCGTCGATCGTGGGACACCAGTGTCGATCATGACGGGCGATGCATGGCCGGTTGGGTCAGTAAGCAGGAAGAGGGAGACCCAAGTCTCGGGCGTATCGAACGCCGGTGCGAGGCTTTCCCTGATCTCCCAGACGCCGGGCAGGATGGCAATCGGGTGGCCGGTAGCGACATCGCGCGCCTCGTCGCGGAAGGGGCTGACTGGATGGGGCACTGTCTCGGTCCTCCCTTAGGAATGGTGTTCGCGGATTCTTGTGAAGTAGCGATCCCCACCCCATCGTGTCCTGCGTGTGACCC
>CAMDTO010000163.1 GCA_945907765.1 Thermoflexus hugenholtzii JAD2 | reverse complement strand
CGTTTCCTCAGCACGAATGCTAGGGGCAGCCTGTGAAAAGCAAGTCCACTTGATCCCGCTCTATCGGTCGGGATCCGGTGACGACAAGGCAGCATCGCTGCGTTGATGGTCACGGCTCGGGGGCGAGTTCACCTTGATCTGGTCCACCGACTTGCACCACGCGTCGGTTCTCTGGGCGACCTTGTCTTGGATACTACTCCCCGTCTCAGCGACGGTATTCGGTTTTCGACGGCTTGCAGCGCACTCGGATACCAGTGACGCACTTGCCCTTTATTGACCATAGCAGGGACCCGGAGAGGCGTCAAGGGGTTCACGTCAACTCAGATGTGGCCACCGGGTCACCTGAACTCGACCCGGTAGAGATGGACGGTCGAATCCTCATCCGATGCGTTGAGCTGCCTGATGTCCAGGCGCACCCGCGCGACATCCCGTACCAGTGGATCCAGATTGATCTCCACGACTGACTTTGCGCCGTCGGCGACGCCTTCACCTGATTTGTTGACCTCAGCCGATCCGTCTCTTGGGAAAATGTGCGCGGTTACTCGCCAGAGACTCGCACCAACCGTCAGCCGGATTGTTCGGACCGGTCGCGGGTTTCCAAAGGCAACGTCAAGGACGGCAGGGTTTGGACCTGCGAGTCTCGCGAGTGCACCATCGGCCCTGGCAAAGACTGGAGCGATCGCTCCGTCGTCCAGGTTGGTATATCCGACGACGGCGCGCTCCCCGTCAACCGCCACGGTGACGAAACTCAGTTTTCTCCTTGCCTCGCGTTGGGCGGCCAGCATTGCACGGACATCAGGAGCTTCAAGGAGCCGGACCATGAGAAATCCCGGTGTTCCGTCCGGATGCAGCACCTTCGCGGTCACCTGGTCAGAAGTGATGCGCGGTCGTCCGGTTGCTCCTCCCGGGTTTGCAATGTACTCATCAAGGGCTTCCAGTTGCGCGGGCGACATCACTGCCCAGAGCTCGGGCCCCCACGGTTCTTGTCCGTGGATCAGCGTGTCGAGGCTGCCGAGGAAGACACGGCCGGCGGCGCGGTCCTCCCTTTGTATGAAGAAGTTGATGAAGTGATGCCCACCCCAATTCCAATCGGTGGTCACCATCACGCGTGATCCAGGGGTTGATTCCAGTTGGGCGTTCACCATCTTGAACACATACTGGCTTCCCCACTGGATACCGTAACCGCCGTAGTCCTGCCGTCTTGTGGACTGGGTTGTAAGCGCTTCCTGCAGGACCATGAATGAACCGGTTGTTGCCACGGCGATGAACATCAATGCGCCGACGAGGCGGGTGTGCCGCCGTGCCCGAGGGACGAGGTCGATTCCGACCAGTGCAAGGATGGTCACCGGGACCACGACCGCAAGGGATCTGGTCGGTGCGAACCGTGCGATGAGGGAAGGCGACAGCGTCACCGCAAGCATTGCGGAAATCTGCCAGCGGTAGGGGCGAAACCGAGGCAGCGCGAGGCACGCGACCCCCACGATGATGAATGGCGCTAGCCACAGCGGAAGCAGGGGCATGGTCCCCGGGTAGTAGTTGTGGTAGCCGGTGACATCAACATACTTGGTTCTTTCGATCCCGGAGAACCAGACGCGGGGGTCGAGTGCTACAAGGATTGAGCGCGCCATCAGGATCCCGACATCGACGAGGGCGGGAGAGGTCGATGCCCAGAACGGATGCGCGGAATTGGTCCTTGACGCAAGGTAGCCCGGGTTCTTTGTCAGGAAGTTCAGAAGCGGCAGAAGTGCGACGATTGCCCCTATGGACGGGTATCTCCAGTGTCTCAGGTGCCGCCGATGATATCGAAAATCAATCCCAAAAAATGTGATAATGCTTGCAACAATGATAAGATGAGCTATAGCATTTGAATAAAATGTCAGTGCACCAGACAGGACAATGAACCAGGCAAACCGGGGATGTTCATAGCGGTACACAAAGTACGAGCAAATGAAACACGCGTAGAAGGCCACCCAAGTCGCACTGTCATACGCCGACCGAGACAGGTGAAACCAGACTGGAAGTGCGGCAACGACAAGTGGCGCGAGCCACCATGCACGATTTCTGAGCGCGATCTTGAGGGCAAGCGCAATGGCGATGGGGGTTGGGGCCGACAGCAATACTGCGGTTGCTCTTGCAACGGTGACAGAAACGCCGAATACCGATGAGGTGATGAGGTGGACATACACGCCAACATCCGGGTTCCAGTTCGGGTAGGGAAAGAAGATCGGGAACACGATACCGAAGCCGTCTCGGAAACGAGCGTCGAGAAGACCCTGCGACAGTGCGACGATTCCGGCTTCGTCTCCGTCAAAGGAAATCGGGTACGAATCGATGCGCCAAAGTCGAGTGATGGCGTACACCACCATTCCGAACCAGAACCCGGTCCAAGCGAGGCGCGTCCCGCCGATGGGTGATCCTTGGATCATGGATTCGACGCGGGCGATCGCGGCGACAAACGGTCTTACGAAGGGGAGACCTGACACTGGACCGGAGGCCGAGGACATCTCATCTCTCGGCTCATTACGAGCGAAGTCAAGAAGATCCGTATCCGCTTCTCGCGGAGTTCCATCATCGCTAGAAGATGATTTCGACCCAAGTGATTGGTCAAATCCGGCGTCAATGCCGGATTGATTTTCCCGATTAGGAGTATCGACCGTGACCGTTCGATCGCCGATGTATGACGCGAACGTCACCGGAAGAACGTCGGCCAGCGCAGGTGGACCCGCGAAAACGTGGACCTTGACGACCGCGTGGGATCGCCAATCCAAGGGTCCGGCGACCGGTGATCCTTCATGGTCACGAAGAAAGATCGACAGAGCCCAGACGTCATCGTCACCGTCGCGATCTCGCGAAACGATCCATCCGGTGCCATCGACAACGGCAGCGTGATGAATGTGAGAAATCGTGGAACTTCGGAGCCCTGGCGGAGCAGCCCACCCCTGTGCAACCCCCGAACCATCTTGCACAAACGCAACGGGGGTGGGATCCCAGGCATCAACCGTGGTCGTGACCGTCGACACACTGGTGTCATCGAAGGCACCGGTTCGCCATTCCTGAATGAGGTGAAGTGCCTCCTGAATGTTCCCTTTGATTGACCAGTGAATTGATTCGGCACGAGATTGTTCAAGCTTGACTTGAAAATCGAACTGATGCTCAACGATTCGTCGCACACCCACGTGGTTCGCCAGCGACGTTTTTTGCAGGGGAATGAGCTGTCCTCGGATCCTTACCCGTGGGACGAGCTTTCCATTTGCATCTGACTCCGAGTGCACTGGGCCAACGGGATGCCGGTCTCGGGAAACGTCCCACTTCCCGAATGGACCCTCGATGCCCATGGTGGACCAAGCCGGGTCAGCACGTTCCGCCTCTGGCCCATGGTCGTTGGGAGGTGCGTCGACCTCAAGCCGGCAGACGACGCTCTCCCACACATGCGCGATCCGAGACACGGAACCACCTTCAAGAAGGTTCCCATTGCCTCGGTCATTGCCTGATGTGCTCATGAAACAATGACATCACGAAGGTGAACGATGGATTCTTGGCCGGCTCCCCGCTGCAGGATCTCAAGATGAACTGCGGAAACCTTGCCAGGAGTGAGGTCGAATTCGATTGTCGGATCAACCCGGCTCTCTACGGTCTTTCGGTAAATAGTTTCAGTACCGGTGTCAGCATACGTCTTGACGACGAGATCCCAGTTACCGGCCGAGAGCACAATCGTGAGATGGCTCATGTCTTTGGGTTGCGGATATGCGAACTCGAGGATCGCCGGGTTTCCGCCATTGAACCGCCCAAGGGTCCGCGAATCGCCGTCAAAGATATTCCCGAGTGTGCCCGCGTCGATGATGGTGTGGCGGGCTTCGAGACGCTGGCCATTCACGACCACCTGGCCGTTGCGTAACGCAACGCGGGCGGCCCGCTCTTCGGAGACGATGCGGTCGAAGTCCGCGGAGTACCCAAGCCGAACAAAGGAGAAGGCATCGCTTCCGTCAGGATAGTGCATGGTGGAATCGATCAGGATTTGCCCAAACCGTCGGGAGGCGCGGGCGAGTTGAACCTCATCCGCCGTCATCACGAAGACCATGTGTTCGTCTAGTGGTCGCCTCGCGCCGAGGAAGTCACGGACATTTGCCATGAGCACGCGGCCTTCTGCCTGTAGTGAGGGCACAAAAAACGGCAGATACAGGTCAGTACCATTCGCCCATGTTGAAGAGATGAAGAATTTGTCGTCCGGGCTCTTTCGTGCACGCGTGACGACCTCCCGGAAAACCTGCACGGCTCCCCATTGTTGGCCGTAGAGACCGTAGTCGGTCAACCACTTCGGCCCATTCAGGAAAGAATCCGCCACGATGCTTGTCGAGAGGATGGCACCGACCCCGAAAAGGGCGAATGCATGCCAACCAGGCCTGGCGATCCCGGCGATTGACCCTGGCGCGGTCATCACTTGCACCCAGTGATCAAGTTTTCGCAGTAAGCCAAGGCGTCCTGCCGACATAGCAGGCAACGGAATCGCGATGAGCCATTCGAGTCCCACGACTGCAAGCAGGGTCGCCGGCACAACCACTGCGAGGACGCGCGTTATGCCGACGTCGGTCAGGCTTGCCGCAATCGGCGCGGTAATGAGCGCGATCAGGATGATCCGGTACACGGACATCCGAATTCTCGACAACGATACGAGAATCCCGATCAGGATGAACGGGGCAAAAAGTCCCGGCAGGTGGGTGTACCCGATCATCAGGTGCCGACCGAGGTCCAGTTGGGTCGGCCGAAACCAGTACGTCGGTGAGAGCCCGCCCCAGTAGTGAACTGCAAACTGACGGACTTTCTCTGCGAGAGGGATATCCAGCACCAAGTACGACGACACCCGCCAAAGTTGATCGGCAGTGGCATCTGGAGCGGCCCGCTGGAACATGATGTACGGAACCAGGCAAACGACCCCTGTCGCCAGGAACGGGAGGAGGTGTCTCCGCTGCGTCCAGTGGTAAGGCAGGTCGGAGACTACGAGGAGCAGTCCTGCAAGTCCGATGATCAGTTGCCCATTTGTGTACGTATAGAACGTGAATGCTGCTGCCAAAATAGCACCATAGCCGGCACCCGTGCGGCCTTCGCGGTATTTCACATAACAGAAAAGGAAGACTGCGAATCCAGAGACTGCATACACCGTCTCAAACGTAGTTCGGCTATGCAGGAACCACGAAGGGACGATGGTGACCCAGAGTGGGACTGCCCACCAGGTCCTTGCGTGAATTCCGTCCCGGGCGAGTAGCGTGGCTGCCAGAACGCCGAAGATGGAAAACACAGCGGCCGTCCCTCGCGCGATTTCAACCGACGTGCCGAAAAGGGACGTTGAGACGAGGTGGAAGTAGACCGGAAGCAAGGGCGCCCATGATCCACCATTCGAGAAGTAGAGCGGGAAAAGGACATTCAACTCATTCCGGAATCCGGATGCGATCAGACGTTGCCCCGCAACAATCTGATAGGCCTCATCCCCGTGGAAGTAGATGGGAAATCCCGAAAGGTTGACGAGACGGCTAGCAGCATAAATGACCATTGACGCGAGAGCCGCGATCGTCGCCAGAGAGACGCCTGTTCCGCGAACTCTGTTTGCAACTGAATGGAGTGTCGAAGACAGTTTCTGGTCCAACCGTTGGGAACTGACCCGACTCTCGGAATCGCCTGAGCCGTCCGATGGTTCATCTGTGGGCATGCCCGCATCGACACGATGAGGTTGATGCGCCGGGGGATCGGCGGCGTGTCCAGGCCGTGAGGCGAAGTCGGCGTGATCGGACTCTTCGTTGATGTCCGGGCGTAACGGGTTTCCAGACAAACCGTTGAGCGAGATTTGCGAAACGATTGCCCACTGACCGGTATCCGGGCCTAGACTGTCCTGTTGACGTGCTTCTTGAGTAAGCAAATACACCGACGTCGGCGTTCGGGGACCGTCCTGTTGACTTCGCGTCATCGCGAGCGCAAGTCGGCCTGATTGAATTGCCGTCGCACTCCTGGAAGCCCCAGGGATTTCCAGAGCGTTGGGTGAACCAGTGATGAACGCGAGCCCGGCCGATAGGAGCGCATCCTGTCCGTACGCGACTGATAGGGTCTCGCGACCATCCACTGCGACGTGGAGCGTGGGATGTCGATCAGACCACGCTTGCGAAGTGGCGTTCCAGTCCCGCCGCGCTCCAGCTTCTTCGTAGTGTCGCACGTGCCTGATCGGACCGTTTTCGGGACCAAATGGCGTCACTTGCGCCGTGTGTTGAAGTGCGGGTCCAACCCAAAGACCGGTCGCGCGATCCGGTGCCTCGTCCGCGTTGACGCTGATCTGTGCGAGCAGGTCCCAGGACGTTCCGACAAGGATGACGGCAAAAAGCTCGAGCCGTCCACGTGCACTTGTGCCAATGACCCAGCCGAAGTCGCCGTTCTGCACGACTACTGGACTGGCGCCAGATGCGTCCAACGCAACAGTGGTGGAAAACGGGGTCGTTATCCCGGTCCCCTTCTTGACGCCCGGATGCTTC
>CAMDTO010000162.1 GCA_945907765.1 Thermoflexus hugenholtzii JAD2 | reverse complement strand
ACTTGAACGAGCGTTCCAATAGCGGAAGAGGTGTCCGCCGCATTGGCGGGGCTGGTGTTTATGGGCATCGTTCTGGTCTCCAAGCGCCATTGCTGGACACACGTACGCCATTGTCTACACGTGAAGGACTCGCAAGAATATCGCGGGACCGAAACGGTGCAGCCAGTCCATTCACGCACCGGATGCAGGTGGCGGGGCATGCACACCTACTTCCTCACATAGCCTATCTGGTTGGTCGCGAGTTGTCTACTGTCACCCCCTCGGATACGGGTAGGTCGATGTGGAACGCGGTCCCAACGGTGTACCGACCGATGACCGGTGCTGACTTTCCGTCGTAGAGTCGTTCCTTCAAGTTTTCGGCCCATATCCGGCCACGGTGACCCTTGACTATCTCACGGCAAATGAAAAGTCCGAGGCCGAGCCCCGCGGGTCTGGGGCGTGGTGCAGGGTTTTGCCGTTGGTTTGCAACGGCGAGGTCCTCGAACGAGGGGTCCATCGGACTGATTGGGACCCGGAAGAACTTGTCAAAGATCGCGTCGATCGCACTCGGCGGAATGCCCGGGCCGGTATCGCGGATCGTGATGCGGACCCAACCCGGGCGTGGAATTGCGGTTACCCCGACTGGGTCGGACGCAGATGAGTACTTCATCGCGTTGCCCAGCAAGTTCTGGATGACTTGCGCAAGCTGATCGGGGTCACCCCACACAAGGCAGGGCCTGTCAGGCAAATCTGGGTGGACCGAGTGGGAATCGTCCAGGATCACCATCTCTTTGACCGCTAGACGGACAACTTCAACCACGTCGACGAGTTGCGTTCTCGTGATGAAGGCGCCGCTTTCAAGCGCTGACGCCGTCAGCAAGTTATCGATAAGCCTGATCAGTCGGTCTGTTGCCTCACCGAAACCAAAATTCAATCGATCAACGGTTTCATCAGGAAGTGACAAGTCACGGCGCTGCAAGGTTTCCGAGTATCCCTTTATCAGGGCAAGGGGGGTGCGGAGCTCATGGCTCACCATGGATATGAACTCGGACTGACGTCGCTCTGCCTTGAGACGCCCCGACCGTTCCTCGGTCATCGACTCCACCAATCGTCGCTGTTCAATCGCAACGCCTGCGTACCCTGCGACCGCTCCGAGCAGCGCGTGCTCGGTGCGATCAAACACCTTTCCGTCTCTCCAAACAGTCAAGGTTCCCAGGGCAACTGAACTTGCGCTCAGGGGTGTTTCACCGCGAGGGCCACGAATGGCTGAACGAATGTTGATACGTGGGTCGTCACGTTCATCAAGGGTTGACGCGCCCGCTTCGAATGGCACATCCCCCGTGGTGCGGGCCGGGATATCAGCGATTGACTCGCGTCGCCCGTGGATTGGGACCGACAGCAATCCTCCAACGAGTCCGTCGATGTGTATTGATGCGTGCTCGTCCGGATCCAAGCCCTCGAGCGCGGTCCTATCGCCCGTTGCGGATGCATAGTCACCTGTCGAACGGCGATGAGTGGTCGCGACTACATCCGACGATCTGGCCAGGTCATCACGGATGGATAGCGTTCCACCGTCGGCATCGACAAGCTCGGCAGCGAGATCGAGCATCCTCTGCAGGAGGTGCAACAGATCGGCGTTCGCGCCCATCGACATCGTGAGCGTCTCGCCGGCATGCAGGAAACTACGCCGAAGCTGGCCAGCCAATCTGTGCGTATCTTGGGAAAGGCGGGCATTCTCAATCGAAATCGCAATCTGCGATCCAATAGCTTCGGCCGTCTCGATGTCTCGCGACGTGAACCGATAGGGCGAGGACACGTGATTGAGGAAGAGCGTTCCCGAGATCCGCTCTCTATTTCCAAAGCCAGTGACAAGCGGCGCCACAAGGATGCTCTGGTCGCCGAAGAACGCCACAGACGCCTTGTTGGTGCGCGGGTCAGTCAACGCATCGGGCACTGCAACCGCGCGCCTGGTTTCAAGTGCCTCGGAACTGAGCGGCTCGTCTGCGAGGCGCAACGGCCGGGTCTTCCACGAGGCCGTGAAGTCGGGGTTCATGCCGAAGAATGCAGCCGGATGAAGAATTTCTCCCGTGCGATCAAGCAGGAAGATGCTGGACCGGTCTGCTCCGGTCATCCTCGCGGCCAGCTCCGCGACGCGTTCCAGGAGCGCGTCGAGATCGATGTGTGCCCCAGAGAGGCGTGCGATATCTGCAAGGATTGCGTCGTGTCTACCCGGGTTCACGTTGCCATCCATCGTGGTGTTGCTTGCCTACGGGGACTGTCCGCTATCGCATAGCACCGCGTTACGGAGCAGGGCCTCGTTTGTACGGAATGTGCGCAACCCCGGAGCCGGTGACAGATTAGAGCGGGATGATCGATATTTTGCCGTCAACGTCTTTCCACGACCCACCAGCACGAGTTGAAGTGACATGGTCGACGGCACCGCCAACGGTGATATCGACCCCCGCGTGAACCGTCTTGCGAACCGTGACCCGTGGCGGAACATGGACTTCCGACACGTCCGCATCAAGTTCCTTGCCCCATCCAGCCTGCACCTTGGTGGAGACCCCATTTTCCGCGCCGGCTTCCGCCGCCTCAACCGCGTGTTTGCCACGGACGAGTCCCCCGGTAATCCGGCCGGGTCCACGTCCGCCACCAACGGTCACGGTCGTTTCCGAAATGACCGTGCACTGTCTGATTTCAAACCCGACAACAACCGGTCCACCGGCGTGGACCGTTGCGTGTTCCATGAACCGGGCAGTTACCGAGCCCCCTGCGGTGATTGTTCCCCGCTCCTGCCCCACGAACCCGCCATTGATGGTGACACTCCCACCCGCATTGACCGTTGCGCCTTCAATCGCGCCCATCACCGTGATGTTTCCGGTCGCTTCAACGACAAAATCCGAGGTGATCGTGCCCGAAATCGAGACATCGCCTTCGACCCGGACATTCCCTGTCGAGAAGTCCACATCGCCTGGAATGCTGGTCAGAGGGAGAACGCACACGCGGTCTGCTATCCAGGAACCGGACCCGGAAGCGATGGCAACAATTGACAGTCCATCCTCGGTGACTTCGGTTCCCTTGCCATTGAACTTGTGAAGGTCGATGTCCTTAGCAACCGTTCCCGGGATTACCACACCCCGGACGGTGATGCCCTCTGTTGCTTCTGTTATCGGTATCTTTTGCGCTACGACTTCGCCAGACTTGAACGGCTTGCCGGTGGATCCCATTTCCCGGTAGTCGACCGCCGCATCGTCGCCCGCGACTGGCGCATGCACACCTGTGACCCATGGAACGGCGAAGTCAACCACCGCGTCGACTCCGTTGACGACTGGCCGTCCGCGGGCGATGAGGGTCGGGACTGACAGCCGAGAACCGACTAGTGACCCCAGTTGGTCCAAGTCAACACCCGCATCGATGCTTGCGGCTTCAAGTGAAGTTGACAGTCCGGCCTCGGTGAGCTCAGCATCGGCCCACGGGATCAACCACGCAGACATTCCGTCTGAGGACACGTGCACCGCAATCGCGTCGTCTGGTTGGGGTTGGACGGTCGGAACCATTGCGGCGAATACGTGAGATACTCCGTCTGCGGCTCGAATCGCCTGCGCGATCGCATCGCTATCACGGGCGCCGATTGGCCATCCTTCGATCAAGGCATCAACCGTGGATGGCGTCGCAGGATGTCCGCCCGGCACTGGACGACGAACGGTCACCGAGATACGTCCTCGAAGGCAAGCTATCGTTGCCGTTGAAGGGATAGGCCTTGCCTCTGCGTCCGGTACGCTGGCCACGGCCGCGACGGTTTGCGGGGGCGACCAACGAGCCTCGACGTCGAGTTCAACTCCACCAAGCCCAAAGAGACCACGCGAGTGCTGCGCCGTCACGGTCAGAACGAGTTGTTCGGGCAGGACCGACAGAAGATGCGCCGCCTTCAGCCGCGCTTCGTCTAGGGATTTGGCCCGAACCGCAGCAACCTTCTGACCGACACTTGCCTGGTCTGGGTTCTGCTGCGTGTCGCCTGCCATTGGTGCGCCCTTCCCCTGATGGTCACCACCGACCACTCGAGTCATCGATCACCTGCATTTCGGCAGCAATGGTGCGGGCCATCCCGCACCTCCGTGCCATCGCCCGAAACTTACGCCCGACCTGCTCAGTACACCTTGACGTCAGAGATCAACTCCTGATCCTCTTCGAGAAAGTCAGTCTCATTTGAAGAGGTCGCAATCGCATCGTCGATATCTCGGCACACGCGCCAAACGCCAACCGATGACGCCAGTTCAGTCCCGTCCAAGCTCACGCTGCCGTTCGCGTGCCTGCTCCAACGGAAGTACCCGAGATCCATTCCAACTGCGATGTCGCGATGGGCAACATACTGTGCGCAAGCGTTTGATGCTTGTTCCCACAGTTGTGAAAGGCCTGTCAGTCCGGTCGCATGGCCTGACGCCGCGGTCTCCCCGAGGATCGTTGACGCCTGACCCGTGGAAATGCCGTAGGCGTGGGAAAAAGCCTCCGCCCACTCGGTTGGCCTGATGAACACGAAGTCCGCACCGAGGGAGTCTCGCGTGCGTGTCGGACGTGAATTCTTGGCTGGCTCGTCGCTCCGGCTCGAAGGGCTTCCCGCATTCACTTGGCCCACGTTGCCCTCCGGTCGCGAGTATACTGCGCAGCCCTTGGCAAGGCGCCATACTGATGGTCTGATCAACAGGATTTGGCGCTGCTCTGGCATCCTATGCTACCTCCCGTCGTGGAATGGACCGCTACGGCGCCCACTTGCACGATTTGGCGGGTGGCTTGCAATACGATCGGAGACTGAAATGGCCATCGAGGTTCCCGGGTCACTCCCAAAGGGAATGGCGACGTCTGGCCGTGCCCAGGCACGGGAGCACAAGCTCTCCAATGGCCTGACAATCCTCACCCGAGAAGTCCGGACGTCCCCAATTGTCAGCTTCTGGGTGTGGTACCGGGTTGGCGGACGCCATGAAGTGCCGGGGACCACCGGAGTGAGCCATTGGGTTGAACACATGGTCTTCAAGGGAACCGACCGGTTCCCAAAGGGTGTCGCTGACAAGACGATCGCCGGATGTGGCGGGGTCCGGAACGGCATGACCTGGGTTGACTACACGGCGTATTACGAGACGATGCCAAGCCGGCACATCGACAACGCCATCGCAATTGAAGCGGACCGGATGACGAATGCACGCTTCCTCCCAGATGAAGTGGCGAGCGAAAGGGGGGTCGTGATCTCCGAGCGTGAGGGCAGCGAAAATCAGCCCGGATACGCGCTCTTCGAGGAGACATCAGCAGCTGCCTACAAGCTGCACGCGTACGGGCAACCCGTGGTGGGTTACAAGCACGACCTGCGCACGATGACGCGGGACACCCTGTTCGACCACTATCGACGGTTCTATGTGCCGAACAATGCCATTGTCGTCGCCGTCGGCGACTTCGACACCGATGACATGGTGACCGCGATTGACAAGGAGTTCGGGATCATTCCACGCGGTATGGATCCGTGCATCGTGCCCGCGGTCGAGCCGGTGCAGGAAGGTGAACGCCGCGTCACCGTCAGGAGACCCGGTCCAGTCCCGATCCTCTCGCAGGCGTATCACGTGCCGGCAACCACGCACCCGGACACGCCTGCCCTGTGGTTACTCGGTGCGGTACTCAGCGCCGGCCGGTCCTCGCGTCTGTACACGGCGCTCGTGACCACTGGCCTCGCACAATCGGCTGGGGCGGGAAGTTCGGACACCCGCGACCCGTACCTTTTCAGGGTCAGCGTGACGTCACGCTCAGAGACGGATCCACCACGGCTCGAAGCCGCGACAATCGCCGAACTTGAGCGGTTGGCGCGTGATGGCGTGACTGATGCTGAACTTGCCAAGGTCCGCAGGCAGTTTCGGGCCGGATACGTGTTCGGTTCGGAAGGCGTGACAAATCAGGCGCGCAGCCTCGGCCAGCATGAGATCTCGGATACATGGCGCCGCGCCGATACCTATCTCGCAGAGCTTGATCAGGTCACTGCCGACGACGTGCAACGGGTGTGTGCAACCTATCTGGTGGAACGCAACCGAACGTCTGGGTGGTTCCTGCCCGAAGGAGAGACGCGATGACCTGACCGGTTACGGCTGCCGTGGCTTCGGGTTCCCGTGCCCATCGTCTTGCAAGTGCTCAGGCTGTCCTTTCAAATGGCATTCGCGTGTATGGGTATGAGAACCATGCCACCCCCATCATCGGCTTTCGGCTCGCGTTACCGGTGGCGGCCCTCCTGGACGTCCCGGAGCTTGCAGGTCTTGCAGCACTGACGGCGAGCGGCATGAACCGGGGAACGACTTCACGGACGTTCGCGGAGATCAATGAAGCTACTGACGGCGCGGGCATGTCGATTGGTGCGGGTTCAGGTCGACATCAGACGGTCATTTCTGCGCGCTGCCTCGAGGAAGACTTCTCGCTGGCGCTTGGGCTCTTTGCGTACATATTGTTCAACCCCGTGTTTCCAGACCAGGATATTGCCCAGCTGAAGGGGCAATTGATGACCGGTCTCAGGCAGTCGGATAACGACACTGGAGCGGTTGCATC
>CAMDTO010000161.1 GCA_945907765.1 Thermoflexus hugenholtzii JAD2 | reverse complement strand
GACACGTCCCAGTGACATCAAGCTCTACGTTGTTAATGGTGAACCCGTAGTCGCGTCTGAGTGCGTCGCTGAGTGTCTCAATAACCTGTGCCCCAAACTCCTCAACGCCGCCACATTGGCGGCATACGAGATGGTAATGGGCATCGCCGGTGACCGGCTCGTAGTGATGGTGTTCTTCACTGAGGTGGATCTCGGCCACGAGTTTGTGGCGTTTAAGCAGAGACAACGTCCGGTACACCGTCGAGAGACTGATGCGTCCGTCACGCGCTCGCGCTAGACGGTAAAGATCATCTGCATTCAAATGGTCGGCGGATTGACCAATCAAGTCGATGAGTACACCACGCTGCTGGGTCAAGCGATATCCCTCAGCCCGTAGTGCGGCCAACGCACCAACCTTGAAGGTGTCCAACGTCGTGACTGTCCCGCCCCTGACGACTTCAGCAGACCGGTTACGACCGTGATCACCCCGCGAAGTTCCCGAAGGTGGTCGTTCCATATCGACATTCTACAAGGTTCCTGACCGAAAGTGATCGGATTGCAATGCCATGAAAGAGGAGGTGCCGTCCAAGTCCGCTGGTCCTACGACCTTGATCGCCGACCCGGGATCACATATGCCGTGCGAAGTGTCCCGAGGTCGGCACGCGCGTAGATGGGAACAGCACGGCCGACGAAGAACACAGACCGGACACGGAGCACCTAGTCGAAGGGCCCCCGACGGACGCGTAGCGGGCTCAACATCGCTTGAAGTTCTTTACTCGAAGCAACCTCGGTGCTACTCTCTAGCCACCGTCAAGCGAAGTTCTGTCACGCAGTTTGGCACAGTGAGGCGTCCAAGCACGGGGCACCCAATCGGGCAGCCTCAAGGACCTCACCACCGTTGACCGGTGCCCAGGTCTGGTCTGAAAAAGATCGGTCCCGGCAATATGGCGGATGTGAAACGAGGCACAGTGCAAGGGACTGAGGCGTCGCGGAACAGCCCCCGACGTCCCACATCGCTTCTACAGCGTGTGCGGACGATTGTGTCGCAACGCGTGCCGAGTGCCAGGACCGCGCCGCTGGCCCATCGACGAGGCTTCTGGGTCTCCACACCATTCAGCGATGTGGAGCGTCGGCTCTCTGCCTTCTCACCACGATACCGAGCGCAGGACGTCATCAGGATCTCTGCTCCAGTGGCCCAGTGGTCGATGGTGGCCGTGCTGATCGGTGTAATCACCGCCCGCCTGACAGCCAATGTGGTGATAGGTTGGATGATCAGCGTTGGCGCCATCATCGTCGCAAGCATCTTTCTCGGTCGCGCCGTGGTTCGTCGTGTGGGGCCTTACGAAATCGCACGCCGTACTGACGCCTCGCTAGGACTGCATGCACAGCTTGCAACGGCACTTGAGCTGACGGATGCCTCCACTCTCGGTGAACTTGCTGAACTCCAGATCCAAAGAGCCTCCCGCACGGTACTTGCAATCATTCCGTCAGCTTCAATTCCTCTGCTACCGCGTGATCCGGTCTGGCGTCGCACCGCGCGCGCTAATTTGACGGCGACAACGGTGTCACTGTTCGCTGCGGTCCTAGTCGGGGTTTGGCCGTCAGCCGCTACCAATCCGCTCGAAGACACTGAACCGACCCTTGTACTCGCCGATGCGCGAACGCCATCGGAAAGACCGGCAGGGGAACCCACCCCACTTGGCCAAGCACAGGCACTCTCACCCGGCGGTGACGCGATCGAGGCGCGCACAAACCGGCCAGGCGACACCGGAACCTCATCGTCAGGCCTGATTGGCCAGCGTGAGGATCAGGCGCTACCGCGCAGTCGGGAGCATCAAGGAGATGCAAGCCGCGCCGCGCCAGACGCCGCATCGCACGCGACAACCGCAGCGCAACGAGGCGAAGCGCTCCAGAAGTTGGGCGATGCCCTCAGACAAGCGCAGGCATCCCGCGCCGCCGGTGAGTCGCTACGACGGGGCGATACCGAGCGCGCTGCTGATCAACTGAACCAACTGGCCGACCAAATTACACGCCTGCCACCGAGTGAACGCGAGACACTCGCTGAAGCATTCAAACAGGCGGGCGCGCAGACGAGCAGTGGTGACCGCCAAGTCTCCGAGGCTGCGAAAGAGGCTGCCCAAGCGCTCTCGCAGTACAAGACCAGTGACGCACGGGATGCAATTCGGCGCGAGGCATCTGCGGTACGGCAGGCAGGCGACGCAAACGCCGCCGAACGAGACCGCGACATCCGTGCCCAGGACCTCGCACGTTCCGGCCAGACTTCTTTGCCCGAACGCGGTGATAGTTCCGGAGAAGCCGCAGGTGGTGAACAAGGTTCAGCGTCAGGCGACCAACCGCGTGACGCGACCGGACAGCCGGGCCAGAACGGACAAGCTGGACAGGGTGCGCAGGGCCGTGATGGATCGGTCAATGAGGGCAGTCTAAGCAACCTAGAACAGCAATTGCGGTCGGGAGGCCTGGACAGTGACGGAACCGGATCTGTCCAGGGATCCGGCGCCGGAAGAGGCATCGGAAGCACCTCCCCGGGACCAGCAACTCGGCTTGATGCTCAGTCCGTTCCAGTAACCGTCCAGGCCCAGGAAGGCGACGGGCCATCGACATGGCGCCCGCCACGCCCGGACACTCCGCTGGTAGCTCCACCCCCTGCACCCGCAGTCGCCTCGGGACCAGCAAGCAATTCGCCGGTCGGCGCCGGACCAGACATCAACGCCGTTCCACGTGAATACACCGAAGCGGTGCGCCAATACTTCCTGCCTGAAAGCGCCCCGCCGGCGGGTCCAGGCGCCGCAGCTTCAGGGCTTCGACCGTGACCATCAGGTCATTGCCTCGATTTCAATGGTCACTCGCCCAGGCAAGCCCGAGCGCACCAAAAATCACCTACCCCGAAAGCGACGATCACGATGGCATCCAACTACAGCCGGCCAGGAACACGTGAAACCGACCTCGACCTGTTCGGAAGGGTGTCTGCCGGGATCATCGCCGAGGTCAGGCGGGTGATTGTCGGGCAAGACGAAGTGCTCAATGGCGCCCTGGTCGGACTACTTACCAGTGGGCATGTGCTTCTCGAAGGTGTGCCAGGACTGGGAAAGACCCGCCTCGTCAGGGCACTTGCGAGTGCCCTCGACCTTGCCTACAGCCGCGTCCAGTTCACACCTGACCTGATGCCCGCCGACATTACCGGCACGAATATCATTGCCGACGACCCGTCGGGCATCCGTCGGTTCAGGTTCGAACCGGGACCAGTCTTTGCAAACCTCCTCCTCGCCGACGAAGTCAACCGGGCAACCCCCAAGACACAGTCCGCCCTCCTCGAAGCGATGGCCGAAAGCCAGGTCACGGTGGCAAATATCGCCCACCGGCTGCCTGAACCTTTCATGGTCCTAGCCACCCAGAACCCACTGGAAATGGAAGGCACATACCCGTTGCCGGAAGCGCAACTGGACCGGTTTGCCTACAAGATCCTTGTGACATTCCCAACCCTCGAGGAGTTGAACGCCATCCTCGATCTCACTACTGGGGACACTTCTCCAACTGTCACACCAGTGGCAAGCGCACCAGAAATCCTCCGATTGCAATCGCTGATCCGTCAGGTCCCAATGGGACAACACGTCCGGGACTACGTGGCCAGACTCGTTCTTGGCACTCACCCGGACCAGCGCGATGCCACCCGATTCGTCAAACAGTACGTCCGCTTCGGTGCCAGCCCGCGCGCCGGTCAGGCACTGATTCTTGCCGGGAAGGTCTACGCCCTTCTTGACGGTCGATACAACGTCGGGTTTGAAGACATCCGCCGCGCGGCGCATATCGCCCTTCGGCACCGGCTCCTGCTCAATTTCGAAGCCGAAGCGGATGGCATCAGCACCGACGCGGTGATTGAGCAACTCGTGATGACCCTTCGCACCGATGAAATGGCCGATAGGGGACGCGCATCGTGACAATTGAACCGGCGGATCGGGACGAGATCGAGCCGGCAAGGCCGGGGCTCAAGATCCCGTGGTTCAAGGTCGCCGGATCGGGCGCGAATTGGCGTCGGGTCCTAGCAAACACCCCCGGGCTGCTCCGGCGGGCTGCGAACACGGGCGCGAAGGATGAAGGTCCCGGAACCGCTACTGGCTCTCGAGTTGATCCGGAAGGGCCGACGATATTTGACGACGCGTTTCTTCGCCGCCTCGAACGCCTCCAGATTGTTGCCAGACGCCAGCAGGGAGCAAGTTTCGGTGGTCGTCGCAGTCGTCAGCGCGGTTCTTCGATCGAGTTTGCCGACTACCGGGAGTACGCTATTGGAGATGACCTCCGCAATATTGACTGGAACATCTACGGCCGGTCTGATCGCCTTTTCGTCAAATTGAGGGAAGACGAAGAGAGCCTCTTCGTCCATCTCATGGTCGACACGTCCCGCAGCATGGACTGGGGTGCCGTCAGCAAACTGGGCCACGCCAGGCGCCTTGCATCAGCGATCGGCTATGTGGGCCTGTGTGGTTCCGACACCATCATCGGCGCAAGTATTAGTGACCGCGTGGCTGTTGCATCTCCGCCGATCAGGGGAAAGCCCTCATGCCGGCGTCTCTTCCAATTCATCGGCACCCTGTCCCCGACTGGGCGGACAGACCTCGGCACATCCCTGCGCGCCTACGCCGGTAGCCACCGGCAGCGCGGTCTCGCGGTGATCATTTCCGACCTCCTGGGCCCAGGTGTGCATGAGGGCATTGCGTCCCTCCTCGAACGCGGGTTCGAGGTCGCAGTGATCCACGTGATCGATCCGGCAGAAATGGACCCGGACCTCGATGGAGATCTCGATGTCTACGATAGGGAGACCGGTGAGGTTCTCAGGATCACCGCTGACGATGACCTGACCACACGATATCGCGCGAGGGTCGCGTCGTGGCTCGCGGAAACTGAGACCCGATGCATCGCCCGTCAGGTTCGCTATATCCCGATCTCGACCACGACACCCATCGAGGAGTTCCTGTTTCATGACGCCCGTGCACGACGCCTGCTTGCGTGACGCCGTGGCGCGAGTAGGTGTCGTGCCGTCTCCCTCCGCTCTCCGGTCCCGACGGGACATGGGCCGGGGATGGGGGATTCGTCCCGGGATCATCGCGTGAACAGTCCGCAATTGCTGTCACCATGGCACCTGCTTTGGCTCGGATCCGCTGTGGCGATAGCCGCCCTCTACTTGCTCAGGCCGCGGAGCCGCCGGGTCGAGGTCTCGAGCATATTCCTGTGGCGGCGCGCAATTGCACCCGAAACCGCCCGAAGCCCGCTCACTTTCCTGCGGCGACATCTCCTGATCATCCTGCAAATTCTCGCGGCAGTCTTCGCAGCAATCGCCCTCGGGCGTCCGGCAATGGTTCGCTTGCTACCCGTGGGACGCACCCTGGCTGTCATCATCGACACCTCGGTCCCAATGCTTGCCTCAGACGGCGATCCACGCATCGTTGCCGATGGCCCATTTTCACCAGCAACACTTCGGGCATCCCCGCCGACCGCAACAAGGCTCGACGAAGCGAAGGCACGGGCGTCCGTAGCGCTCTCACGTCTGCGCCCTGGCGACCGGGCAGTTGTCATCGGAGCAAGCGCTGATCCACGGGTCATCGCCACGGGAATTGCCCCAGACGACCTCGCCTCGCTCGATCGTGCGATCGAATCGCTCGTCGCTCAGCCATCCGAGATCAACCTGGCGCAGGCACTCGAGATTGCGGGTTCCCAGATCCTGGAGGCACGCCAAGGCGAAATCCTCATCCTCACGGGCGGTGTTGCGGAAGTATCTTCGGGCATCGCGCGACCGGCAGTGCCAATCCAGGTGGTACGCACCGGACGGGGCTCGGCCTCCAACACTGCAATCACTGCACTTGTTGCTCGTCGGGCACCGTTGTCACAAACTGCAACAGATCCGGGGACAAGCACCGAACAACTGCAACTAGGGACAGATGGGCGGGCCGGTGACCGCGTTCAAGTCTTCGTCCGGATCAGCAATACCGGACAAATGCGGGCCGATGGGACACTTCGCCTTCGCGTGGACGGCGCTCCATTTGGCGAACGCGTGGTCTCAATTGGCCCAGACGCCAGTGAAGCCCTCGCCATCGACGGCGTTCCCGCAACTGCAAATTGGATTGAAGCCTTCTTCGATCACCCAGACCTGCTCGCAATTGACAATCTGGCAACCGCTGCTGTGCCGCGACCATTCACACGACGTATCGGGTTGGTTGGCGGACGGACCGACCAGTTGGAACGCGCCCTCCGCGCGGTTCCCGGGGTCACACTGGACCGGATTGACCCAAACCGATACGACCAGACCGCCCGATACGACGTCACGGTCTTCGAAGCTTGGTTCCCTCCGCAGGCACCGACGTCACACTGGATGCTCATTGACCCTCCTCGAACCGAAGGACCAGTGGCGGTAAATGGGCTGTTGGGTCGACGCAGCGACGGGTCCCGTGAATGGAACTCGGCCCAGATTGCGCGCATCCTGCCAAGTCCACTGCTTGCAGGGGTCGACCTTGCGGGTGTCCAGATTGCCGAAGCCAGGCAAGTCCTTCTGCCCCGATGGGCCGAGGAAGCGGTGTCGGCCCGGAACGCACCGCTGATCTTCCTTGGTTACCCAAGTTCATGGCGTGCGGTCGTGATCGCATTCGACCTCCGGTCGTCAAACCTCCTCGGGAGGGTTGGCTTCCCGGTGCTCATCGCGA
>CAMDTO010000160.1 GCA_945907765.1 Thermoflexus hugenholtzii JAD2 | reverse complement strand
CGAGAACCAGCCACATGACTTGCCTGACAAATCGATGCGAGCAGCACAATTGGGTCTTGCAACGGTCAATAGGGTTCCGAAAATCGGACCTTCTCTGGCAACAGGGTGGGCCATCGTGGACTTGAACCACGGACCTCAGTCTTATCAGGACTGCGCTCTAACCACCTGAGCTAATGGCCCCATCAGGTCGTCAGTATAGCAACCACCGCTGGTGGGGGCGAGTTTCAAGCCGCACAGCCCTGGGCGACTTTCCTACAATCGCGTGCGATTCTGGAGTGCCCGGGTCAGCGTGTAATCGTCCGCATACTCGATGTCTGACCCAATTGGCAGGCCTTGGGCGAGGCGTGTCACGCGAACCGCACTGAGGTGCCGAAGCCGCGCACGGACAAGGTTAGCGGTTGCCTCGCCTTCAACCGTCGCATTGGTGGCCACGATCACTTCCTCTATGGCTCCCGCGTCGACCCGCTGGACAAGCTCACGGATGCGAAGGTCGTCTTCGAGAACACCCTCCATCGGGGAGAACGACCCATGCAACACATGGTAGAGACCCTTGAACGACGCGGTCTTCTCAAGTGCCACGATGTCCAACGGCTCCTCGACCACACACACTGCAGTCCGGTCCCTGCCATCGTTCGCACAGATGCCACAAGGGTCGGTCTCAGAGAGGTTGAAGCAGGTCGAGCACTCCCGGATCAGATCCTTGAGTTCGATAACCGCACGTGACAGGGCCTCGGCCTCCGATCGCGGCTGCCGAAGGAGGTAGAACGCGAGCCGCTGCGCGGTCTTGGGGCCAATCCCGGGCATCCGCCCGAACGCTTCGATAGCCCTGGCAATCGGCTCCGCCATCAATGCGGACAAATGACCGCCACCCCTTCAGCAACCATGACTTGCACCACAGGACCTATGTCAGGCCAGGGATTTTCATCCCACCAGTGAGGGCACTCAAACGCTTCGCCTGGAGATCCTTTGCCTTGGCGAAGGCTTCCTTGACAGCCGCTGTCACCAGATCCTGAAGCATGTCCACGTCATCAGGATCGACAACCTCACGATCGATCTCAACGCCAAGCAGGTCAAGCTGACCCGAAACCCGGACGCGGACCGCGCCACCGCCCGCTGAACCAGTCACCTCCTGCTTGGCAAGCTCTTCCTGGATCTTCATCATCTCGCGCTGCATCTTCTGCATCATGCCCATGCCCATGGCACCAACTCCCTGAAGCAAACTTTATTAGGTGAACCGGCAGTCATTCGGGCCAGTTGTCAAAGGGTAACGTCGGACGTCGATCGAGTTCATTCACCTCGTCGGTGTTCAGTGAGCGACCACCAAACATCCGCACCGCACGAGCCCCAAATGGATCGGGTCCAGGCGGAACGCGACGCGTTTCTCCACCATCGCTGGTCCCATCCCCAACCACCACCCGGATGCGCATCGGCAGACCCATGACCCGAGACAGCGCGCGCTCGATGCCAAGCGTGTTCGTCGTGTCACTCAGTTTCTGCATCGTGAACGCCGACCCGCACGACACAATGACCATATTCTCCGGCTCCACCGAAATCGGACGCGCTCCCTGCAGCACGCCCGTCAGTGGGATCATCCCGTCGTCACGAATCTGCACGATCACCGACGGCCATTGCGTGACCACATCAGCCAACGCAATTGCCTTGCCGGCGGGACGCGTCCGCCGCGTCGGTGCTGCCACGTTCGGCACTGACTGAGGAGAAGCTGGCCACAGACCCGGAATGGCAGATCGCTCGGCAGCATTCTCCGTCACCAGTCGCGTTGACGGGACAGCATCCGCTGGCGAAGGGCGTTCCGACCCAGACGGTTCAGTCGGTGCATTGTCAACCGTTTCGATCGTTGCAACCAGTTCGACGTGGACGACAGCTGCATCCGGAGCACGTCGTGGAGGCGCATCGACGGCTGGTTCACGACGGTCTTGGCCAACCCGGGTGTCCTGCTGTCGTGCCGACAGATCCGAGGGAACCTCCGTGACACTGGGCCCTTGTTCGCTTTGCCAATGCGGGCTTACCTCTTGAGACGCAGGCTCAGGGCGTTGCGCCGATCGCTGGCTCGCCTGCTGCTTCGGAGGCGCGGTCGGAGCGGTCGCCACCGGGGTTTCAATTGCCTCGGCAAGCGCGACCTCGAACACCAATGTCGCATCTACCGTGCGGGTACGAAGCGACGCGTCAAGCCCGGAAAGGCCCTTGACCGCCCGAAGGACCCGTCCAAGCGTGAAGACCCGGGACACTTGCCCGATAGCGTCCCGGGTCTCAACGTCCACCTCGATCGTTTCCGGCGCACCGCCCAAGGTCAGCATCACACCGCGCAGGAAGTCGACAACCTGACGATTGAAAGCCCGGACATCCGCGCCACCGTTCAGGGCGCGGTGACTGGCACGTAGCGCCGATGCCAGGTCCTGGTCGCCCAATGCACGCGCAACCTGGGTGACCGCATCAAGCCGCGAAATCCCCAGCATCGCGTCAACCTGAGCGGTCGAAATTCGCCGCTCGCCATCGACGCCACCCACACCGCCGAATGCCATTGCTTGATCGAGCAGGCTGATTGCGTCCCGCAATCCGCCTCGTGCTGCCCGCGCCAACGCCTCCAACGCACGGGGTTCGACGGCAACTCCTTCCACCGTGGCAACGTGTTCAAGGTGACTGACCAATTTTTCAAGTGCAACCGAACGGAAGTCAAAACGCTGGCATCGGGACAGGATGGTCGGCAAAACCTCCTGTGGATCAGTTGTCGCCAAAATGAAGATGACGTGTGGAGGCGGTTCCTCGAGGCTCTTGAGAAGCGTGTTGAATGCCTCCCTGGTGAGCATGTGAACTTCGTCGATGATGTAGACCTTGTACCGACCCGTCAGGCCGTCACCGCCGGGACGCTGAAGCAGTCGCTCCCGAAGCAACCGGGCATCATCAACACCACGGTTCGACGCCGCGTCAATCTCGATGAGCAAGTCCAGTTGGCGGCCATCAAGGAGCGCCACACAGTTCCCGCACTGGTTGCACGGCTCCCCTTGCAGCCCACGTTGGCAGTTGACGGCCCTGGCGAAAATCCGTGCCGCCGACGTCTTGCCTGTGCCCCGCGGACCACAGAACAGGTAGGCGTGGGCAATCTGGTTCCGGACAATGGCTTGACGCAAGGTCCGTCCGATTGCTTCCTGTCCTACCAATGGCAGGTCATTTGCATCAGCGAAGGTTCGTGGTCGCCACTTGTTGTAGAGGGTAGTCCGCGCCACGGGCACTCCGTTCCGGTTGTCCGGTTCAGTCTCGTATGACTTGGCCCACGACGGCAGGGCGTAAAGCGCTGCCCATGCACCAGAAGTGGCACGGGCCACCAACGCTGGGACAAGCGATCTCGCGAGTGTAGGCGATCGTGCACCCTCTTTTGACGTTGCGAATGTACTAGCTGAACCGTGGCTCTACTCAGGCGAGGCACCCCTGCGGCACCCAGGCCACTCCGTTTACCGCTGCTTCCTTCCGGACCTCACGGGGTTCACGGGGACCTGCCGCGCAAGACCCAACCATCAACGTCGAACCAGTGGACAACACAGACACCCGCCTGCGCCGGGAGAGGGAATTCAGCCCCGCTATAGCGGATTGCGGGTACAGGGCACCGCTGGCTCCCCGCCTAGCACGATCACCGAGATTCTACCCCGGCACCGATGCAACCGCAAAGACCTCTTGTAGGCAGAGTAACTGCTGCGACTCTTGAGCCCTGCACGGGCAGCTGATCTCGAATCCGGGGAGAGCGCACCAGAACTTCGGAGCATGTTCTGTGAACAGATTTGGCGGAGGGAGAGAGATTCGAACTCTCGATACCTTGCGGTATACGCGCTTTCCAAGCGCGCGCACTAGACCAACTATGCGATCCCTCCGTAGTGTCCGGCGCCTGCCTCGTCACTGATGACAAGGGGCACTCCAGACCCGCCGGAACCCCGGCGGTGCACCAATTGCGTGTACGTGAACCGTCTGGCGGAGGGGGTGGGATTCGAACCCACGAGGCTGTGACACCCACTCGTTTTCGAGACGAGCTCTTTCAACCACTCAGACACCCCTCCAGGCGACCGCGTACCCCCGTCAAACGGATGCCAAGCAATGGTACCGAATCGCTCGCTTCAGGACGGTCCAGTCACGGATCATCAACCGGAGCACCACCTCTCTGGCGACCTGTCAATTGGGTCCCCCGACGTTTGCGACTACGGAGTGCGCGAGCGAATTCTCGGAGGCGCTCAGCCGACTCGTCCGCCAGGACCCCCTGAGTCACTGAGACGCGGTGGTTCAACGTCGGGTGCTCCAGGACGTCAAAGACACTGCCCGCCGCGCCGGTACGGGGATCACGCGTCGCGAAGACCAAACGTCCGATACGTGCGAGAACCATTGCGCCAGCGCACATCATGCATGGCTCTAGCGTGCAATAGAGCGTGACATCCGGCAAGCGCCAACGACCCAAGGCGCGCGATGCGTCGCGCAGTGCGAGCATCTCCGCATGGGCAGTCGGATCGCCGGTTGCCTCTTTCATATTGAATGTGCGCGCAATCACCTCGCCGTCACGGACCGCAACGGCCCCGACCGGCATGTCGCCAGCTGCGGAAGCTGCCTCACCTGAAACAAGCGCAAGGCGCATGAATTGCTCATCGGCCAGGGCGTCCGGCGAGCCGACTGACGAAAAGGGCACTCCAAGGTGCCCGCGAGGGGGCAACACTGGTGTGTCCAATCCCCCTGCCTCCTCTCCTGCCATCACGTCGCACGCTGGTTCCATCCCGCGCGCTTCATCCACCCATCGGCGCGCCGGTCAATCCCGGGAATACCATCGACTCGGGGTTGAGGATCCGCTTGAGGTCATCAGCGGTAAGTCCGGTCTTCTCCAGGGCGACCTCCGCGACGGTCCGGCCGGACTTGTAGGCCTCCTTGGCAATCGCAGCGGCAGCGTCGTATCCGATCTCTGGCGCCAACACCGTGCAGATAGCAAGTCCGCGCTCCACCATTGCCGGTCCGTTGCCAGTCGCCTGAAGCCCCGCCACACATTGCCTAGCGAAGTTGCGTGACGCCGAAGCGAGGAGGTCGATGCTGCCAAGCAGGTTGTGAGCGATCAAGGGCATCATCGTGTTCAGTTCAAAGAAGCCCCACTGGCCACCCAGTGTGACCGCGTGGTGGTTTCCCATCACTTGGGCACAGACCTGGATCAGCGCCTCGGCAATGACCGGGTTCACCTTGCCGGGCATGATGCTCGATCCCGGCTGGACCTCTGGAAGCAGGATCTCGAACAATCCCGCACGTGGGCCAGATCCAAGCCATCGAAGGTCGTTTGCGATCTTCATGAGGCTCACGGCAATGGTGTTCAGGACACCGCTCGCCGCAACCGTCGCATCCATGGTGGCCTGTGCCTGGAAGTGGTTGGTGGTTTCGTGAATGGCCACCCCAGACATCTTGGTCAACCGTGCGCACGCCTTCGAAGCGAATTCCGGATGCGCATTGATGCCGGTCCCGACAGCCGTCCCGCCAAGCGCAACTTCGCCAAGTTCGGAGCGCGCGTACGCAAGCCTCGTGAGCGCACGCTCGACCTGACCGGCGTATCCCTCGAACTCCTGTCCCAGACGGATCGGTGTCGCATCCTGCAAGTGTGTCCGGCCCGTCTTCACGATGGGCCAGAACTCGACGGATTTTGCCCGGAGAGCATCGTGCAATTCCTGCAACGCCGGCTCAAGGTCAGCGTGGATGGCCATCAGCGCGGCCAAGTGAATCGCCGTCGGGATGACATCGTTCGACGACTGGCAAAGGTTTACGTGGTCGTTCGGGTGAACCGGCTTTCGAGTTCCGAGCGGTTGGCCAAGGATCTCGTTCGCCCGGTTGGCAATGACCTCATTGGCATTCATGTTGCTTGAAGTGCCGGAACCCGTCTGGAAGATATCGACCGGGAAATCGGCGTCGAAGGCGCCGTCGGCGACTTCCTGGCACGCGGTGGCCAACGCGTCGAGAACGCTGGGCTCAAGCACACCATCAAACAACCCAAGTGCGCGGTTTGTCTCGGCGGCGGCTCCCTTGATCAATCCGAGTGCCTGGATCAGCCGCCGTGGAAACCGGTGACAACTGATCGGGAAATTCCGCACCGCGCGTTCGGTCGAAGCCCCGTAATACGCATTTGCCGGAACCGGCAGCTCACCCATGGAATCACGCTCGAGACGCACATCGCCTGCCCCAGTTCCCATTGCAATGCTCCTCTAGACTGGCAACTCGGAAACCGGTCGCCCCACTGGCTATCTGGGCACATGGTAGCGAAGGCTGCCTGCCTTCGTGGCCTACACTGCTACCCGACCTCACCAGCACCTCCGGCCACGCCACGACTGGCTACCAAACCTGTTACCGGCATCGGACAGACCCGTCAATCGTGTTATATTCGCCCCGATTGGACTTGGTACCGGCCGCAATGGAAGCGTGCCAACCCATGACTTCGCGTCAGCACGGAGTTGCGAGTGGCAGTTCAAGGGAACCCGGTCCCGTCCGGCAGGATGACGCCATACACGCCGAAGCCATTCCCGACCGTTGATGGAGCGGTTCAGCACCGGGCATTCATTTGGTCGTCAATTGGCACCAAGATCATTCTGGCCGTAACCGGCATCGGTCTGGCCCTCTTCCTACCCGTTCACCTCGCTGGAAACTTGCTTATCTTTGCTGGAGCCGAACCGTTCAACCGGTACGCCTACAAGCTCATTTCCATTCCTATCCTA
>CAMDTO010000159.1 GCA_945907765.1 Thermoflexus hugenholtzii JAD2 | reverse complement strand
GTGGCGATTTTCGATGCACCGGATGACGAAGCGGTGGCGGCGTTCGCACTGGTTCTGGCATCCGGCGGTGCATTGCGCAGCGCCAAGACCACCAAGCTTCTGGACGGCCACCAGTGGGTGAGTGCCCTGACGAAGGCACAGCACGCCTCGCCGGGCTACAAGCCGGCACGCTAGGGAACCCTGCCCCAGAGCAAGCGGGTGGTCCGGCCATATCCCTGGCCGAGCCATCCGCCTGATTCCAATCCCGGCAGCACGTCCATCACCCGATCCATCCGCGAGTGGTTTCGTTCGGAACCAGGCCGTGGCTACCGGCCCGAACCGATGGTGCCGTAGCGGGGTGCCGGTGCGCGATAGGTGGATGGACGGGGTGTCGGAGACGGCAGGGCATACGGGTTGAGCGCGCGCGCCGTCCCTCGCTGGTCGTAGCCGCTGCCGTAATATGGCGACACGAAACTTGTCGTGGCGTTATCACCAGAGAAGTAGGTCCGCGCCGAACTGCCATCGTCATAGGTGGTCGTGCCCCAGTTGCCCGACCGGTAGCCTCGCGACGTGGTGCCGTCATCCCATGTGGTGGTCGTCCAGTTCCCGGACTGGTACGTGCGGGAAGTGCTGCCATCACTGTAGGAGGTCGTTGTCCAGTTGCCCGACTGGTACGTGCGCGCGTAGCTGCCGTCACTGTAGTTCGTGGTGGCAGAGTTGCCGGAGTAGTACGTGCGCGAGGACGAGCCATCGTCACACGTGGTGGTAGCCCACGAACTGCCGGATGAGCGATAGGCACGGCAGTCCGCATGCGCAATTGTCGGGACCAGTGCCAAGCCACTTCCAAGGACTGCCAACCCTGCCACCAACGCGCGACGCCATTGCGAACTCATCAATGCACCTTATCGTGCGCTACCCACCCGACCTGTCTGGCACGTGACGGGTACCGAACTTGTTCCGGACATCATCCCGCTAGGATCACTGCAAAGATAGCACGGGTGCGAACTGAAAAAATGTAGGTTCATGAGACTTGGTCCGCGGGCATCCCTGCCCGCAACTCCTTCGAGATGACGCACGGATTCCCGTGGTCAATGCCAGACACGCGGGTTCAGGGATCGGTATCGTTCGTAGCCTGCGCCGCAGACCAGCGGGGAGTGCCGCACACCGGGCATTCCCAGAATTGCGGGGTGGGTTGCCCGCGGACCAACGGGGATGCGTGAGGCCTCGTGCATCCGTGCAGTGCAATGATTACGCCGATGGGGAGTCAGGACTGGAATGCGAGGGGTTACGTACCCCACTACGATCCAGTTGGTGCGACACAGATAGTGACATTCCGCACATGTGACAGTCTTCCGACACACGTTGTCGAGGAACTTGCATCGGGACTTCGCACCCTGCCACCGAGCGTCCAGCGCGACGAACGGGAGCGAGGAACCGAGGATTACCTCGCCTCGGGTCATGGCGAGTGGTTGCGTGGCCGACGCGTCATCGCTGAAGTGGTACCAAGCGCGCTGAACCACTACGACGGTATTCGCTACCACCTGATCGCCTGGGTGCATCATGCCCAACCATGTCCACGTGGACGTGACGTGCGTAGGTGGTAATGCGCTGCGCACCATCGTCCACGGTTGGAAGTCATTCTCGGCGACCGAAGCAAACCGGCACCTTGGTCGGTCAGGCCGGTTTTGGATGCTGAACTACCTCGACATGGTAATCCGGGATGACGACCAACCTTGGGACGAAATCGAGTGCGTGGACACAGACCCAGCCAACCGGCCCGTGTACGACGGCCGAGGACTGGGAATGATCATCAATCCACCAAGTCGAAGCATGGGCGGGCAGGGGATGTCTGCCCATATTGGTGAAATATTGCTTGTTACGCCGGGATCAGAACCGTGTCGATGATGTGGATGATGCCGTTGGAAGCCTCGATATCCGGGGTGACGACCATCGCGTCATTGATCCGGACGCCACCAATCGTGCTGATCCGCACATCCTGGCCCTGAAGGGTCGGTGCGGTCTGCAACTTCACAACATCACCAGCCATCACGCGACCACTCACTACGTGATAGGTGAGTATCTTGGTCAGGAGGGCCTTGTCCGCGAGAACCGTCTTGATGGTGTCTTCGCCGAGTTTGGCAAACGCCTCATCCGTCGGCGCAAAGACCGTCAGGGCACCTTCGCCCGAAAGCGCTTCCACAAGGCCGGCTTCCTTGACGGCCGCAAGAAGCGTGTTGAAGGAACCGGCCTGCATGGCCGTCTGGACAATGTTCAGCTTCGCGCCGTATGCAGTGGGGGTCATGTCCTCGTAGCACCCATCGGCCGAAGCGATTGCAACTGGCGCAAGTGCGATGGACCCGGCCACCGTGGCAAGGCGTGATACGAAGGCGCGACGGGAAATAGACATCTTGTATTCCTCCGGGTGGGTCCGGCACGGGTCAGGTGTCGGAATGCGGTGGATCGGGTCAAACGATCACAACTGTGACATTGACATCCCGACTGAGAAGAGAATAGGCGTGTCGTGTGGGCGCTGGGGCAACGGTTTGCGATTCCCGGTTACACGTACATTACATACATGAGGCCTGATCCCCCGGTCAGGGTGGGGGGCCAGGGTTCCCGCAGACCCCGCCAATGACGATCCTTGCGAAACCCTTCGCCATACCGAGTATCTTGAACCCATGGCACCAGCCACCGTCATCGTCCGCCGGGATCGTTGCCAGCCACGTCGACGCTTGTGGCAGCCATGACTTATTCACCATATCTTGAACCCGTCTCGGGCACTGTGCCCGGACAGGGCAGTTCCAGTCCCCCGGTGATGGCGTGGCGCGTGTGGACTGTCGTGCCGTACGCACTCTTCCTCTCGGTGGGAGGGTTCCTGTTCCCGTCTGCCGGGCGCGATGATGCCTTCATCACATACTGGGCGGCACACGCCATTGCCCGCTTCGGCGAGATCGTCAACTACGATGGCGAACGCGTCGAACAGAGTTCATCCCTCCTCCACACCGTCATCCTCGGGATCCTGCACTCGGCGACCGGCATCAACCTGCCCACCCTCGGCGTCACCGTGTCGGCGGGCGCAGCGGCCATCGCCATCTGGCTGATCGGGCGCCTGGCGGACATCATTGGCACACCCCGCACGCTGGCACAGGTCCACCTCGCAACGGCCACCCCATTCCTTTACTGGGCGTTCGGAGACCTTGAGACCACCCTCAACGCCTCCGCCGTGATCGCCTTCCTGATCGCCTACTACGCCTACCGCCTCAAACCGGGCCGGGTACGCCTCCTGGCATTCGCCGCTGCCACCACCGTAATCCTTACCGTTCGTCCGGAAACCTTCCTCATCGTCGGAGGGTTCCTCGTCGCCACCGGATCCATCGAGATCCATCTGCGACGCGCGTGGCGGGAACACCTCCGCATGGGTGCCGTCGCCGCCTCACTGACCGGCATGCAGTTCGCCTGGCGCTGGTGGTACTTCGGAAGCCTCGTGCCCCAGCCAGTCGAGGCCAAGGTCGGCCCGCAGGCATTCGCACTTGACCGCATCAACGCAGGCATCACCTACGCACTCACAACCTTCGGCCAGTATCCCGTCGTGGTGCTGTCGCTGATCATGGCCGTCGCCTTCGCCCGGGGAATCCGCCTACCCGATCCGATCGCGCATGGCACCACTCGCCGTCTTCGTGGCCATCTACGTCCTCTTCGTGCTGACCTCCGGGGGCGACTGGATGGAAGGCGGACGCTTCTTCGTGCCCATCCAGGCCCCTGCCATCATCCTCGCCTTCTGCTGGTACGGCCCTCCTTACGCGCGACGCCGTCATCATCACCGTCGTGGGCATCAACATCTTCTCCTCATGCCTCTTCGCGCAGGTGTGGTCCACCTCCAGTGTCCTTGGATACCACGCCTCCCGCGATACCTTCCCGACGGACACCGTCCAGTACTCATGGTTCGAGGCGCAGAACCGCACTCACTACCGCCGCGACCTGATCTTCCTGAATGCCGTCCGGCCGGTGATCGACTTCTACGTGGACGCCGTCCCGGACGAACCCCTCGTCATCAAGTCCGGGCAGGCGGGACTGGTGCCGTTCCATCTGTTCCAGGAACACTACGGTCGTCTGCGCTTCATCGACCAGTTCGGCCTCACAACGCGCGACTTCACGGGATGTGTCGTGTCATCCCCGACGCGACGCGACGTCTACGGACTGCCCGTCTCACTGGAGATGTTTGTCCACCAGGAAGCCGACTTTGCCTCCCGGTGCAACATTCCGCTCCCGGCATTCATGTTCGAACTCGACACGATCTACGGGCGCGAGGCACGCTTCATCGCCGCACACGGCTACGTGGTGATGGTGCAGGAATCGGGCATCCTCGCCGGCGCGTACCCCTTCCGGGGCGAAACCGTGGAACTCAACCAATTCCTCGGGGTGCGCGAGGACCTGTTCAAGGCGCATCCGTACCCGGGCTTGCGTAATCCGGCGCCACTCGCCCGCCTCGATGGGTGAGGTCTGGGGGTACGCGCCTCCCGGCAACCGCCTGGCCGTGGCACCATGGGGTATGACCACCGACCACCTCCCCCACCGCATGCCATCGCACCAAGCACCGGGTTCACCCCAAGACGCCTTGCCGAACTCCCCAGCCGAGTTACTCCGGACGGGTGAAGGGGGAGACGCATCCGGCACACCCGCGGTGGCCTTCGTGGACGAGGCCCCGACACCCGCGGGACCGGTGCACTTCGCCACCGACATCCATGGTGCGGTACTCGCCTTGCAGTTCATCGAGGGATCCTACCCACGTACCCTCCTGGATGAACTCGTGCGGGATGGCTATGCCACAACCATGCGGGACGATGCGAAGACGGGCACCGTGCGACGCGCGATCGAGGCATGGACGCAGGGTGAGGTCGGCGTACTGGATGCGCTGCCGATTGCGTGGCATCACGGCACCGTGTGGCAGGAACAGGTGTGGCGGGGGCTGCGAATCATCCCGTTCGGCGTGACGTGGAGTTACGGGCAGCTTGCGCGCGCCCTCGGCCGGCCAACCGCAGTGCGGGCCGTGGCACGCGCCAACGCCACCAACCGGGTCCCGCTGATCGTGCCATGCCACCGGGTGATCGGCACCGATGGCACCCTTACCGGCTTCGGCGGAGGCCTGCACCTCAAGGCCCGCCTCCTGAACCACGAACTCCGCGTGATGGGCCTGCCCCAGCCCTGGAAGGCGTGACCAGGCACCACGATGTGAAATGGGCGGCCGGTTCTACGTGGTGCGGACTGCGGTCACCACCCGGCGCATCGTGTAGTCGTTCATGGTGAACGACCACCATCCGGCGCAGGTCACCAAGGTCAGGCGTTCGTCATCCGTCGGGGCCGTCGGCGAGATATCGGTGCGGTCCACCAGTCGCGAGGTCGCCACGGCATAGGTGAGCGTCTCGGTCACCTCGATGGCCTCTCCCGTCCCATCGGGGGCATCACCCTCGGGACTGGCCGTCCGCATGGTCACGTCGAGGCCGATGCGGTCACCAACGCGTGCCTCGTGCAGGCGGGCCAACGGTCCATCGCCACCCCACCAGGTATCAAAGTGCCCCACCATCACCGCGTTGCCCGGCGTCCCCGGGGTTGCGGTGAACCAGTACCACCCCACGCCGGCGTCCGGCAGTTGCCAGGCACCAGAACCATCCATGCCGAGTATGGTGACCTTGGCACCAATGGAAAGACGGCCGAGCCTGATCGCGGTGGGTGTGCGGGAAGCGACACCGAGGTCCGGTTGGCGCGTCGGGTCTTCGTCCGTCTCCCCGACGTTCCCGGGCCACGTGTCCTGACCAGTACCGGTCGAGGCGTGCGCCATGCGGGAAATGTGTCTCGCTGCCCGGTCGCCGGGAATACCGGGGGTTAGGATGGCAGCAATCGTGACGACGAGGGCGGCGCGTCGACGCATCCGAGTGGTTGTACGGTACGGCGACGGCCCCGGGTCACGGTGCCCGGGAACCGTCGCGACCTTGCGAGGATTAGCCGCGCGATGCGATGACGCGACGGCGGATCATGGAGATGCCGGCGCCAAGACCGCCAAGGATGACGGCACCGGCGGCGCCACCGAGGGCGATGGTGCGGGTGCCGAAGCCGGTGGCGGGCATCGCGGCCGGTGTGGCGACGATGTTGCCGCAAGCCACGTAGCCCGGCACGCCACTGACACCGGTCTCATGCAGGTTGATGGCGTGAGCGGCGCCGATCATGGCCGAAATGGGAACCGCCACTTCCGTGGTCGAGGTGCCATTGGCAAGGTTGGTCAGGGGAGCAACGACGGCGCCCACTTCCGGGCACTTGCCCGAGTGGATGTGTGCCGGACCCGTCGTGGCAGTCTTGCCACCCGAGATGGTGAGGACGACCTTGGACTTGCCCCCGCCGATGTCGGTGATGACTGCGGACCCGGTCACGCCGGAGTTGTTGTTCGAGGCCAACGGGATGGTGAGGGTGGTCGGTGCCTGTGCCATCGCAAGCGAAGGCAGTGCCAATGCCATCACCCCGGCGATGGCCACGCTGCGCAAGTTCTTCATTCGGTATTCCCCTCCGGCAACAAGCCGGTCAGTGCAAGCTCCGGACGCCACACGGCGCCCATGGCACTGTCCGGTCCAAGCCATTCCAACAGTTTATGCGGGACCGCGAAGGCACCGGAGGTCACTGGCGTTGCAAAGTTGAACACTCCATCCCGTCACCAAGCGACGCCCCGTCTTGGTTCACCACCCAAGCCCGTTGCGAACACACTGGAGAGGCCGTCGTGGTCCGCGGTGAGGGTTCCTTCCTGGGATCACCGGCG
>CAMDTO010000158.1 GCA_945907765.1 Thermoflexus hugenholtzii JAD2 | reverse complement strand
TCATCCAGCGCGAGTCTACCCGCGCCTGTCTCACGCAGCCTGCGCTTGGGAGTTTGATCACCGTGACCGCGCGAATTCGAGTCGGCATCACTGGCGTCAGTGGCTACGGTGGTCGTGAACTGTTGCGCCTTTGCGTCGGCCACCCGGCTTTCGAGGTCACCTATGTCGGCGGCGATTCCTCCGCGGGTCAGCGCCTGGACAGTCTCGACCCCGCCCTGCTTGGAAGGAAACAAGGAGACCTGATCGTTCAGGCCTTTGACCCTGGCCAACTTGGAGAGATTGACCTGCTGTTCGCGTCGCTGCCGACTGGAGGGTCCCGCGAACCGCTTTCAAGGGTGTCGGCGAACATTCGCATCGTTGATGTGGGGGGTGACCACCGTTTTGTCGACGGGTGGGACTACGGCTTGACTGAGCTTCCCGGGGCGCGGGCAGCGATTACTGGATCAAGCCGCGTTGCGAACCCGGGGTGCTATCCGGCGGCCTCACTGCTTGCCCTTGCGCCTCTGGTCGCATCAGGCCTCATTGAGCCGGCGGGGATTGTGGTCGACGCCAAGAGTGGCGTAAGCGGTGCGGGACGCGGTGGCCGGAGCGAGTTTGGCTTTGCCGAAACAAATGATGACGTGATGCCATACGGCCTCGAGAAGCACGTCCATGTGCCGGAAATGTGCGAGGCACTCACCCGAGTCCAGAGCGGGCCGGTAACCGTGTCGACGCCGTCGAACGCACCGCGCGTGACCATCGCATTCACTCCCCATCTCATCCCAATGACACGTGGAATTGTGTCCACGACGTACGGTCGGCCAGTCGGTTCCCCGTCAATTGATGCCATTTTCGCCACTGCCGAAGCCATGTACGCGAACGAACCCTTCGTCAAGGTGGTTCGCCCGACAAATGGCCGTGGCCCCCACAGCACCTGGACGACGGGATCCAACCTCTGTTTTGTGACGTATTCCGTCAACCAGGTGACCGGGCATATCGTCGCGATTGGGGTCATTGACAACCTCGGCAAGGGGGCTGCCGGACAAGCAATCCAGAATGCAAATCTCATGACGGGGCAGGTCGAGACCGCCGGGCTCATGGGATTGCCACTCTCGCCGTAATCCGCCCAGCCGGTGAGGTACGCGTCGACTGCGACTGGCATCCACCGGAAAACGGACGGGCTAGAGGTCCTTCTGATTGACCTGCCAGATCGCAAATCCAAGTCCCGCGAGGGCGTACACAAGTGCGTATGCCGCAATCCATGGGCTTGGGGCGCTGATTACGTCGAACGGCCCCATCGGGGCGTTGAACCCTAATGCCGGAAGCGGGTTCGGCGGCTGTGCCTGACTGGCTGCGAGTTGCCACGCGACGTCACTCGGCAGGATCAAACTCGCGATAATTCCCGTCTTCTTCAAGATGGCACTGTCCAAAAGCGTGCCAATCCGTTCCCCAAACCCTGCGACACCTGCAATTCCATGAAGGATCACCGGAATGATGCCCGCAGTGATCGTCGGTAGGACGCTGCTCGTTGCGATGGTAAGGGAGTGAAGGACCACAACCTGAATTGACAGTGCGGCAACCACCAGGATAGGGCTTCCGGGCGCGTATCCCGTGAGGTACCAGACCGACGCACACGCGAGTGCTCCCGACCCTCCGACGTATGCAACCAGAAGGGCACATCCCCCGAGCCACTTGCCAGTCACGATTTCCCACCGGCCAATCGGGCGCGATGCGAGCAGTTGCAGGGTTCCGGTCTCCACCTCTCGAGCGATTGAAGGCGCCCCGAGGAAGATCGCGAGAAGCGCACCGATGCCCGCCACCCCGTACAGTCCCGCACTCAATACCTGTCCCCAGATAATGGACGCGAAATCAATCTGTGATTGACTGGCGAGCGCCATGAGTGGCGATGGCCGGGCCCGGCCAAACTCGCTTGCGGCTGCGGAAACCCCCCACGAAAAGAATCCCAGGAAGATTGCTGTCAACGCAATTCCCGCCAGCAGGGCGCGGGCGCGCCTCGTCTCATGCCAGGTGAGGGCCGCGATGCGCAGAACGTTCACCTGCGTGCACTCACGCTGGCAATGTCGTCGCCGTCTATCGTCGTGACACTCTCCAAAAACACGTCTTCAAGAGTCCGACGCCGAGGAACCAAGGCCAGAAGGCGTACACCGCCACTCACCAGCACATCAGCGATCCCAGGCGCTTCAGATTCGCTCATGACCGAAATCGTCAGGGTCTCAGGTTCGCTGCTCCCTTCACTGACCCCGGGGCGAAGGACTCTCCACCGGGACTCAAGTGCCCGTACCGCCTGATCTGTCAGTCCGGCGCAACGGACCTCGACTTCCAGGTGGCCACCTGTCACCTCAGCCACCGACCCCGAACGAACGATCCGTCCCCGGTCCATGATCGCAACGTGATCACACACGGTCTCGACTTCACTCAGCAAGTGCGAGTTGAGCAGAACCGTCACGCCTTCGGAGCGTAAACGGACAATGAGGTCTCGAACATCTCGCCGACCGATTGGATCGAGGGCCGACGTCGGCTCATCGAGCACCACGAGCTGGGGACGGCCAACCAACGCCTGTGCAATGCCGATGCGTTGCAACATGCCCTTCGAGAACGTCCGCAACTGGTCATGCTCACGGTGTTCGAGACCAACCTCACGGAGCACCCGCGTCACCTCCGATTGGCGATCGGTCGTCAAAACACCGGCAAGTTCTGCGTGCAACCTGAGAAATTCCTGCGCACGGAGCCATTCAGGGAAGCGGAACTGTTCAGGAACATACCCGAGACGCTGCCGCGCGTCTGCGTTTTCAGGAGGAAGGCCGAACACCCTCGCCCTCCCCGAACTCGGCCGGACAAGGCCGACAAGCATCTTGACCGTGGTTGACTTTCCCGCGCCATTGGGCCCGAGAAGCCCAAAAACAGTTCCGCTCGCAACCGAGAACGATACCGATGCGGTTGCATGCTTCCGCCCGTATGACTTCGACAGGCCTTCGGTCTCAATCGCGAGGCTACCCACGGGAAAAGTTTCCAATCGAAACGGCAAGGGTGGACACGAGGGTCATTCGGCTTCCGCCGAGGGCGTGACCGTAGTTCTGTGCCATGGTCACCATCGTCGGCGGGAGGCAAGTGCCGTCACGACCCAGGCGCCACGTAATCGGTTTTACTTGGCCGGAACTAAAGACCTTGCCACCTGCAGCGTTGGCGCCTCACCAAGGTTGCTCGCCACGCCATGGATCACTCCGTCCCGCACCCACACGACCGTTACCAGTGGGTTTCCCGTCCGGGTCGCCACAATTGCAGTGGCGCCGTCAACGGCAACCTCGCGAATGACCTCTCCATGCCCGGTCGGGGCCAGCAGTGGGAGTGTCGTCTTCCAGTCACGAATGCCGCTGATTGCCTTCACCAATTCTGGTGGCAAGAGACCGGACCCGATCACCGCATCCTTGAGTGCATCGACGTTGACACCCGCAGGAACATCCAACTGGGGTGCCTGAACCTGTCCGACGACGAGGATCGGACCCTTGCCAAGGTCTGGCTCGCTGGCAACCGTCTGCCGTGATGCCTGCCTGGTGTCGGTCGGGACCGGAACATCACCCCAGATGATGCCCGCACCGTTTGGCGACTGGCCCTTGAAACTGACGCCATCGAGTTCCCGTATCCGGACAGCCAGCGTGCCGTCTTTTGCGCCGGCATCGCGAGCGAGTGCAGTTAGCTTTCCCGCATCGACCGTTACCTCGACCGGCGATCCCATTACGACAACAGCACGTGGCTGTGACGACGCGAGTTCACGCGGCAACGATGAGGGCGCCCGCAGCTTCAGGCCGCTTCGGGCTGACGCATCAGCGACTGACGTAAGGGTGATCGTGGGTTCGCTCGGACCTTGGTACCGCAGGGCGTCGCGAAGACGCGACTCATTGATGCCTAGCCGTTCGAACTGTGAGCGGATCACCGCCGAATCCACGGTTACGGCCTGGATGCGCTGAACCCGGAAGGACTGGATTGTCCCCTCAGCAAACGAACCGATTGCCGGACCAGCTAGCAGCAATGCAACCGCCATTGCCGCAGCGGCACCTGCCGTCCATGCCGAGCGTACTGACACCGACCGCGAAACGTGCACGAGCTGCGCCACAACGCCATCCGCCCTCTTCCGCGTGATTGCGCTGAACGGTGGCCGGGCGACCGCTTCAAATCCAAGCGAAGCCGGCGGACGGAAAACGATTTGCATCCGCCGTCCTACCATGGCCGCGTTCATTCTGATCAGGTCCATCCGTCTCAAGCACACCTGACACTCTTGGATATGCGCAGTCGCCCCGTTCGTCCAATCATCACTCGCCTCGCCATCGAGAAGTGACCGCAGCGCGCCATCATCCGGCCCGACGGGACATGACGGCGACTCGTGTTCATGGTTGCGGTTCATCGTGCCAATCCTTATTCACGGGTGAAATTGCTCGGAATGTCCGGCGAAACGTCCTCGATCGGTCACATGCCACCACGTCTCGCCTCATATGCGACACGGAACGCACGTTCCGCGCGGGCAAGCAAGGTGCCAACCGAGCCGGGCGATATCTGCATCGCCGACGCAATGTCGACGTAACTGAACCCTTCCGCGCGCAATCCGAGCAGCTCACGCGAGCGTTCCGGCAGTTCAAGCAATGTCTGGCGGACAAGTTCGCGCTCTGCGATCAGGTTCACTGAAGCAGCTTCGCTGGAAGGCTCGTCCGATGCCTGTCGTTCACGAAAGTCGCGGGATTCGCGCTCGTATCGTCGCCGGTTCCCGCGCAATTCGTTGTACGCACGATTTATCGCGACGCGCACAAGCCATGGACGGAGTGGAACATCCGGCGACGGCGGACGTCGGAGCAGTTGGACAAACGTGTCCTGCGCGATGTCTCTCGCAACATCCACGTCACCAACCAACCGGGAAACGACCGACGAGACTTCTGCCCAATGACGTTCAAACGCACCCTCGAATGCCGGAAGGGATTCCGTCTCCGACCGTATGGATGCATCGGCACCGTTTTGGCGATCAGCGTTCATTGACGAGCGCGCCAGTTCGTCGCCAGACTGCGTCAGAGGCAGCATTCGCCTGGGAGGTCGGGTTTGGGAGTGAGAACTGTCGCCATCGGTCGCCACACCTGGGGACTTCGCCGTCGCGTACGTCGTGACCATCTTGCAAAGGAAACACCGACCGGCGCGAATTTGTGACACCCATGATTCCTACGGCCCTTGGCATTCGCAACTCACCCGTTCCTGAATGGTGACCGACCACTGCCACTTCATGACCGGCAAGCAGCAGGTGTTACGGCATCGGAACACCCTCCGGGTATCCTGCAAACCATGAGTTCTGCGGACTCCGACCTGTCATCACGCCTCGGCGCCATCGTTGCTTCTATATGGAGGCGAGACCCACAGATTTTCGGTGCCGACCCAACCCTTGAGCCACTGATTGCAAACCGGTACGGGTGGCTCGATGTCGCCACACGGATGCAGTCCCAGATTTTCTCGCTCCAGAAGTTTGCAGCCTCGGTTCGGTCCTCTGGTCGGACGCAAGGTCTCCTGCTCGGAATGGGCGGGTCATCACTTGCTGCGGACGTGATGCAGCACACCCTGCCACCCGGCCAGGATGCGATTCCGGTCTCAGTCCTCGACTCGACTCACCCTGAAGCGGTCAGGGCCCTGCTTGCCTCGCATGATCCGGCCTCATCCATCTACCTCGTGGCATCAAAGTCTGGCACGACAACCGAACCTCTCTGCTTCCAGGAAACCTTCTGGGCGCGCGCTGTTGAACAGATGGGCGAGACGAAGGCGGGCGAAGCGTTCGCTGCCATCACCGATAGCGGGTCACGGCTCGCCTCAGCGGCGGCCGTGCGCGGATACCGTCGCGCGTTCATCAACCCCGGAGATATCGGCGGACGCTATTCGGCGTTGTCGTATTTCGGTCTCGTGCCGGCAGCGTTGATGGGTGCGGATCTTGAATCGCTTCTTGGATCCGCAGCCGACGCGATGGCGAAGTGTCAAGCGACAACACCTCTTCACCAAAATCCGGGCGCCCAACTCGGGTTGGCCATGGCCGTGAACGCCCGCGCCGGCAGAAACAAACTCACCCTTGTCTGCCCCCCACCGTTCGAACGCTTTGGCGTCTGGGTCGAGCAACTCATTGCCGAGAGCCTTGGGAAGCACGGCGGGGGCATCCTGCCTGTCCAAGGCGAACCAATCAGCCCTGAAACGGGTTTTGGGAGCGACCGCTTTTTCGTTGCAATCGACACCAAATTCGGCACCATGGATTCCCAGCGCGGTCAGACCCGCGTGATTTCTCCCGACGAACTGGAGGCCGCCGGTCTACCGGTATTCCGAATGGCGGTTGCAAATCCAGAGGCACTTGGCAGCCTTTTCTTCGTTTGGGAATTCGCGACCGCAGTAGCCGGGGCGCTCCTCGGCATCGAACCGTTTGATCAACCGAACGTCGAAACCAGCAAGGTCCTCACTCGAACCGTGCTGGATCGCTACGTCAAATCCGGAATTCTTGCTGTGCCACCTTCGGTGATGTCCGATCGTGCGGCTGCTACTCTCCGTGACCACCTTACGGGTGCTCACCGACCCGATTACGTAGCGATACAGGCGTATCTCAACCCGTGTGCGGCAGTCGACCGTGCGTTGGAAAGGGTTCGCCACTCAGTTGCGAAAACCGCATGGCCGTCTGCGGTCACCATCGGATACGGTCCGCGGTTCCTGCATTCGACGGGGCAACTGCACAAGGGAGGCATCGCTGGCCTCTCAATCCAACTTCTCGATCAACCGGTCCATGACGTG
>CAMDTO010000157.1 GCA_945907765.1 Thermoflexus hugenholtzii JAD2 | reverse complement strand
CGCAGACGACGAATCCGCCCGTGGCCACTGCGGATGGCGTGGCAGCGGCGGTTCGCGCAGGGGCGGTGGCCTGTGACCTCGAGTTCTTCCAGTTCCACCCGACGGCTCTGGCAGTGCCAGGTGCGCCGCGGTTCCTGATTACCGAGGCGACCAGGGGTGACGGTGCGTGGTTGCGCAACGCCTCCGGTGACCGGTTCATGACCCGCTATGACTCGCGCGCGGAGTTGGCACCGAGGGACATTGTCGCCCGGTCGATTCTGACCGAGGTCGGTGAGGGTCGGGCGCCCGGGCATGTGTGGCTGGATCTCACCCACCTTGATCCTGAACGGGTCCGAAAGCATTTTCCCACGATCAACAGGGTTTGCGCGCGGTACCGGATTGACATAACGCACGACCTGATCCCGGTTGCGCCGGCGGCACACTACATGATTGGAGGCGTCTGGACCGATGCCGACGGCCGGACCAGCGTGCCGGGTCTCTATGCCGTCGGAGAATGCGCTTCAACCGGGGTGCATGGGGCAAACCGTCTCGCCTCAAACTCCTTGCTTGAGGCCGTGGTCTTCGGGGAACGGGTAGTTGCCTCAGCCTTTGGTGAGCATAGTCAGGCGACCGTCGCATTGAAGGGTGGGCACCCTGCGACACCCACTGTCGGGCCTCGCATGCAGGTCGAGACGATTGACCGGTTGTTCGCGAGTGAGCGCGTTGAACCGTCACCCCCGCCGCGTCTCGCTCCAGGGGAGACGGTCTTGCGGGCGACCCGGCGTCAGCTCTGGGAACACGCGGGCATCGTCCGGACTCCGGAAGGGCTGGCCAGTGCAATGGGTGCGATCGGATCGTGGGGACGGATGTCCCGGCCCTCACCGGTGACGAGATGGGCGGTCGAGACCGTGAATGCCCTCACGGTAGGCTGGCTGATGACCCGGGCGGCACGTGCAAGGCACGAAAGCCGGGGGGCGCACTTTCGCGCGGACATACCGGAGAGTGACCCAGCCTGGCGCCGCCGACTGGGAGTGCGTCTGTCTACTCCGGTCACTCTCGGGTGAGGGTCATTCCGGCGATCCGTCTCAATTGATGAAGTCTGCGTCGTTGCAAGTGCGTCAGGCACACTTCTGGGACCATGACAAAACCAGAATCGGTACCAGCTACCACGCGCCACGACCTGTGGCTTGATCGCCAGGAGGTGACCCGGGTGGTTGCCCTCGCGCTTGCGGAGGACATCGGGTCCGGCGATATCACGACCATCGCCACCGTTCCTGCCGATGCACGGTGCGTGGCACGTCTCCGGTCACGGGTTGACGGTGTTGTTGCCGGGTTGCCGGTCGCCACCGAGGCCTTCCGGCAACTGGACGAGACCCTGACCTTCGAGGCGCATGTCCGGGACGGTGCGGTGATTGCACCGGGTGACGTGTTGCTGACCATCCATGGCGCTGCGAGGCCGGTCCTTTCGGCCGAACGGGTTGCCTTGAACTTTGTCCAGCGGTTGAGCGGTATCGCGACGCTAACGCAGCGGTACGTGGCGGCGGTTTCCGGGACTGTTGCGATCGTGGTGGACACGCGCAAGACGACCCCTGGCCTGCGGACCCTCGAGAAATACGCGGTCCGTGCCGGAGGGGGGCAGAACCACCGTACCGGCCTGTATGACGGCGTACTGATCAAGGACAACCATCTGGTCGCCGCCGGCGGCATCACGGCGGCGATCCGTGCGGCACGACGGCACGGGTCTCACCTTCTGCGGGTCGAGGTGGAAGTCGATACCCTGGACCAGGCACGTGAAGCCGTCGCGGCCGGCGCGGATGTGATCCTGCTGGACAACTTTGATGCAGCCGGACTTCGTGAAGCGGTCGGGATGATCGCTGGAAGGGCCATGACGGAGGCATCCGGCGGGATCAACCTTTCGACCGTCCGCGCGGCGGCTGAGGCAGGGGTCACGCTGATCTCGGTCGGGGCACTCACGCACTCGGCGCCCGCGATTGACGTTGGGCTTGACTTCGATTTCGTGCCCGCATGACGGCTCATCACCGGGCGTGATGTTCGTCGTCCAAGGTGCGGGTAAGGGGATTTCCGTGGTGCCTGCCGGAGACTGGCGGGCGCTGGAGGGTGCGTCTCCGTTCAGGTTTGGCGTCGGGCTACCGAACCGGCGCCGGGGTCGGTACGATTCGCCGTGGCCGACGGGGGATTGCGTTCCCCGGGCCACATCCCTTTCGCCGGAGTGACCACGACCATGACGACTACGACGCCGGCCGGACGCACCCGATTTGAGCGGCAATACCGCACCGCGACGTCAGAGGGCTATCACGTCTTCGGGGGCGATGTCCGTGTTGGCCACATTGACCTGCACTTCACGCTGTCAAGCGTGTACGCCACCTTGGTGCTTGAGGTGGACCTCGCCGAAGAGGCGATGCTCGACCTGATTGACCGCATCGACGATTCGCTCGTGCTCTCAGCCGAAGTCTCACGGGAGGACTTCGTGGTCTCGGTCTACCGGGGACGTGCTGCAGGGTTGTTCACCGACGACTTCCTGGAGGAACGCCGGCGCCAACGTGGCGGTGGGGTGTCGACGCCTTCGGTTGAGGGAGCGCACGCCGACGACGCACCGCGGTCGAGGCTGGGACGACGTCCGAATTAGGGCGAACCAACCAGCCACTCCCAGCCGGTTAGGCACCTGGTCGGGATGGGCGCCAGCCTTCGGGTCAGACCCGGACGGCGCGTGCACCAGGCACGGGGACCGTATCGAGCGCCTGCCGGATGATGGTGCGTGGCTCAACATTCCGCATGCGGGCGCCCGGTGAGACAATCAGCCGGTGGGCGAGGGTGGATTCGGCGAGCGCCTTGACGTCATCGGGACTGACGAACTCGCGCCCCTGGATGACGGCGCGCGCCTGGGACGCCCGGAGCAGCGCGCTTGAACCACGCGGCGAGGCGCCCAGATAGACCTCCTGATGGTCACGGGTTGCGGTCGCGATGTCCACGACGTACTCCGTGATCAGGCGATCAACGTGCGTGCGGGCGACCGAAGCCTGCAAGTCGCGCAAGCCATCCGCGGAAATGACTTCGCTGATGGATTCGATCGGGTGCTGTTCCTTCTGGGCCGTCAGGATGGCAATCTCATCCGCGCGGGCGGGATACCCGAGCCGGATCCGCATCATGAACCGGTCCAGTTGCGCCTCGGGCAGGGGGAAGGTGCCTTCGTACTCGATCGGGTTCTGCGTCGCCATGACCAGGAACGGCGCCGGGAGCGCGTAACTCGTGCCGTCGACGGTCACCTGACGTTCCTCCATCGCTTCAAGAAGAGCGGATTGCGTCTTTGGCGTTGCGCGGTTGATTTCGTCGGCCAGGACCATCTGGGCGTGCACGGGACCCCGGCGGAACTCGAACTCACCATTTTTCTGGTTGTAGACAGTCACACCGGTCACGTCCGAGGGAAGCAGGTCGGGCGTGAACTGGATGCGCTTGAAGGTGCATCCCACACTCAGGGCGAGTGCGCGGGCCAGCATGGTCTTGCCCGTTCCAGGAACGTCCTCGATGAGGATGTGTCCTCGGCTGATGACCGCCATCAGGGCCAGTTCGATTTCGGTGCGCTTGCCGACAATCACCCGCTCGACGTTGGCGATGATCCGTGATGCGACCGCTGAAAGTTCTTCCGACATCGGTGCCTCGCTCAAGGTGCGGGTGCCTACGGGCCTCCCGGTTCATGGCCTTGGAAATCGCCTTTGCGCTGATCCGCGTGACGTAGGCCGAGTCTACCCGACTCCCGTGTCCGAACCATCTGGCGGGGCAGGGTGCACCGTCGCGAGGTGAGCATGGATGGTGGTCGCTGCGGTTGCCCGCTTGGCGTCATTCCACATGGTGTCGAGGTTGGCTGCGTCAAGCGTGGACCATTCGACGCCGCGGTTCGCGACACTGGCCTCCACATGGCCGAACCTCGCCCGGAAACGGTTGGCTGACCCGCGCAAGGCTTCCTCGGCATCCACACCGAGACGACGGGAGAGGTTCACCAACGTGAAGAGGAGGTCTCCTACCTCTGAAGCCCGCCCGGCATCGTCGGCCTCGGTGAGTTCGCGTGCCTCCTCGACAATCTTGTCCAGCACACCCGTGATGTCTGGCCAATCGAACCCGACACGCCCCGCGCGGTCCTGGATTGACTGGGACTGCGCAAGGGCCGGAAGTGACCGGGGTATGCCGTCGAGCATCGACATGCGAACCGTCCGGCCCGTTTCGGCCTCGGTGTCGGCGACGGCGACGGCATCACGTTCGGCACGCTTGGTTGCTTCCCAGATCTGGAGAACGGCGTCGGTCGTTGGTGCTTCCGCATCACCGAAGACGTGGGGATGCCTGCGGATCATCTTGGAGACAATGCCGGCGACGACATCACCGAAATCGAAGGTGCCCGTTTCGGTGGCAATCTGGGCGTGGAAGACGATTTGGAGCAGGATGTCTCCCAGTTCCTCCTCCAGACCGACGACATCCCCGGAATCGAGTTTCTCGAGGGCCTCGTAGGTTTCCTCGAGCAGGAACCGCCGGAGGCTCTCGTGGGTTTGCTCACGGTCCCACGGGCAACCGTCGACGGCTCGCAACCGGGCCATGACCAGGGCAAGCGTGGCTGGTTCCCGGACTGCGGAGAGTGGGTCGAGCGGCGTGACGAAGACGGTTGTGAGGTGGTCCAGATCATCTCGGTGATCGAGTTCCCACAGTTCGACCGGGATGGTGCGCATCTGGCCCGAGACGCCCGCCGCCTGGATGATCACGACAGGATGGGTGTCGGGATAGTGCGACGCGAGCGTGAGTTTGACGTGCGTGGCAACCCGGCGGCTATGGATCTGGCAGACAAGAACGGGCACCGTGGGGTCGATTCTTGCGACGGAAAGCGCGTCAACGATGTGTAATCCGTCGGCGACATCCACCTCAAGGAGCGGAGCAATCGCGTCGATGAACGAGACGCCCGGAACGATGGTGATGGTGATGCCACGGTCCCGGCATTCTTGACGCAGCCTGCGCACCGTCGCTTCGCCGATCGATGGATGCCCGGGAACGGCGTAGACCAGTGGGGTAGCGGACGGCACTCCGATGCGGTCGAGAAGGGAGGAAACGATGTCCCGGTAGACGGTATCGAAGTCAGCGGCGTGTTCGTAGATGTGATCGAATGACGGGGCGGTGGCGAGCAGCGGCCATTGTTCGACCGTCGGATGGATGCGGGTACGAAGGACAAGTTGTCCCGACGAGGCGGCGGCGGTGATGACCGCGGTCGCTCGGGCGGTCAGGTGGTCGGGGTCGCCGGGGCCGAGGCCGACGACGAGTACTTCATTCCAGATGCGCGACTGGTCGGTGCTCAAGACCGGTGCAGGTGATGGTTCAGCCACGAAACGCATCCAGGCCGGTCAAGTGCCGTCCGATGATCAAGGCGTGCACTTCGTCGGTCCCCTCGTACGTGAGTTCGCTCTCAAGATTGGCCGCGTGGCGGAGTGACACCGTCGTATCCAGGATGCCAATCCCACCGAGGATTGTCCGTGCGGTCCGGGCCACGTCCAGGGCGTCGCGGACATTGTTCAATTTCCCGAGTGAGACATCGGTGTGGTGGAGGGCACCGCGTTCCTTGAGGCGTGCCAGATGCAGGGCCAGGAGCTTGGAACGAACGACCGAGGCGTACATGGTGGCGAGCTTCGACTGGGTCATCTGGAACCCGGCGATGGGACGGCCGAACTGGACGCGTGAGGCCCCATGGGTGAGCGCTTCCTCGAAGCACGCCTCAGCCGCGCCTGCAACCCCCCAGACGATTCCGTAACGGGCCTCGTTCAGGCATTTCAAGGCGTGGCCAAGCCCTCGTGCGCCCGGCAACCGGTTCGTCAGAGGGATTTCGCACTGCTCGAGGAAGATCTCACTGCTGGCGGACATCCGGAAACTGAGTTTCCGGTGGATTGCGACCGGACGGAACCCCGGTGTGCCGGCGTCTACCAGGAATGCACGGATCGCACCGGCGCCGTCCCGGTCGCCCGGGGAAACTTCGTCGTCGTCGACCAGTCGTGCCCAGATCACGGTGACACCGGCGAAGGTCGCGTTCGTCGCCCACTTCTTCTGGCCGTCGAGGACGTACCCGGATGCCGTGCGTTTCGCGGTGACTTCAAGCCCACCGGGATCGGACCCGTGCGCCGGTTCCGTGAGCGAGAAGGCTCCGATCGTCTCGCCACGCTCCATCCTGGGCAGGTAGGAAGCCTGCTGCGCGGGGGAACCGAAGAACCTGATGGCTGACTGGGCGAGGTGCGCATGGACCGAGACCATGCTTCGGACGCCGGCGTCCGCACGTTCGAGTTCGAAGGCGATCAGTCCTGCCTCGACGGGGCCGTGGTGTTCGAACAATCCGGCTTCGGCGCAAGCATCCACGAGTTCACGCGGGAACACGCCGCGCTCGTAACAGTCGGCGACCAACGGCAGGACCGTTGCCCGCACAAACGAACGCACCCGATCGCGCAGGGTGAGTTCGCTTTCACTCAACAGGGTGTCGAAGTGGGAGTAGTCAGGTATCGGGCGGGTGAGAATGGTCATCGGACGCTCAAGGATAAGGGCCACGGACGGCAAGGGCATCGGCGACGCGCTTGATGGCGATATCCAAGGCCGCTTCGCGCAAGGTCGTACCCATTTCCAGCGAGTGATCCCACAGCTTTTTGAACGCGACCGGCATCACCCCACCGAGTTGGTCACCAACCTGGTCCCCGGACCAGAAGAAGTGCGGAAGGTCCTGGACCCATTCGAAGGAGCCGTCAATCACTCCTCCGCTCGTGCAGAGGATGTCTGGCACGACCGTGATCCCACGGTCCTTGAGAAACTGGTCTGCGTCCGGGGTTGTCGGGCCGTTTGCCCCCTCGCTACTGAACGATGTGGCACGAACGGTCGAGCGCCTTCGATGCCGGAATGTGCCCTTCGACCGCGGCCGGGACCAGGAGGTCGCATGGACGTGCCAGGATCTCGTTCGCCCCGATTGGGCCCGGCAA
>CAMDTO010000156.1 GCA_945907765.1 Thermoflexus hugenholtzii JAD2 | reverse complement strand
TGAGGAAACGGTTGTGAAGTGTGCCCGAGACACCGTGATGTGCGTGCCCAAGGCAGCGCACTCGCCCGGGGTCCATGGGCTAGGCGTGTCAATTGAGGTGGTACCACGGGATCGGCTCTCGTCCTCAGGACGAAGCCGTTTTTTTGTGTCCGTCGGGGCACCCGATCAGCGACGGATGTGACCGATCGCACGCCATGGAGGCCATCATGCAGCGTCTCACCGGAGCGCAGATCCTTTGCGAAAGCCTGATCAAGGAGGGCGTCGACACCATCTTCGGTATGCCCGGTGGTGCGATCATCCCTCTGTACGACACACTGTTCCAGTATCCATTCCGGCATATCTTGTGCCGTCATGAACAGGGCGCATCCCACATGGCTGACGGCTATGCCCGGATCACCGGCACCGTCGGCGTCTGCCTTGGGACTTCCGGGCCTGGTGCAACGAATCTGGTCACTGGCATCGCGACGGCCATGATGGACTCGGTGCCGATGGTTGCAATCACCGGTCAGGTTCCAACCTACATGATCGGCAAGGACGCCTTTCAGGAGACCGATACCACTGGCATCACGATGCCCATCACCAAGCACAACTACTTGGTGATGGACGTCAAGGACTTGGCGAGGGTCATCAAGGAGGCGTTTCATATCGCCCGGACCGGTCGCCCCGGTCCGGTCCTGATAGACATTCCGAAAGACGTGACCACCAACACGGCCATTTATGAGTACCCGGCCAAGGTGAACCTGCCCGGGTTCAAGCCGAAAATGCAGGGCCATTCCAAGCAGATCCGCCAAGCGGCGAGGATGATTGAGCAGGCCAAGAAGCCACTCATCATCGCCGGACACGGGATCATCCTGTCTGGCGCATACGCGGAACTTCGAGCGTTCGCCGAGAAGACCCAGGTTCCAGTCCTCTCGACGTTGCTCGGCATTTCCGGGTTCCCGGAAACGCATCCCCTCTATCTCGGTTGGCCCGGCATGCATGGCATGTACTACGCCAACATGGCTATTTCCCACACGGATTGCTTGATTGCCGTCGGGATGCGAATGGATGACCGCGTCACAGGTCGCCTGAATGCCTTTGCACCGCACGCCCAGATCATTCATATCGACATTGATCCGGCAGAACTTGGCAAGAATGTCCGAACTGCCGTTCCAATCGTCGGGGACGCCAAGAATGTCCTTGAGGCGCTCCTCGAGGAGGTCAAACCGGGTCATCATCCCGAGTGGATGCAGACGCTTTCCCAGTGGCGGATTGAGCATCCATCGTTAGCCCTCCCCGTGAAGCCAGAAACGATGTCTTCCCCATGGATCGTTCGGGAGCTCTATCACGCAACCGAGGGGAAGGCGGTGCTAGTCACCGATGTCGGACAAGCACAAATGTGGGCGGCCCAGCACTACTTCTTTGAGCGACCGAACACACACATCACCAGCGGTGGTCTCGGCCCGATGGGGTATGCGTTACCCGCCGCGATCGGCGTCCAATTGGGGAAGCCGGAAGAAGAGGTCTGGTGCGTAACGGGAGACGGCGGGTTCCAGATGACCCTCGAGGAGCTCTCCGTGCTCGCAGAGGAAAAACTCCCGGTCAAGATTGCATTGTTCAATAACAGTTACCTCGGGATGGTTCGCCAGTGGCAGCAACTCTTCTACGACCGTCGGTATTCGGGCGTGAAGATGTGGAACCCGGACTTCGTCAAGCTTGGCGAGGCGTACAGCATCCCGACCATCCGGGTCTCCCATGTGGACGGAGTGCGCGCCGCTTTCGAATGGGCGCGTGCAGTCGAGGGTCCGGCGATGATCGAGTTCGTGGTGGACGCTGAGGAAAATGTCTTCCCGATGGTGCCTCCTGGAGCGTCATTGCAGGAGACGATTGAGAGTGCGGACGAGGTCGCCCCAAAGATGCAACAGGTCGCGGTGGCGGCTGGGAGCGACAAGGGTGGGGTGTAGCCACGTCCGGGATCCAAGAACGAGAAGAATGGAACCGATGCCATGAAGCACACACTTGTCGCACTCGTCGAGAACCAACCCGGGGTTCTGCAACGGGTCGCAAACCTGTTTTCACGACGTGGGTTCAACATCGAGAGCCTGACCGTCGGCCATACCGAGACCGACAAGATCAGTCGGATGACCATCGTCGTCGACGGCGCAACGACGCAGGTGGAACAGGTCATCAAGCAGCTCTACAAACTGATCGACGTGATCCGCGTCAGTGATGTTTCGGAGGACCGAACGGTTGACCGCGAGCTTGCCCTGATCAAGGTGCACTGTGCGTCAGCAGCAAGTCGCCTGGAAATCAGCAACCTTGCGGATGTCTTCCGCGGGCGGGTGGTTGATGTTGCAACGGACGCCGTGATCGTCGAGGTCACCGGCACTGACGACAAGATCGACAGTCTTCTGGGCATGTTGCGACCGTACGGGATCAAGGAGATGGTCCGGACGGGCATGATCAGCATGGTGCGCGGCGCGCAAATCACCGCACGCGGGTCAGAAGCACGAATGCTCGAAGCCGCCGGGTAACCTGTCGGCCCCAAGGCAAATCGCCAACGGGCACACCCTGGTCCGCGGCAAACACAGGACTTCAAGGAAGTCCACGCACTAGGAAGGACAAACCGATGGCAACCATGTACTACGACGCTGATGCCGACCTGGGTCGACTCAGGGGCAAGACCGTTGCGGTTCTCGGCTTCGGAAGCCAAGGGCACGCCCATGCACTCAATCTCCACGAGAGCGGCGTTTCGGTCATTGTCGGCCTCTACGAGGGATCTCCGTCGCGTGCCAAGGCATCCGTCGCTGGTCTCGTGGTGAAGACGGTTGCTGACGCAACCACCGCCTCCGACTTCATCATGTTCACCGTGCCGGATCAGGTTCAGCGGGAAGTCTACCTCCACGATGTCCAGCCACATCTTCGTGCCGGGCAGACCCTGATGTTTGCGCACGGTTTCAACGTCCACTTCAACCAGATCGTGGCACCGAAGGACGTCGACGTGATCATGGTGGCACCCAAGAGTCCGGGTCACCGTGTCCGGGAGGTCTTCGTGGAAGGGTCCGGGGTTCCATGTCTGTTTGCCGTCCATCAGGACGCGTCCGGGCATGCCCGTGAGAACGCCCTCGCGTATGCAAAGGGGATAGGCGGAACGCGTGCCGGGGTGCTGGAGACGACGTTCCTTGAGGAGACCGAGACTGACCTCTTCGGTGAGCAGACCGTGTTGTGCGGTGGGGTCAGCGCGTTGGTCAAGGCGTCGTTCGAAACGCTGGTCGAGGCTGGGTACCAGCCCGAACTGGCGTATTTCGAGACGATGCACGAGTTGAAGCTGATCGTTGACCTCTTCTACCAAGGCGGCCTGACATACATGCGCTACTCGGTGTCTGACACGGCTGAGTACGGCGATTACGTCACAGGTCCCCGCATCGTCACCCCGGCAGTACGTGCTGAGATGAAGAAGATCCTCGAGGAACTTCAGGACGGGACCTTCGCCCGCAACTGGATCCTGGAAAATCAGGCCGGGCGACCGTCATTCCTTGCCACGCGCCGGCACGAGGCGGAGCATCCGATCGAGACGGTCGGTCGCGAACTCCGCTCCAAGATGAGCTGGCTGAACTCGAAGTAGCACGAACACGAGAGACCCGTCGCCAAGTGGCTACATGCGATCCGGATTGGCTATCGCAATAGCCACTTGGTTGCGTGGTCGGGAAAATCTCCAGGGAGCGACAGCATGCGCCGCATTCGAATATTCGACACCACCCTCCGAGACGGCGAACAAGCCGCTGGCGGCGCACTTACCTTCGACGAGAAGATTGAGATTGCCCGACAGCTCGAACGCCTTGGGGTCGACTGCATTGAGGCCGGGTTCCCGGCCACATCGCCCGGTGACTTCCGGGCTGTCAAAACGGTGTGTGAGATCGTGCGCGACTGCCAAGTCGCGGCGCTCTCAGATGCAAAGCTCCCGAACATCGAGACCACTGCCCGTGCGCTCATGAAGGCCGTTGCACCGCGCCTTCACACTGTTCTCTCGACAAGCGATATCCACCTGAATTACCAGCTGAGGATTTCTCGGGATCAAGCCTTGGAAATGGCCGTTGCAGCGGTCAAACTGGGGCGATCGTTGCTTCCTGAAGTCGAGTTCTCGGCCATGGATGCCGCCCGGTCAGACCGCGACTACCTTTGCCGAGTATTCGAAGCGACAATCGCCGCCGGCGCCACCGTGATCAACATCCCGGACAGTGTTGGCTACATGCAACCTGCCGAGTTCGCCGACCTCGTTCGCTATGTGATGAACCGAGTGCCGAACATCGGCAATGCGGCGGTTTCTGTTCACTGCCATAACGACCTCGGTCTCGCAACCGCGCTGTCACTTGCTGCCGTCAAGGAGGGTGTCGAGTGGGTCGAATGCACGATCAATGGTGTCGGTGAACGCGCGGGAAACGCGGCGCTTGAGGAAATCGTCATGGGGTTGAAGACCCGCGCCGACTTCTTCGACTGCGAGACGGGCGTGAAGACCGACCAGATCTGGCGGACAAGCCGCATGGTTGCTTCATACATGGGTTTCCCAGTGCAGCTCAACAAGTCTGTCGTCGGCGGCAACGCGTTCGCGCACGCCTCGGGCCTGCATCAAGACGGCATGCTCAAGGATCGCATCACCTACGAGATCATGACCCCGGCCAGCATCGGTCGGACGGACTCTCGCATCGTGATCTCCAAGCATTCCGGTCGCAACGCATTCCGTGACCGGCTGAAGGCACTCGGCTACACCTTGAATGACGACGAATTCATGCGTGCCTTCAAGGCATTCAAGGAAATCGCCGACAAGAAGAAGGACGTTACCGATGGCGATGTTGAAGCCGTCGTTGCTGACCAGGTCCTGGTGGCGCCAGAAACGTACCGTCTCGAACGTGTCCAAGTGAGTTGTGGCGAACCGTCGATCCCTACGGCCACCATCTCACTCATGCTTCCCAGTGGAGAACTCGTGCAGGATGCAGCCACCGGAAGCGGCCCTGTCGAGGCCGCATGCAACGCCATCGGGCGACTGGTCAAGTTGCCAGTAAAACTGGTTGATTTCACCGTGCACTCGGCAACGGCGGGGACGGACGCCGTCGGTGAGGTGTCGATCAAGGTTGAGTCACCCGATGAAGGCACGTTTGTCGGTCGAGGGGCGAGCACCGATATCATCGTCGCATCCGCCCGGGCATACGTCAACGCGATAAACAAGGTGGTTGCCGCGCAGCATGACCGGGCAGCCGGCCGTGGGCGGCGCGCCTCACCTTCCACTCCAATCAGCATGAATGAACCGGAGGCAGCTCCGGCTCACGCATGATCAATGCCTGTAGTGACAGAAGAGAAGTTCGACCATCATGACGACCGCCAAGACCCTTTTCGAGAAAATTTGGGAGACCCACTTGGTCCGGGAGGCCTCGGGCGAACCGGCGCTTCTCTACATTGACCTCCATCTCGTTCATGAGGTCACGTCACCCCAGGCATTTGAAGGGCTCAGGTTGACTGGACGAAAGGTCCGCCGTCCCGATCTCACGGTTGCAACCATGGATCACAATGTCCCCACGTGGGCGCGAAATCTGCCGGTAACCGACGAGATCTCCAAACAACAGCTGGACGCGCTTGCGTCGAACTGCAAAGAATTTGGCGTGCCTCTCTACGACCTGGACTCAGACAAGCAAGGGATCGTTCACGTCATCGGTCCGGAACTTGGCCTGACCCAACCCGGCATGACAATCGTATGCGGGGACAGCCACACCTCAACCCACGGCGCGTTTGGTGCCCTTGCATTTGGGATCGGCACATCCGAAGTCGAACATGTGCTCGCGACTCAGACCCTTCAGCAGGCGCGCCCAAAAACGATGGAAGTGCGTATTGATGGGCACCTGCCTGCGGGTGTGACCGCGAAGGACATCATCCTCGGCGTCATCGGGCGTATCGGCACCGCGGGTGGGGCTGGCTACGTCATCGAATACACCGGACAGGCAATCCGAGAACTCTCGATGGAGGGCAGGATGACTGTTTGTAACATGTCGATTGAAGCCGGTGCGCGCGCCGGGGTGATCGCACCGGATCAGAAGACATTCGATTACGTCGCGGGACGGCCACATGCACCGAGTGGCAAGGATTTCGAGCGGGCCGTTGCCGAGTGGCGGCACCTTCCGACCGACGAAGGTGCAACATACGACCGTCTCGAGGTCTTCAACGGCCCTGACCTGACACCGTTCGTGACCTGGGGCACTAATCCTGGAATGGTTGTGCCAATCTCCGGCCGCGTGCCCGATCCCAGTTCCGCCCATGACGAAGGCGAACGGCGGGCAACCGAACGCGCACTCGAGTACATGGGATTGACACCCGGAACCCTGATTGAAGACATTCCGATTGACCGGGTGTTCCTCGGGTCATGCACCAACGGACGCATCGAGGATCTCAGGGACGCTGCTGCGGTCATCAAGGGCAGGAAAGTCAATCCGCGCGTCTATGCGATGGTCGTGCCCGGATCAATGCCAGTGAAGGTTCAGGCCGAGGCGGAAGGCCTCCACGAGATTTTCATCGCCGCTGGGTTCGACTGGCGTACCGCCGGTTGCAGCATGTGTCTCGGGATGAACCCCGATATCCTGAAGCCCGGTGAGCGTTGCGCCTCGACCAGCAACCGGAACTTTGAAGGACGACAGGGCAAGGGTGGTCGTACCCACCTCGTAAGCCCGCAAATGGCCGCCGCGGCAGCAATCGCGGGACACTTTGTGGATATCCGCACCTGGGAGCCAACTGCCTGACCAACCACCTCGGCTGAAACACAAGGAATACGTGCCCATGCAGCCTTTCACCACATTGTCCGGAGTGGCGGCGCCACTCGACCGGGTGGATGTCGACACTGACCAGATCATTCCCAAGCAGTTCCTGAAGCGCATTGAGCGCACCGGGTTCGGTCCGTTCTGTTTTTTTGACTGGCGGTACAAGGACGACGGGTCACTGAACCCGGACTTTGAACTGAACCAACCCGAATACCAGGCAGCGTCGATCCTTGTTGCCGGGCGGAATTTCGGGTGTGGGTCTTCCAGGGAACATGCACCTTGGGCACTTGAGGACATGGGCATCCGTGCAGTTCTCGCGCCAAGT
>CAMDTO010000155.1 GCA_945907765.1 Thermoflexus hugenholtzii JAD2 | reverse complement strand
AGTGCGGGATGGCTGGGACCCCGATGCCATCACCGAGGAAATTGCGGGACGACGGTCAGGCGAGGCACTTCTGCGCCAGTGGGCACGCGTGGCCAATCCGCCGGAACAGCACCGGTGGCTGATTACGACCGCGATGCACTGGCTTGACGCTGAGGACGGTGCCGGGCAGGCCTGATCCGGAGTGATCAAGGGTTGGAGACGTGCCTCGACTGGCCGTCTCCCAAGAGGAGGCGCCTCCCTCATGAATGGGCGCGCGGGGCGACCATGCCCGAGGTAGGCGCCATGGCTGCGTTGTTTCCCTCGTCGGTATCGACTACGCCGCCGTTTCCCGTAAAAAATACTTGACAAACTTGCTTAAGATAATTTACAAATATGGCGAAGGTCCGAACACTGGGTAGTGGATGCCTTCAAGCCGGAATGAACCGGTGCCGGTGTGCCCTCCCTGATTGCGGCGGCATACCGGGGACCTGGCTGAGGAGCCAACAGAATGAGTGCGATCCTTTCCGAAGTCATTCATGCCAATGACGCCTACGTGTCCGGTTTCGACAAGGGCCACCTGCCCTTGCCCCCGGCACGCCATTTCGCCATCCTGACCTGCATGGACGCGCGTCTTGACCCGGCCAAGTACGCCGGCTTGTCCGAGGGAGATGCGCACGTCATCCGGAATGCCGGTGGCCGCGCGAGCGACGACGCCATCCGCTCACTGGTCATCTCGCACAAGTTGCTCGGGACCCAGGAGTTCTTTGTCATCCACCACACCAACTGCGGCATGGAGTTGTTCACCAACGACATCATCTCCGGCCTGCTCGAGAGCAGTCTGGACACCGCAAGCATCGATGCCAATGGATGGCACGACCACGGCACCTACCCGGGTTCCCATCAGGGCCGGAACATCGAATGGCTGACGTTCTCGGACAACGCCCGGAGCGTGGCTGAGGACGTGACGCGTATCCGGAACCACCCGCTGGTCCCCGGCTACATCCCGGTCTACGGCTTCATCTACGACGTCGCCACCGGCAAGCTGGTCGAGGTCCCGGAGGCCGCGAAGGCCGGCGCAGCCCGGTAGGACCGTCGGGGGGTGAAGCCGGGGAGGGCGCAAGCGCTCCTGTGGGGAGTTGTGCCCACCCCACCGAGAAGATGAACCCCACCCCTAGCCCCACCCTCGCTACGCGGGAGAGGGGCTAGGGGTTGACGTGCTCGCCTTGCAGACGTACCGTACCGGCGACAACGGGAGGGTGCGACGATGGACGGACGGGCAGCGAAGCGATTCGATCAAGGGGTGAGGGGTCTGGCTGATGCCGGAGTGACGGCGAGGCCGGGCACGACCAGGCGCGAATGGTTCGGAAGACTGGCGTTGGGTGGCGTTGGTGTGGCGGGTTCCGCCCTGCTGGCCGCCTGTGGCGGGGATGCGCCTCCGGCCGCGCCAGTGGCGCCGACGGCAGCAGCGAAGGCTGCCCCGACGACCGCGCCCGCGGCGCCTCCCACGACCGCACCCGCGGCGACACCCGTGCCCACCAAGGCGGCGACCGTGGCGGAGATCCGGTTGCACGGATCGACGGCCGGGGCCGAGGGCGAGTACTGGCCCAAGATCGTGGAGAAGTTCAACGCCCGGGGCGGGAAGACCAAGGTCACCTTCGAGGCGTGGCCTCCGGACCAGAACAATGTCCCGGCGGCGGTCACGCTTGGCGCGGCCGGCTCGCTCGGCGACGTGATGCGCCTGGTGGCGACCAGCAACTTCTCCCAGATGGCGGCACGCGGGTTCCTTGCTGACCTCGGACCGGCAGTCGCCCGCGACAAGGTAGACCTCTCGGTCTTTTATCCCGCGGCGACCGAAACCCTGCGGTTCCGGGGCAAGCAATTCGGCCTTCCGCACATCGCGCACCCGGGGTTCTGCGGCCTCTTCATCAATCAGGACATCTGGGCGCAGGCAGGTGTCGAGGAACCGGATGAGGCCAGCTGGACATTCGGCCAGATGCAGGAGATGCTCCGCAAGGTGCAGGCGCGGCGCGGTGAAGGCCAGTGGGCCCTGTTCCCGGCCACCCTCATTCAGCACCTGACGGTGGTGGCCCGCGCCTTTGGCGGGAACATCATCGACAAGGACGGCAAGAAGGCGATCATTGCTGCGCCGGAGGCCCTCGCAGGCGTCGAGATCCTCGCCAATCTGATCACGCGCGACCGGGTCTCGCCGGCGCCGGGTGTCCTCCAGGGTGCGGACCAGGCGAACTTCATCAGCGGGCAAGTAGCCGCAATGTGGACGAACTTCGGTGTGATCAACGGTCTCCGCAAGCAGGCGCAGGGTGTACGGTGGAAGGTCGTGATGGGACCGAAGGGCCCGCAGGGGCGCGGGTTCTTCACCGGCGTCGACAGTGCCTCGCAGAACGCGGCAAGCAAGGCGCCCGACAACGCCTTCGAGGTGGTGCAGTACATCGTCTCCAAGGAAGTCAGTCTTGGGTGGTTCGACTATGGCTTCGCGCCCGGTGCACGGATGGACACATGGACCGATCCCAAGGTGGCGGCCGATGACGCGTTCAAGGTCTTTGCCAAGGCGTTCACCGAGGCGTCGCCGTTCTTCCTGCCCGACAACGGCCTGATCGTGGACTACAACGGGGCAGTCAACAAGGAACTCGGCCCGTTGTGGAAGGGCGAGATGCCAGTGAAGGATGCCCTGGAGAATGCCCGGCGGGCCGGACAGGAGGTCCTGGACCGCACGGCGGGCTAGACCAGGATGGCGTCCTCGCATCGCCACCCTGCGAACCCCTTTTATTTGGGCGCTCCGCTCCATTTCCGGGAGGGCATCATCCTCCCCCCTGCACGCGAAACCCAGGGGGTGGGGAGACTGGAACGGCACGATGGCCAAGCTGTATTTCTACTATTCGACGATGAATGCGGGGAAATCCACCGCATTGCTGCAGGCGTCCTATAACTACGGTGAGCGCGGGATGCGGACCCTCGTCTACACGTCGCGACTGGACGACCGTGCCAACGGTTTGGTGGCTTCGCGGATTGGGATCAGTGCCGAGGCCCGCCACTTCGTGCCGGGTGGCGACCTCTTTGCGGAGATCGGTGATGACCACGCGGCGTCTCCGGTTGCGTGTGTCTTCATCGACGAAGCCCAGTTCCTCACACCCGACCACGTGCGCCAGTTGGCACGGGTTGTCGACCAACTGAACATCCCGGTCCTGTGCTATGGACTCCGCACCGACTTCCTCGGGAGGCTTTTCGAGGGAAGTGCGCAACTCCTGGCGTGGGCGGACACGCTTGGCGAGATCAAGACCGTCTGCCACTGCGGACGCAAGGCGACGATGGTGGTGCGTGTCGATCCTGACGGGACCGTCGAACGCGCCGGGGCACAGGTGGAGATTGGCGGGAACGACCGCTACGTCTCGCTGTGCCGGCGCCACTTCATGGGTGCGATGGATACCGGATCGGTCTGAGGCGGCATCGGGTAGATTGGTGCTTCGCTTGGCCCACTCCATCATCGGGTCAGGCGTGCACCCACGTCGCACTGGCACCAGTGGTTCACTGCCCATCGGGGGCGAGGAGAAGAACGATGACCGACTTGACCGCGCCACTGACTGGCAACCATCCGGCGACTGTCCGTCCCGATGGCACGCGGGTAATTGACACCCACGTGCACGTCTGGGCACTTGATGACAAGCCAGGACACCAACCCGCCTCGGGTGCCAAGATTGCATGGCCCAAGGGTCCGGCACCGGTCGAGTGGCTTCTCGGGGACATGGATGGGTACGGCATTGCGCACTCGGTCCTGGTGCAAAGCAGTGCGTTCGGGTGGGACAACACGTACGTCATCGAATGCCTGGAGGCACACCCCGGGCGGTTCGCCGGGATCGGTCTGGTGGATCCGGTGTCGCCGACGAACGCTGCCGACCTGCGTCACTGGATGGCGCGGGGGCTTGCCGGGGTGCGGTTCCATCCGCTGTTCTACGACCGCGACGCACGTGGTGCGTGGTGGGTCGATGGGCCGGAGAATGATCCCCTCTGGGAGGTTGCGCGCGAAACCGGCGCAATCCTGCAGTTCCACATGTGGCCTCGCCACGGTGAGGCCCTTGCCCGCATGATCGCGCGTCATCCGGGGGTGCGGGTCATCATCGACCACATCGGCAAGCCGGATGTCACCGAGGCGTCACCCCACGCATCGTTCGACCCAATCCTGCGTCTTGCCGACTTCCCGGGTGTGCACGCCAAGATTGGCGACTACCAGATTGCCTCGAAGCAGGGCTATCCATGGCCGGACACCCATGCATTCATCACGAAGCTTGTGGGAGCATTCGGCGCGGACCGGATGATGTGGGGCACTGGCTTCCCGGGTAGTGGCCGTCTGGTGCCATTGGCTGACGCCCTGGCCTATGTGGAAAAGGACCTGCCCCTGACGGCGGCGCAACGCCATGCCGTCCTCTGGGAGACCCCGGCGCACCTGTTCGGTTTCACCGGGTAGGGCGCGCCGCCCGCGGACCGTGGTGCAGCAATACCCCCAGCCCCTCCCCCGGTGCGACGGGAGAGGGAAGTCGGCTCACCCCTGCGCGTGGCTCTTGCGACGGGATAGGGAGCATGTTGCCCTGTTGATAGTCCATTCGTGACCCGGTCGGTCGGCATGTAGTCCTTGTTTGGGCCTTGGCAGACCCTCGGGAAACGACGATGCTTGATGGTGCAAGACAGTCATCCGTGCCATGGGCGTCGGGATGAAGGCACCGGAGAGGGCAGGATGAGAACACGACTGGGGACGATCGATCGCGCAAAGCTGGCGATCACGACAGTGGCGGCAACCGTGGGGATGCTGATCGGGGTGCAGATCTCGAATGCGCATGTCACCGTGGTGCCGAACCAGAGCCCGGCGAACGCCTATGAGCTGTACACCGTGCGCGTTCCCACCGAGAAGCCGATCCCGACCGTCAAGGTGAAACTCGCGTTCCCGGAAGGGGTTGACGTCTCGCGGTTCGCGCCGGCGCCGGGTTGGAAGCGCGACGTCGAGAAGGACGCGACCGGCCGGATCACCTCAGTGACGTGGTCGGGTGGGTCAATCGCCTCGGACGAACTGGGTGTCTTCATGTTCCAGGGGAAGAACGGCAAGGGTGGGTCCCTGACGTTCAAGGCCTACCAGACCTACTCGGACGGCAGTGTGGTGGAGTGGGCAAACGCCCCGGCCGATGCGAACCCCGCACCGGTTGTGAACCTGACAGATGTGCCGATGGCGGCTGCCGAACTGACTGACGCGGCCGCGATTGGGCAGGTCGTGGCGGCCATCTCGTTCCTGGATGGTGCTGGTTTCCACGGTCTTGACACGGCCATCGCCGGTGGTGAATTCCCCGCCGGAAGCATCGGCAAGGTGAACCAGGCGAAGGCGATCACCGCTGCGGTGAAGTGGCCAGCGGACCTGCGAGAAGATGCTCACGCGTTAGCAGGCAACCTGAAGGCACTGAGTGCCGCGATTGCGGCGGGTAATGCATCGGCGGCGACTGACCCGGCGAAGGCGGTGCATGACGGCGCCCACGATCTTTCCAAGAAGGTTTATGCCTGGCTTGGCGAGATGGGCGGGGACCATGATGTGGACGCACCGCACAGCCACTAGGGTTTGATATCTGCTTGGCCATGGGTGGCACATCCTTGAGGTCGCGAGTGCCACTACGTTCGTTGGTATCACCGGATTGCGCGAGGGCAGTGGAATGATGGACCGAAAGACGTGGACACGACGCTCAACTGGTCGCATCCTGACACTTGCCGGGGTGGCGGGTATGTCGACCAGTACGTTTCTGGCATCGGCTGGCATCGCGTTGGCGCACAGCAACCTCGAGAAGGCCGATCCACCTGCCGGGCCGGTCGAGACATTGCCGGAACAGTTGGTGCTGACGTTTTCTGGCTCGCTTGACCGTGGGTCTGGCGCGCGCCTGCTTGACGTGCGCGGGCTTCCAGTCGATGGGGTGACCGGTGATTATGCTCCGGCTGACCGCACGCGCATCGTGCTGACCGTTCCCCCCGTCGCGCTGGGTCTCTACACCGTTGCGTGGGTGGCGGTGTCGGCCGAGGATGGCCACGAACTGCTCGGGTTCTACGGACTGGTTGTCGGAGGTGCATTCCCGCTTTCGTCCGACACCAGACCAGTCACCTCGGCAATGCCTGCGGATCTTTCGGTCCAACTCTCGCCAGTGACCGATGCAGGTGGGGGAACCCAATGGTCGGTGGTGACGACTGGCGCGACTTCGGACGCCGTGGCACGGGTGATCCTTTCGTTCGTGCCTCCGGTGTCCGGCATTGGCACCATCCAGGTGACCTGCACGGCTGACGACGTGACCGGCATCCCCGGGGCGTCATTCCCGGTGACGATGGCTGGGGATTGGCAGGTGGAGGCGATCATCCGGCGTACCGGCATATCCGATGACGCACGGGTGCGGTTCGCGTGGACGGCCGTTCTGCCCCGTGGCTCGTGACACACCCATCCCGCTACGCAGCTGGGCATGTATTCTCGTGATTGCTGCGTCATGGCCCCGCATCGACTCGGTCTTGCACGGGGCTTGCGTCACGGAGGCAGGTGGATCCGGGCAGCTACCATCATTCTGGCCCAGGGTTGGCCACTCCTGATCCCGGGGTAATGCCGGTTGTGCATGGCGGGAGAGGGTCGGCGCAGGATGCCCGGTGATGCGCTTGTGCTTTCCGGGGGCAGTCCGGGCCTGCTTGGTACGGCGCTTACCCTCGGGATCCGCCACGGGATTGACTGGGATCACATCGCGGCGATAACGGACATCACTGGCACCGTCACCAACGATGCCCGGCGGTTCCGACCTGGCGAAACCGGCATCGCACCGGAATCGGGACGCGTGACGCGGCGCGCCATCGGCTTGGCCCCCATGTACGCCCTTGGGCATGCGGTGTCGGTAGTGGTTCTCTTGACGGCGGCGCTGACCATTGGGCAACTGGTACCGGACTGGGTCGACCCGACCATGGAACGCGTGGTGGGGGTGACGCTCCTGCTCCTTGGTGGGTGGATCCTGTGGTCGCTGGTCTGGAATGACCGTGCGCGTGGCGCGATGATCTTTCGTAGCCGGTGGATGGTGGTCGGCGCAGTCCTGAGGAATTGGACTTGCACCCAAATAGTGGACAGTCGCCAGCGCACCGGCCACACTGGCCGGGCAAGGAGACATCATGGTCCGTCGACGCATTGTCCCCGTGCCGGTACCCGCACGGGGACCGGGAACGTCCGCCACCGACCAGCCGGGACCTGTCA
>CAMDTO010000154.1 GCA_945907765.1 Thermoflexus hugenholtzii JAD2 | reverse complement strand
GATGCGCCGGAACGTTTGGTCGAGAACGTCGAGTTCTTTGGTGCCGAGAGCCGTTGCCGGGTTCGGCAGTTCACGGATCTGTCTCGCAAGGTCGGACAGAACCGCCGACACCTGTTCGAGACCCTGTGCGATGTTGTCGCGGTTCGTGACGCAGATGTCCCGGTGCATCGTGGCGTCGCCGCTTGCAAGACGAGTGGTGTCCCGCAAGCCGGTTGCCGCGACTGGCGCCCATTCCCCAAACCTGGTGTTTCCAATGACCGCCTCGGAGAGCGCGGTTGAGATCATGAACGGCACATGGCTTACCTGAGCTACCGCCATGTCGTGATCATCAGCCTTCATCGTAATGACCTTCGATCCGGCATCCGTGGCCAAGCGGACAACGCGATCTACCGACGATCTTCCCGCAGCGATTGAAGGAACCACAACCCAGACGCGGTTGCGGAAGAGGGAAGCATCCGCGTACTCAATCCCGGCAGTCTCCCGCCCGGCCATCGGGTGACCCCCGACCCACTCCACGTCGGAGGGCAGAATGTCTCGCGCCCACTCCTCGACCGACACTTTCGTCGACGCCACGTCGGTGACCACGGTTCCTGCCGCCAAGTGGGGTGCGATATCCCGGAGAAGCTGCCGAATGGCCAGGACAGGTGGTGCCAGGACCACCACGTCGGCTTTGGCAACTGCCTCCGCCAGGGTTCCAGGCGCCGCATCGACGAACCCTCTGGCGAGGGCGGTCTCTCGCGTCGCGAGGCGGGGCCCCCATCCGGTCACCAAGTGGCCAGCGTGTTTCCAAACCGCGGCTGCTGATGCACCAATCAGGCCCAAGCCAATTACGCATACCCGCAGGGAAGTCGGTTGCGAAGACATCAGATGAGATCCTGGATCATGGGTCCGGCTAGGTGCCACGGCCCAGCCGTTTTCCTATGACCCCATTTGGAATTAGGCGTACTCGACGTGGTTGCCAGCCTTGCGCCACACGTCAACACCACCCTCAAGGTTGTAGAGGGTCTTCATTCCGACCGCAGCCGCCATTTCGCACGCGATCGCGCTTCTCACGCCCGCCTTGCAATAGAACAGGATGTTGTCGCCATCAAGGTGGCTTGTGGGGTTCGCGAGGAACGTGTTCAGTGGCACAAGCCTTGACCCTACGATCTTGCCATCCTGTGCGATTTCCCGTGCCTCTCGGACGTCAATGATGTGCACGCCTTCGGCGATGAGTTCCTTCGCGCGAGCAGCATCCACACGAACAAACGGTTCACTTCCGGCACTTGGCATGGCCCGTCTCCCTAGCTCACTCGTTCAATACTGGTGGGCGCCAAGGGGATCAACCCTTCCCCGAACCCGGAGTGAGTGTACGCAATGCAGGCAACCATCGGCGGCGGACCGCGCCTCGGCGCGCACCTGAACGGCGGCATAAGCGGAGCGATCGAGAGTGCCCGTCGTGTTGGACTTGGGGTCGACGGAGCCCCAGGGGGCCCAATCCAGGTGTGGTCACACAATCCAACCTCGTGGCGGGCAAGTCGACCGAAAGATGCGGTCATCTCGAAATTTCGGCAAGGGTGTATCGACCTCGATCTCTCGCCAGTCGTCACCCATGGCATTTACCTGATGAACTTCGCGTCCCCGGATGACGCCCTGCATGAAAAATCCATCAATGCGCTCATCGAACACCTTGAAGTCGGTGCCATCATCGGCGCGACGGCCGTGGTTATCCATCCCGGGTCCGGCGTGACCCTTGGCGTTGATGAAGCCGTGTCCCGATGTGCGTTGGCGCTGCGGACCGCACTCCAACGCACGGAATCACTCGAGGATCGACCGCTGATTGCGCTTGAGACGTGTGCCGGTGCAGGCAAGACGATCGGCCGGACGTTCGCCGAACTTGCCGCAATCATCGCTCAGGCAGGTACGCACCCATCCCTCGCGATTTGTCTCGACACCGCACACCTGTTTGGCAGTGGGTACGACCTCGCTTCTGAGGACGGGCTCATCGCGACGATTGCGGACCTCGACCTGCACCTGCCAGCTACCAGGATCGTCGCAATTCACGCGAACGATTCAAAGGCTCCGCTCGGATCCCAGAAAGACCGCCACGAGAACATTGGGATGGGGGAAATTGGCGAGGCGGCTTTTGCACGCATGCTGGCTCATCCCCGGCTCCGAGACATTCCCTGGATCATGGAAGTACCCGGTATCAGTGGCGAAGGCCCAGATGCCGAGAACCTTGCGGTCCTTCGCCGGTTGGCGACGATTGCCTAGACCCACCCAATTAGGCGTGGTCGGTCATTGCGTCGCGAGGCGATGCGTCGCGCGGGAAAAATAGACGAGCGGGTGTGCGGATAACGCGTGTTCGGCGCCACACTCGACGACTTCACCAACCAGGATCACGTGGGTTGTACCGCCCGGGTGTCTTGCCACCACTCGGCAATCAAGCCATGCGAGACTGTTCCTGATTACCGGCGACCCGGTTTTGCCGGGTTCAACGGGCTCGCCTGAGGCTGCGAACTTGTCCTCAATCGAACCCTCCATGCCAGCAAAGACCCTGAAGGCCCGTTGCTGATCCTGTGTGAGGACGTTCACGCTAAAAGCGCCTGATGCCTCAATGGCATCGAGTGACCTTGACCGCTGATCGACACAGACCAGGATGGTTGGCGGGTCGGCCGAAACCGACGTGAAAGAACTCGCTACGAGGCCAACATAGCGGCCGTCGTGACCTGCGCCAACGACCGTCACACCGGTCGCCCACCGGCTCATCACCTCGCGGAATGCCTGCTTCACATCCGACATTTGGCGCCTTCTCTATTGATCCATTTACCCGGTTTCGTGGCGACTGTGCGCACGCACGATACCCCAACGGACCACTTTCAGTCAGGCAGGTCGCCAGATCCTGATACACGGAGTCCGTACGAGTGCTAACATATAGGATACAGTGTCTTGTGAAAAGTTTCACAAGGTCAACGGCTATTGAGTAAGGACGCCTACGCGAATGTCAGCGGACCCCGTCACCGTCGCCAGCCCAACTGGTGTGCTTGTTGTCGGCGCCCAAGAACTGGGGGCAATCCCGATAGTCCCCGCCGGCGACGAGGCGTGTGGCTACGAATACAGCTACGCAGACCTGTTCACCGAACGCCTTCGGGCAGCCGGTCAAGCAATATCGACCGTCCAGGCGCCACTTCCCCCTGAATACATCCACATGGCTCCCGAGGACCTGGACGCCCGGATCTATCGCGCAAAGGCATTGCTCGGCGACCGATTGTTCATACTCGGGCACCACTACCAACGCGATGAAATCATCAAGTTTGCCGACGCCCGGGGGGACAGTTTCAAGTTGTCCCAGCTGGCCGCAGCGAGGCCCACCGCGTCTCACCTGGTGTTCTGCGGCGTCCATTTCATGGCCGAGAGTGCCGACATCCTGTCTGGCGCGGACCAGCAGGTCATCCTGCCAAACCTGTCCGCGGGTTGTTCGATGGCAGACATGGCGTCCACTGATGATGTGTTGGCGTGTTGGGACCAACTGACGTCGGAACTTGGGGATGACCACGGGATCATTCCCGTCACCTACATGAACTCGGCGGCTGCCCTCAAGGCGTTTTGCGGGCACCATGGTGGGATTGTGTGCACCAGTTCCAACGCTCGTTCGGTGCTGAACTGGGCTTTTGAGCGTGGGCGCCGTGTGCTGTTCTTCCCTGATCAGCATCTTGGCCGGAACACGGCCCTTGCAATGGGCATCCCCATCGAGGAAATGGCGTTATGGACGCCTGGCGCGTACCTCGGAGGCCAGGCACTGGACGCGATTGAGCGCTCGCGGGTCATCCTTTGGCGAGGCCACTGCTCGGTGCATGGTCGTTTCCGTCCCGAACAGATTACTGCTGCGAGGTCATCAGACCCGAACGTCAACATCATTGTGCATCCCGAATGCCCACGGGAGGTCGTGGATCGCGCCGATTACGTTGGATCTACGGAGTACATCATCAAGGTGGTTACTGGGGCTCCGGAAGGCACGTCTTGGGCAGTCGGCACCGAAATTCACCTCGTGAACAGGCTTCAGTCCGAATTGCCGGGCAAGCGCGTTGTCTGCCTGGACCCAGTGGTGTGCCCGTGTAGCACCATGTATCGCGTTCACCCGGCGTATCTTGCGTGGGCGCTCGACAACCTTGTCTCAGGCAATGTGGTCAATCGAATTCAAGTCGACGAGACGGTTGCCCAATGGGCCCGTATCGCGCTTGACCGAATGCTCTCCGTGCCCTGACTGGGTTCGGAGGCAATCAGGCAAGGCTGAGGCACACGCAGCCCGGCCAGTGCCAGTGACTTCCGTGCCTCCGGAAGATCGCTAGGCTGACTTTTCAGTAAGCACGGGCGGGACATCTAGACGGAACTCCAACTCAGGCTCCTGAAGCCCGGCAATCGTGTCCGCAGTGACCGTGATTCGCTTGATGTCTCCCCGTGACGGGACCTCATACATCACGTCAAGCAGGACTTCCTCGATGATCGTGCGAAGTCCTCTGGCACCAGTCCGCTGCTTGAGTGCCAGATCCGCGGCACCCTCGAGTGCTTCAGGGGTGAAGATCAGGTCGACCTTGTCAATCGAGAAGAACTTCTGATACTGCTTGATGATGGCGTTCTTCGGTTCAGTGAGGATGCGGATCAAGTCGGAATGTGCGAGCGACTTGAGCGACACCGAAACCGGCAACCGACCGACAAATTCCGGGATTAGCCCGAACTTGAGCAGGTCATCCGTCATGATGTGGCGGAACAGGGATCCGTCACCGGTATCGGCATTCTCAGCCGGCGTGGACTTGAAACCGATCGCGCGCGAAGATCCCACCCGCGACCCGATAATCCGTTCCAACCCTTCGAACGCTCCACCGCAGATGAACAGGATGTTCTGGGTGTTTATCTGGATGAAGTCCTGATGCGGATGCTTCCGTCCGCCTTGAGGCGGAACATTGGCCACCGTGCCTTCGATGATCTTCAGCAGCGCCTGTTGGACACCCTCACCTGACACGTCCCGGGTGATCGAAGGATTGTCCGACTTGCGCGCAATCTTGTCGATTTCGTCGATGTAGACGATCCCGCGCTCAGCACGCGCGACATCGAAATCGGCCGCCTGGATCAGCCTGAGCAGAATGTTTTCTACATCCTCACCGACGTATCCGGCTTCGGTGAGGGCGGTCGCGTCAGCAATGCAAAACGGAACATCCAGGATGCGCGCTAGGGTCTGGGCCAACAACGTTTTGCCAGACCCAGTGGGTCCAACAAGCAGGATGTTGCTCTTCTGCAACTCGACATCGTCAAGTTGAACGTTCGCACCAATGCGCTTGTAGTGGTTGTAGACGGCGACGGAGAGGACCTTTTTGGCCCGGTCCTGCCCGATCACATACTGATTGAGAAGTTCATAGATCCGCTTGGGAGTGGGCACCCTTGACGCTGGTGCGCCTGCCTTTGCTTCAGGGTGGGCGGATTCTTCCTCAATGATCTCGCGACAGAGTTCGATGCACTCGTCGCAAATGTAGACACCACCGGGGCCGGCAATGAGACGACGAACCTGTTCCTGCGTCTTGCCGCAGAATGAACAACGGTATTGCAGTCGACCGTTCCGTTGGTTCGCCATTCCCGATCCTTACGTTCCTGTTTAGTGCCGAACCCGGTATGCGTTCCTGCGGGCGACGGTGCGCTCGAGACCGCCGGGGTCCGGTCTTCGATGCGTGCCGCAAAGATGGCACCGACGTGAAGAAGAAATGACCCCCGGACCACTCCGGGGGTCATGGCTCCAATGTCAAACCGGCCGTCAGGCGGCCGAGGATTCGTCCGTCGCCTTTGGAAGTTCAACCGCATTGCTGGCAATCACGCCGTCGATGATCCCGTATTGCACAGCCTGATCAGCTGTCATGAAATAGTCACGGTCGGTGTCGCGCTGGATGCGTTCCAGCGGCTGGCCAGTGTGACCAGACAGGATGTCATTCAGGCGGCTGCGCAGACGCAAGATTTCGCGTGCCTCGATCTCGATATCACTCGCCTGGCCACCGCGGCTGCCCTGGGCCCAGGGCTGATGCATGTGAATGGTGGAGTTGGGCAATGCGTAGCGCATTCCCTTCGTCCCACCGGCAAGAAGGACAGTGCCGAAACTCATCGCCATGCCATAACAGATCGTTGAGATCTTGCACTTGCCAGAACTCGTGATGTACTGCATAGTGTCGTAAATCGCCAAGCCAGCATAGATGCTGCCTCCGGGCGAATTGACGTAGATCTGGATGTCCTTGTCAGCATCCTCGGACTTCAGAAGGAGCAACTGAGCGACGAGGAGATTGGCTATCTGCTCGTCGATTGCCGACCCGACGAAGATGATGCGATCCCGGAGTAACCGTGAGTAGATGTCCATCCCGCGTTCGCCGCGCGGTGTGGTCTCGATCACGTAAGGAATGATGGCCATGAACGCTTGTCTCCTACACACCCGTTGCTGGCATGCCTCACGCTACGTTCAAGACGCAGCGTCCGATGACATGTGGGAAACGGAGTTCTACTCCGAGGGGGTCTCTTCAGATTCCGAATGGCTTTGACCGTCCGTAAGTTCGGTCTTGGTCAATGCCGTCGGTTCGGGATACCCACCTACATAACCTACCAGTTTCTCTATCGCCTTGTGACGCAGGATGCTTGTGCTCATGCGTCGCCGCGAATCGGCACCATTCAGCTCCTTGCGGACACGTGCGGCGTCGGTCGGGTACCTCGCAACGGTCTCGGCTACTTCCCGGTCGACTTCGCTCGTGTCAACCACAAGGCCTTCACGTTCTACAATCGCGTCAAGCAAGGTTCGCGCCTTGATCTGTCGTTCAGCCGCCTCGTGAAGTTGGGCGTGCCAACTTTCCTGGGTCTGTCCCGTCACCTGGAGGTATCGTTCGATCGTCATACGGCGCCTGGAAAACGACTCGCGTTCCTCATCCTCAAGGTAGTGAGCCTCGAGTTCGATGAGGCGCGCTGGAATCTCGAACGTCGCGCCCGCGATTGCTGCATCGACGACCTTGTTTTCGGTCCGGCTACGCGCGTTACGAATGGACTCAACCGTCAGGCGGGCCCGGATATCCGCAAGCAGGGCATCGAGTGTCTCGAACTGACCCTCACTCACCGACTTGACGAACTCATCGTCAACGACCGGCAGCGACTGTTTCCGCAACTCGTGAAGGGTCACGGTGAACAGGGCCTCACGGGGTGCGACCTCTGTCTCCCCGTCTTCACCAGTGCGAGGGACAGCAGG
>CAMDTO010000153.1 GCA_945907765.1 Thermoflexus hugenholtzii JAD2 | reverse complement strand
ATCGTGGCATACGCTTGGACCAAGCGGGGGTCCGGCGTCGCGGATGCGCCACTCGTGCCGGCTACCGTTGCCATTGGGGCGAGACGTGAATCTCCCACGACTGGTGTCATGATCGACGGCGCGCCCGGCGTTGTGACTGGGCGTGGGGTGATGGTGGGAGACCCGGTGGTCCGTGTCCCAGTGGCACCGGGCGTGGTCGACCCGGCTGGCAGGCTTGTCGGTGTTCCGAACACGCGGCGAACGCGGATTTGGACAGGTGCCCCGCGATCGGCTGCGCTGTCCGCTTGGGGTTCCTGAGCGAAAACGACGTCCGGGTCGACCCCAGTGAAGGGTTCGTCGCTGACCGACACCCGGAACCCTTCGCGCTCGAGTGTCCGGCGGGCAATATCGGCCACCATTCCCACAACCCGGGGCACCTTGATTTGGTCCCGTCCGCGGCTGACACGGATCGTTATGGTCTGCGACGTTTCGACATCGCCACTTCGTGGCTGTTGGTCGAACACCACCCCAGTCGATGCGATGGTGCTGAACTCTTCCACGACCTCGACCTTGAGACCGAGTTTTACGAGCTCCTCGCGCGCGAGTGTCCCGGTCTTGCTGATCATGTTCGGAACGGTGACCCGTGGTGCACCTCGGCTCACGGATAGGGCGACCGGTTTTCCGCGTTCGATTGCCGCTCCGGCGACTGGATCCTGGGTGGCAACCATTCCGGCGGCGACATCCTTGTTCCAGTCTTCGGTCTGGATCACCGTCAAGCCAATCGCGACCAATCGCTCCTGCGCCCGTGCAACGGTGTCTCCAGTGACGACCGGCACCAGAACCGTCGCCGGCGAAGCGGTGGCGAGGGCGATCAACGGCACTTGGGTTGGCGTTGGAAGTGGTGGCAAGACCGGCACGGTTGGTAGGGCGATGGGAGTCGCGAAGGCGGCGGTTGAACTGAACGTCCTCGCCGTGAACGCACCGACGGCCATGAGCGCAAAGAAGCCAAGAATCCCGCCCGCAATGAGCACCCGCGTCCGCAGCGCCATGCCGCTCTTCCGGGGCGGGTTGGCAACATTCCGTCCCTTTGTAGCCGCTTGCACGCCCGGTTTGCCGGTGCCACTGGTGTCCTTCCACGGTCGCGGGCTGGTAGTTCCGCCCCGTTGCCCTGCACCAACTGTCGAGACGACGCGGGTGGTGTCACCGCGTGTGGGCTTGCCACCGGTACCCCACCCCGCCAATCCTGAGGGCGGTTCGGACCGGTCGGCGCGCGGGTTCGGCCCCAGGCCCGATCCTGCTCCCAATACCGGAACTGCCCGCGTCGTCGCGTCGTCGCTCCCGCTCCGGTTCGTGACGTTGGGTGACGCGTCGTTCACCCTTGAACTGCCTTGCCTGAGTTGCTTCAGCGCGATGGCGAACGCTTCCATCGACTCTAATCGGGCAGACGGGTTTTTCGCAAGGGCACGGGTGACGAGCGTTTCGAGCGATCCCGAGAACGCCGACCGGATCGACCCGAGCGTCCGCGGTGTTTCATACACGTGCTTCATCATGATCGACGCGGGGGTGTCTCCCTCGAACGGTGGCCGGCCGGCTAGCAGTTCATAGAGGATGATCCCGAGTGAGTAGATGTCACTGTGAGGACCGGCCGACTCGCCTTGTGCCTGTTCCGGAGAGAGGTATTGAACGGTCCCCCAGACGGTGCCGGGTTGCGTGTACTGGCTGCCGGTCCCCGCCTGCGCAAGGCCGAAGTCGGCAATCTTGGCATGGCCCTCTTCAGTTAGAAGGATGTTCTGGGGTTTGAGATCTCTGTGAATCAGCCCCTTGCGATGTGCGAAGGCCATTCCCGCTGCGATCTCGATGGTCAAGATGATCGCGGTGTCAATCGCGACTGGGCCTTTTGCGATCAGGTCGGCGAGGGTCCTGCCCGGCAGGAGTTCCATTACGATGAAAGGCCGGTCCCCGACCAGCGTCCCGAGACCGCCAAGGTCATGCACTTGCACGAGATTTGGATGGGACATTGAAGCAGCGAGGGTCGCCTCACGCCTGAACCGTTCGAGGAACTCAGGTTCCGAGGCGTACTGGGTGCGAAGGATCTTGACCGCAACGTCGCGGGAAAGCGTCGTGTCGTGCGCAATGAAGACTTCGGCCATTGCACCGGTGCCGATTGCCTCGCCAAGGAGATACCGGTCCCCAAGTGGCACGGCGGCGTTGCGGCCTCCGCCCGAGAACCACCTTTTCACGCCGGTCTTCCCGCTGTCGCGCCAACCGTTTGCCTGCGTCGGGTCTCAGCGGTCACTTTCGGACTTGCGACCCCGCCCTTGCAGGGCAAACCAGTGAGAGAACAGCCCGAGCCGTACCGAACGAGGGCCGAGTCAAAAGAGGAAAGAACGGGACAGATTTCAGTTACCACGGAGGGGCGATCCGGACGACATCGCCGCGGTTCCACCATGCCGGGTGGGATCGTCGAAGCGTTCGGCCGGCGGTGCATGCGCATAGCCATCTTAGAACGGTCTGGGGACGTCATTCGGCACGGCGACGCATGTCCACAATCACCGTGGTTTCCGGCACTATTGGGCGCGCGCTGAGGCACACGTCAGCGTTCCAAGCTGGCAAGCGCATCCCTTGCGGCGGCCTGTTCGGCAGCTCGCTTCCCAGTGCCTTCGCCGTAGCCGAGGACGTCATCGCCTATCCGCACTTCGACGCCGAAACGTTCGGCGTGCACCGGTCCGTCTCGCGTCACCACCACGTACTTTGGCGTGTGACCATTTGTCGCCTGGACCAGTTCCTGGAGTCGTCCCTTCACATTTGCCGATTGCAGCTCAAGGGTAATCTCCGTAAGCCGGGGTTCAAGGAGGCGTCGGGCGATGGCCCGCGCCGATCGCATCCCGCCATCTACATAGACGGCCGCGACGATTGCCTCCACGGTTCCAGCAAGGATCCGGGGTCGCCCGCGACCATCAAGCGTGCCCTCACCGCGGCTTGCTCGGACGAACCGGGCCAGGCCGATTCCCTCAGCGACCATCGCCAAACCGGTCGTGGAGACCATGAGGGCACGCAGGGCAGTGAGTTGACCTTCCGGCGCGTCCGGAAAGTGCTTTATAAGCATGTCTGAAACAACGAATTGCAAGATTGCATCACCAAGGAACTCGAACCGTTCATTGGACACGCAAGCCTCTGGCTTGTCTGATGGGTTCTCGTGCAAGTATGAGCGATGGGTCAGCGCGACCGTCAGGTGACCCAAGTCCTTGAACCGGATCCCAAGCAGTTCAGCGAGCATTGTCTCATCGAGGTGCAGTTCTGTGGGTGTGAGAGGTGTCGATGTCATCGCCCATCGTCCCGGTTCACTGGTCCCACGCTCCACCATCGTGTTCGCGAAATACCGCTATCGGCAGGACGTCCCGTCTGGATCGTCCCGGGATAGAACGTGTTGTAGAGCAGTATTCCAATAAGAATGGTGATGACCGCTGAGAGCGCGCCACCGAGGACAAACGCGAAGGTCCCGCGGTCCGGTTCCGGCCATGGCAGTCGTTCGATCACGCCCGCAAGCACGACCGCGACCGTCACGCGCATCGTGAACCGGATGGCCTCTCCAAGGAAGCGGGACAGCATCTCAACCCCCCGGATCCGTTGCCGTTGACCGCGTGACCCTTGGATCGCGGACTTCGCCCCCCTGCGCAATCCGCGCGCTCAGTGAGAAGGCGTCAGGCCAGTTTAGCACCATGTCTGCGCCCGAATGCTTGCCAATTTGTTGGCCAGGAAGGAACTGGTGCACCGTGTCAGACTGGCACAAACACGAGAGGAACTCTTCGTGTCTTGCGTCGATAGACTTGGCGCATGGTCATCGGGGTGTGCCGTTTCGAATTGCTGCTGGAAGACAACGGCTCACTCAAGGGCAAGCGTTCGGTGATCCGTCCTCTGGTAGCCCATGTGCGACAACGGTTCAATGTTGCGATTGCCGAAGTTGACGATCACGACGACTGGGAACGGGCCGTACTTGGGTTTGCGGTGGTCTCGACCGACGCGGCCCAGACAAGCCGGATGGTTCAGTCGGTAATTGACTTCATTGAGAGGGACGCCGACGCGGCGCTTGGATCCTACGAAGTTGAACACATCCACGCATTCTGACCGCTTATGGGCAGGTGCTAGTGATCCTGTGCCGGTCCGGCAAGTGCGAGGGTGACTGCCCGCTCCCACTCAAAGGTCGTCCCAACCGGATGCAGATTGTCGGTCGCGCTCCGGAGCCATAGCAGGAACTCCACGTTCCCGGCTTGACCGCGAACTGGTGATGCGATCAGTCCTTGGGGAACGAGGCCTAAGCCCACCGCGGCGTGGGCGACCGTGCCCAGGACTGTGCGGTGAACCGCTGGGTTGCGCACCACGCCACCCTTTCCCACTTGTGACGCACCCGCCTCGAACTGCGGTTTCACAAGTGCCACGACGTCTCCGTGAGGGGCCAGGACGCGCGTAACCGCTGGGAGGATCAAGGTCAATGAAATGAAGGCGACGTCAATCGTCACGATTGAACCCATTTCCGCAAGCATGGTGGTCCCAGGAGGAGCTTGTTCACTAGCTGGCCCCGGCGTCGGACCGTGCAGGAACCGGGCGTTTACCCCTTCCATGACAACCACTCGGGGGTCGTTGCGGAGTGTCCATGCGAGTTGGCCATGACCTACGTCAATCGCATAGACGCGGGCAGTCCCTCGCTGCAGCATGACATCGGTGAACCCCCCGGTGCTGGCTCCGATGTCCACACCTACTCGGCCTGCCGGATCAATGGAGAAGGCATCAAGGGCGTACGCCAGCTTGAGGCCACCGCGTCCAACATACTTGTGTGGGTTCGTTATCTCGATAATCGCGCCTGCCGGTGTCGGGGTTGAAGGTGCGGTCGCACGGTGGCCATTGACCGTGACTTCCCCGGCGACGATCAGGCGTCTGGCACGCTCCCTGGTCGTTTCGAGACCTCGTGCGACGACTGCGACATCGAGGCGCATGCGCCCGCTGCGTGACGTCGAGTACGCCCGGTCTCCGCGCGAGTGTTCCACGGGACGGCCATCGTGCCCGGAGGGCAGCGAAGGCGTCTCCCGTTCGGGGTTCGTCATGCCTTGAAGTGTGCCATCGGCCAGACCGCTTCTTTATCCGTCGGTCCCACGCCCGTCACGGCTGGGTGCATCGGTGGACTTCAATCCCGTCACGATCCAGCACGACGACAGCGCCACCACTATCGGGCCAGAGACTCCGCCGACCGAGCATGATCCGTCGTGGGCCGGGATCGGTTGGCACGTTTGCGTTGTTCAGGAGAGGTAATCGAGGTGCACGGTTCGATCACTAGCCCTGATGGCATGGGATAGGAACCCGTCGAAGATGCCGGGCGCAGGTCCAACCCGCAAGGTCCTGAGGCGCGGAACCCCGGTTCACCACCACGACCTGCTCAATGCCACCTATGGGTGCGACCTGCTCGATCTGGATGCTGGCGCCCGCTGCGCGCATGCCGGCAGTTGATCCAGATGGCGTCGGGCGCACGGCACGCGTCACGGTGGGTTCAACCGTCGGCACCATCGTAGAACCCTATATCGCAGTCACCGTGGTGGGCGGAGTTGGAGTAGCGGGTATTTGGGTGACTGTTGGTATCGGTTACGTTTGTACGGGCGTGACAGCCTCCTGCAGTCCGTGACCCGATGACGCAGCACTTGAGCGTATTCGACAAGCCACGGATGACATCGACCCTTTCACCACGAATTGGTTCCCCACGAGTCGGTCAGGTTCCATGGCGTCGTCCGGAAGCGTGCCACGGAGACGGAGCACAAGGCCGACACGTGCCAGTGTTGTTTCTGGACGTGCGGTATCCTCCTGCAGTGGTTCGAGTTCCAACACACCTCGTTCAAACTGCTGCCTTCGCCACATCCCGCTGCCTTGAAGTGGTGCAGCCGGAAGCCCGAGGAATTCCAGGACCGATGGTCCGGGGGTGTTGAGATCAATAGGTGCACCATCTCGTGAGCCTGCAGTAGCCCGATGGTAGTACCGATCTCGGAACCCGGGGTCGGTTCGCCAAGCCACTTGGTGGAGGGCTTCCTACGCAGTCAGGGCGACTGGCACGGCAGTTGGCAAACCAATCTCGGCAAGTTTCGGGTCAATGCCTGATTGTCGAATGAACTCTCCCGCCGGGAGGGCAGTGACTCGATCATCACCAAGACGCCAACCCAAGGCGCCTCGTTCGACCATCTGGGTAGTCCATTCATCGGCGGTCGTGGCCTGGCGGGCGACCGGGTTCCCGAGGAAAGCCATCCCTCCATGCCGCGAATGGGTCGACGCGAACGCCGGCCCCGATGATTCATCGACGACTGCGTATCGGGAACTCGGGCCGGATACCAGATGGAATCAACCGTGGACGATGGGAACAGGTTCGGGAGAGCTGCCGAACGCGTGCAAGCCCCGGAGTGCACCCTCACCGATCCTCGTTGCGAACACTTCCGCCAAAGGCCCTGCCTGGGGAACGTGCTGGCCATCTGTTCCTGTTGGCACCGGACCATCGTCTGCGAGCACTTCGCCAACCCGCATGAGAAATCCGCTCATCACTCAGGCAAGGAGAAGCCGATGTCGGTTGGCTCTGGTGACCGGACCCGTGTTGGTGTTGGTCCCCAGCGTGTTGACTTGAGCGGTTGCACACCTGGATTGAGCGGCGCGATTGATCACCATCAGAGCATCTGGCGTGCCAAGTGTTTCGGTGCAACCAAGCAGGTTCCGGGCGCACCACTGAAGTTGCCGCCACAGTTGTCGCGCTTCGCCACGGGCCATGCCGCCAGCGTACGTCGGGATGACGGCGCTTTCAACATTGGCGCTCGTGAAGCACTACAGTCGCGCTTGGCTCACGGAGTCCAGCGTCGTCTGTTGTGCGTCATGTACTCAACGGGTGCTTTGCAAAACGTGAACGACGAGTAAACTTTTTGTGAACCGTAAACACGATTGAAACATCAATCCGGTAGGTTCCAAGCGTCAACGGCCGGATGTGGGGTAACCGTTCACTGGGTCATGGCGGGGGTAGGGTGCCGGGTGGGTTTCGTTGCACGTTCTGTTGAGTGATGCCATCCGTGATCGCCACCCTGCAGGCACTGGTTGTTGAGCAGCAGGCGACAATCGCCGAGCAGCGGGCAACGATCACGCAGCTGCAGGAACGCGTCCGGGATCTCGAAACCCGGGTGGGGCAGCATTCGGGGAACTCGTCCCGGCCTCCGTCGTCCGACCTGCCGGGCACGCCCAAGCGCCCGCCATCCCGGCCCAGTGGCCGGGGACGCGGTGGCCAACCCGGTCACGTCGCC
>CAMDTO010000152.1 GCA_945907765.1 Thermoflexus hugenholtzii JAD2 | reverse complement strand
CTGATCCGATGTTCTCCTGCGCGCCGGCCGGGGCGGGTGCGGGACACGGTGACGGTTCGATTGTGTCCAACATGCGGTTCGGCACCACTTCAGGTGCGGGATCGTCCCTGAAATCTTCAGGGGAGCTGGAACGATGATCGTTCATGTTCACCGTCGTTGGTCGCATCAGCAAGTCATCCGGTTGGAGGCTGTACCTTGACCACCGACCGTCCTCGCGGCAATCCGGGTGCGTCGCGTCCATCGCGCGATCCCGGCAGCCGACCCCCCACGGGTCGCAGCCCGATGCCAGCAGCGTCTGGAACGGATGACAGTGGGTCACTCGGAACGCTTGGCGTGCTTCTGCAGCGCGCCCAGGCCGCTCAACGAGCCCAGCAAGACCAGGCCAAGGACACTGAGGCCTCGCCAGTAGAGGCAGAAGTTGCCGAACCTGATGGCCGGCAGTGTGCCGATTGCTGGCACGCGATCGCGTTCAAGCGTGACGGCGTATCGCTGGCCAGGTGCGAAAAGAACCTGTGGGTAAAACCAACGATTACGGCGGTGGAACTCAATGCCCACGCGGTTCGCCGTTGGTACATCGACTGCCCGGAGTACGACGACAGCGAGTAGGCACTGGCCTGCCCGCGCGGACCTAAGGGGCCGTAAGTATTCGTCATCGGATGCGAGGGCTAATCCGTTTTATGGCCTCGCCCGAATCTCAAGGGGCACGAACTTATCTGGAGCCGGAGGGTAGAACGATGGCCGAGATGACCAAGCAGGGTCACACGCAACCGGGGCTCAGTGCCCTCGTCCGGACAATGGCACCATCACCGACAATCGCGGCGAGTGCGCGCGCCAAGGCACTTGCTCGACAGGGAAAGCCTGTCCTGGAACTGACCGTTGGTGAACCTGACTTCGATACTCCAGAGCACATCAAGGATGCGGCCTACCGGGCAATCCGCGATGGCAAGACGAAGTACACGCCATCGGGTGGAATTATCGAACTCAAGGAAGCGGTGGCGCACAAATTGCAGCGTGAGAATGGGGTTGCGTACGACCCAGCTTCTGAGGTCTGCATCTGCATCGGCGGCAAGCAGGCCCTGTACAACCTGATGGTTGCCCTGCTCAACCCGGGTGACGAAGTCCTTGTGCCGGTCCCGACGTGGGCCACGTTTTCCGATCAGGTTGCCCTTGTGGGTGGCGTGCCCGTCCATGTGCCTCTTGGGCCGGACCATAAGTTGCGGGCTTCTGATCTCGTCGGTCACGTCACTCCCCGGACACGTGCCGTGATCGTGAATAGCCCTTCGAATCCGACTGGTGTGGTCATGGATCCTGAAGAAGTCCGTGCGGTTACCCGGTTCGCCATCGAGCACGGGATCTACGTGATCACTGACGACACATACGAGCATTTTCTGTATGACGGAGCGGTTCACCAGTTCGCGGCAGCTGACGTGCCAGGTGCGCGCGATTGGGTCCTTGCGGTCAATACCGTCTCCAAGACCTACGCGATGACCGGTTGGCGGATCGGTTTCGTCGCTGGTCCCAAGACAATCATCAAGGCCGTCGATTCGCTTATGACCCAGACGACCTCAAACCCGTGCAGCATTGCGCAATGGGCGGCAGTCGAGGCACTCAACGGATCGCAGGACTGCGTCCACGACATGGTTGCCGAGTTCGACGCGCGTCGGAAGATGTTTGTATCGGGACTTCGTCGGGCTGGCTATGAGTGCCCGATGCCTGAGGGCGCGTTCTACGCCTATCCCCGCATACAGTCGGGGCCGGCTGGTGGACCGGGTGACTCGAATGCCTACGCGTCGAGGCTGCTCGACGAGGCTTACATCTCGTGCGTCGCTGGTGCCGCCTTCTTCGATGGTTCAGGCACGCTTCGCATGAGTTACGCAGCCTCACGCGCAGTGCTGCAGGAGGTCCTTGACCGCCTTGCCACCTTTGGACACTGAATGAGCCGTCACCCCTCGCCGTTGCCGGGAGGCACATGCTCCTTGAACCTCTCCGGTTGGGGCAGGAGAGGCCTGGCGATTCACTTGCCTTCCGAGGGTCGACCTTCCACTTTGGGTGGCCAAGGATGACGACTGCACCGACAAACATGGTCGCACGGCCGGTGGCCGTCGAATTTCCCCGGTCGTCCTTCCCGGGTACACGTAAATTCGGCAGGATGCTCATTGCTTCGTGGCAGGACGCACTCCAGTACCGGCTAGAAGGGGCAGTCTGGTTCCTGTATGACCTGCTGCCACCAATGGGCATGCTGTTGCTATGGCTTGGCGCTTACCGGCCAGGCGATACGGTCGCGGGGTACGACGTTGCTGGGATGGTCCAGTATTACTTGGGTGTCATCGCGCTTCGGACGTTACTGAACCCGCATCCGGAATGGGACATCGCCGAGAAGATTGCCAAGGGCACATATGGACAGATCCTGCTTCGTCCAATGTCAATTGTTGGCTATCACCTGGCGGGAGAAGTTGCCTGGAAAGTCGTCCGCCTCCTGTGGCTCCTCCCATCGATGGCGATCTGCATCGCAATCTTCTGGGACTATCTCCAGGCGCCGGTCGTTCCTCAACTGCATTGGGCAGCGTTTGCGGTGTCGATCCCTCTTGGCTATCTCACGGCCTTCTTCCTGAAGATGGCGATGGGCTACGTGGCGTTCTGGGCAACGAATACCGAAGGCATCTTCGTGTTCATGATTTCTCTCGAGATGGTATTCACGGGAAACTTCCTGCCCCTGCAAGCGATGCCTGACTGGGTACGCATGATTGGTGACTGGTTGCCTTACCGGTACTTCTATTTTTTTTCCACCCAAATCCTGCGCGGGACGTTCACGGAGGCCGAACTGGCGACCGGCATCCTCACGCAACTTGCGTGGGTGATTGCCGGGTACATCATGATGCGCATCGTCCGAACGGCCGGGATCAGGCGGTACGCCGCCTTTGGTGGATAACGTGGCGACCGTTGACATCGCGTTCGTTCCCGTAACCACCATCTGGCAGCAGTTCCGCAGATACCTTCGCCTCTATGGCGCAGTTGCCCGGTACTGCCTCGCGCGGGACCTTGAATACCGCACCAACATGGTGTTCAACCTCTTTCGCGAGGCGTTTTACGCCGGCCTCCAAGTCATGTTCGTGAACCTCATCTACCTGAACGTGAAGTCAGTCGGTGACTGGTCTTCAGACCAGATGCTGGTGCTGATGGGGTCATACACGATCGTCACGAACCTGACGTATTGCCTGTTCTGGGAGACGATGACGGGTCTCTCAGGACTGGTGAATACCGGTGAACTCGACCTGGTTCTCACGAAACCAGTGAATGGGCAATTCCTGGTGTCGGTGCGGCGGATTGCGTTCATGAACCTGGCACCGGTCGCGTTCGGATTGGTGATCGCTTCGTATGGGATCTCGCGCCTCGGGATTCAGCCGGGATTGCTTGACATCCTGTCATACCTCATTCTGTGCGGGTGTGGAGTCGCACTCTGCTATGCGATGTGGTTCTCAAGCGTCCTAATGGTTTTCTGGACGGGCCGGATGCAGAACATTGCTGCGGTATTCGAGCCGGTGGTGTCCATGGCGCGGGTGCCCACGGACGTGCTGAGGGGCCCAATCCGGCTGGCATTCACGTTCGTGGTTCCGCTGGCCTTCGCGGGCACCGTTCCGGCGCGTGCCCTGTTGGGTGTCGGTGAAGCGTGGCACATGCCGTTCGCCATCGTGGCGGCGGTCGGTGCCGTCTTTGCATCCAACAAACTGTGGAAGCGTGCATTGCGCGAGTATTCAAGTGCAAGTTCGTGACATGTGGTATTACAGGTCGTCACGTCCTGGCGACCTCTGGTGGCTGGACAGTGTGGTACCGTCAAGTGCAATCCGATGAGTGAGACGACCGCGGCGATTTCGCTGCGACCAACAACCGCGACCTCGAAGTGGGCGGGTGCAACCTGCCCCAAGTGCAGCAAGGGCATTTCAGCGGGCGACATGGCAGTGCTTTGCCCGAAGTGCTACATCCCGCATCACGCACAGTGCTGGCGGGATGGCGGAAACGCCTGCGCGAATGATCAGACACCTGCGCGAATCCTTGAGCCACGTGGGCGTGCTTCGGCACCCGCGGGAGAGGTTTCTTCTCAGGCACCGGCTCCATCGGCGCCGGTTGCAGCAACGGCCGCCAAAGCGGTCCCAAGCACCGTGTCGTCGGTTCCAACACCGTTTGTGGATGAACCGTTGGCGAACCCGTGGCTATCGGCACGGGCAATTCAGGGTCCACCGGAAAGTGAACTCTTCCGGCGCAACATCATGACAATCGTTTCGCTCTTGGTGTTCTGGGCAGTGGCGGTATTCATTGCGACCGCATTCGGGGTCTTCAACTGATCTGACCCGTACCTATAGCGGTCCTCGTCCGATCCCAGTCACGTGACCGCCGCTGCCGGTTGGCTTTTCTGAAGCATGTTGCGTGAAGTCGCGTGAGGCCCTGAACGGGTTCGTTTGGTTGTCGGCGAGGCCGAGAAGGGTGGCCACGGCAATCCGGCTTCCCGCGGGACTCGCCATGATCCCGTGACCGGAGTAGCCACCATTCACTCCCAAGTTCGGGATGGCTGTTGGGCCTAACAAGGGCATGTGGTCCGGTGAGTAGCTGTACTGTCCGGCGGTGACATACCAATGTTGCGTGCCACGCGCCCATACGTTGCGCCAGAACGACGCATGCTTGGCCACAGCAACCTCGCTGTCAGGGTCGAGTAACAGGTCATAGAACTCACGGGACGCTGGTGGATCTATCGCTGGCGGTCCTGAAGGCGCCGTGGGATCCGGTCGCAGTACGTACGCACCACCACCTTCCGGGCGCCAATGTGACCCGGTGTCTTCGTCGATGGTCATCGGCGCATTTGATGGGACTTCCGGTGCATCGGGCAGTACAAGTCGCTGCCGGATGCGCGGGGAAATAGGTAGGTTGATCCCTGCGAGACTGAGAACGTGGCCTGTGAAGGGCCCAGCGGCGACAATTGCGTAGTCGCATGCAATGTCGCCATGGTCGGTGATAACCGAGGTGACGCGCCCGTTGTCGATGCCAAATCCAGTCACGGCCGTGTTGAATGCGAATAGAACGCCGTGGCGCGACGCACCTTCGGCTAGGGCGACTGTGGCGCGGACAGGGTCTATCCAGCCGTCACCCGCCCGATACCTGACCCCGGCGACGTCCTCTGCAAGGTACGGAAAACGGCGACGGGCGTCGTCCCCGTTGAGCCATTCCACTCCATCGACACCCATGGACACTTGATGCGCGACTTGCGCCTGCTGAGTCGGGACCCGATCATGCCGCCGGGTCACCCAGAGGTACCCGTTGACCGTTCGGCGCAGATCTGCGGTCGCATCTCCGACTTGGTCGGGAAACGCATCCCAGAACGCTATCGATTCCTTGAGAAGCGCAATCTCTTCAGGAGTGTCGAACTGCAAGCGGTAGCCACCCGCTGAAGCTTGGGTGGTCAGTCCCCCAAGTCTCTTTCCTCGCTCCACCACGACCACCCGAAGGCCTCGGCGCGACGCATTGAGCGCAGTGGCAACACCGAGGATGCCTCCGCCGATGACGACCAGGTCGGCGGTGGTCGGGAGATGTTCGGTGACTTCGGTCACTTGGGTTGGCATAGCGCTGATGGTAGTCGGATCACAAGCAATGTCGCCATCCACCTCGTGCAGGAACCTTAGAATCACTGTGTGAGTTGTCTTAGACCGACCCATTCTCCATCTCTCATGTCGTGTGAGGACGCCAGTTTGATTGAGGGCACGCGGGTGGGGACTGAGGTGTGTGACGTTCGGTTTTGGCGGCGCCATGATTAGGCGGATTGTCGCGAAGGGATTGGCTTGATGAACACTGACGGATTGGGTGGGACGAGCGATTACCCGCCATTTGTGAACGAACCTCTCGGGGATTTCCATGACATTGCACGGCACAACGCATTTGCAGCGGCTGTCGCTTCGGTCGATGCCGAGGTTGGCGCGCAGTGGGAACGTCCGATCACCATCGCTGGAGAGTCGATTTTCACGGGACGATGGGTCGTATCTACTGACCCGAACCACCCGTCGCGTGTTGTCGGTCGGGTTGCGTCGGGGTCTGGCGAGGACGTTGAACGTGCGGTTGTGGCTGCAGAAGAGGCTTTTGCTAGTTGGTCGCGAGTGCCGGTGGCGGACCGGGTAGCCGCGGTGCACCGGGTAAGCAGTTTGCTCCGTGACCGTCGAGACCAGTTCGCGGCGGCGATGGTCATCGAGGCAGGGAAAACTTGGGGGGAGGCCGACGCCGACGTCGCCGAGGCCATCGACTTCTGCGAGTTCTATCTCCGCGACGCGTTGCGATTGGGTGGGCCACAGCCGGTTGCCCATCGCGCCGGGACTTCGAACCGGTTCGTCTATGTTCCCCTTGGGGTAGGCGTCATCATTCCGCCGTGGAACTTCCCATTGGCAATCGCCGTGGGGATGACGATGGCCGCGGTGGTGACAGGGAATACGGCAATCCTGAAGCCCTCAAGCCTGACCCCGGCGATTACGGCGCGGTTTGTGGACTTGTGCGCCGAAGCAGGATTGCCTGCCGGCGTAGTGAACTTCCTTGGCGGTCCAGGTGAGGAGGTCGGGATGGGACTGGTGGCGCACCCGCGAGTGCGGTTCGTCAGTTTCACCGGTTCACGGGAAGTTGGGGAGTTGATCTACCGGACGGCTTCCGTGGTTGCACCGGGGCAGAAGTGGCTGAAGCGAGTGGTGGCAGAGATGGGGGGCAAGAATGCCATAGTGGTTGACGAAACGGCCGATCTTGACGCGGCTGCGACAGCAGTGGCAGCCAGTGCCTTCGGTTTCGGGGGTCAGAAGTGTTCAGCGTGTTCACGCCTGATCGTCGTTGATTCCGTGCATGACCAATTGGTCGATCTCGTGATCGAGCGGACGAGACAGATCCGGATTGGCGACCCGAGGGACTTCACCAATGACCTGGGCGCGCTGGCGAGCGCCGAGCAGAAGCGGACAGCGGAACGGTACATCGCGATCGCCCATGAGGAGGGAAAGGTGGTGTGCGGACCGGATGTACCGGTTCCAGCGACCGGCCACTACGTTGCCCCGCACATCGTCACCGAGGTTGCATCGCGAAGCAGGCTGGGCCAGGAGGAGATCTTCGGGCCAGTCTTGTCGGTCATTCGTGCGGCCGATTTTGATGACGCGATCCGCATTGCAAATGACACAGACTTTGGATTGACGGGAGCGGTGTTCTCACGCGACGACGCCAGGCTTGCGCGCGCAGTCGAGGAGTACCAATGCGGGAACCTCTATCTCAACCGCAAGTGCACCGGAGCATTTGTTGGGGTCGAGCCGTTTGGAGGCTTCAACCTTTCCGGGACCGACAGCAAGGCGGGCGGACACGACTACCTGCTGCTATTCCTGCAAGGCAAGTCCGTCTCAACCCCGACCAACTGATGTGTTGGAACCCTTAAG
>CAMDTO010000151.1 GCA_945907765.1 Thermoflexus hugenholtzii JAD2 | reverse complement strand
TTCGTACGCGAACTCTTTGCGAGACGCTTCTTGTTGCCCCAACCCTTGGGACGCATGACCTTGCCGGTACCGGTGATCTTGAACCGTTTCGCCGCGCTCTTGCGCGTCTTTAACTTGGGCACAGTTTGCTCCACGCTCTCCCGAGACAGATGATTGTAGCAACGATGCTCCCCGTCGGGCGAACTCCGACCAGTGTGACGCCCGAATGCGGCATCGCGGACGTCGATTGCCGTGAGGCGCGGTGCAGCGTACGCTGCACCGTGAGGCCGGTAGCAGCGCTCGATGACTGGTTGGAGGGTAGGCATGGCGTCACAGCGTGGCGGGTCGGTAGTCGTGGTGGGTTCGTGCAATATGGACATGGTCACCCGGGCCCCTCGGTTCCCGTCTGCCGGTGAACACCTGATTGCCACAGCCTTTGGCACGTACCTCGGCGGGAAGGGTGCTAACCAGGCGATTGCGGCGGCGCGTGCCGGTGCCAGCGTCGCGATGGTCGGAAGAGTTGGATCCGATGCATTCGGGACGCAGATGGTCGTGGCCTTGGCTGAAGCAGGGATCGCCGTCGACGCGGTTGCCGTCGACGAAGGCGCTCCGACCGGTAATGCATCCATCTGGCTCGATGCCTCCGGCGAAAACCGGCTCCTGATCTTCGCAGGTGCAAACGGGCGTGTCTCACCGTCGGATATCAGGAAGCAACGTGTCACGATCGGGGCTGCATCAGTGCTTCTTGCCCAATTGGAGGTTCCGATAGACGCGATTTACGAGGCCTGCACCGCTGCAAGGGCTGCGGGTGTACGCGTGGTGCTCAATGCGGCGCCCGCTTCTCCATTGCCTGCGGACCTTTGGACACTTATTGACGTGCTCGTTGTCAATCAGACGGAAGCAGTGGCTCTTGGAGGGGACATCGATGCCGTCCACTCGTCGCGAGTGCTGGTCTCCAAGGGGGTAGGCACGGTGGTCGTGACCCTGGGCGGGGCAGGATGCATCGTGATGCCGGACATCAATTCCGACCCCATTGCGATCAGCTCATTCCCAGTGCGTTCGGTTGTGGACACCACAGGCGCGGGCGATGCGTTTTGCGGTGCCTTCGCTGCAAGTCTTGCATCGGGCGCCAGCGTCATTGACGCCGCACGGGTCGGGAACGCGGCTGGATCTCTCGCGGTCGAAGTGCTCGGCGCCATCCCGTCAATGCCCACGTTGGAACAGATCCAACGGCGACTGCAAGGACGCTGAACCGATACGAGCGGTCCATCGGGTCGATGTGTTCCGGGTCTTGATGCCGAACGATCCTGCCAACAGTATTGGCCGTTCAGTCTGTCATTCTGGCCCGGGCAGAACCCATCCGTTGGTCCCATCCACAGTGACAATCTGGCCCTCGTGAAGACGAGTGGTCGCGTGCCTGGTCTGGATGACTCCGGGCACCCGGAACTCCCGGCACGTAAGCATGGCGTGTTGGAAGAGGGCTCCCTCATCCAAGATGACCGCGGTTGCCAACGGAAAGATTGGTGCCCACAGCGCCCCGGCATTCCGCGCGACCAGGACGTCCCCTGGCTCGACCATCGGAACCGTTGCGTCGGGTGGCACCAGACGCACCTTTCCAGTCGCCATTCCCCTGGATCCGGGCTGTCCCGCCACGAGCACGTTCGGGGGCGCGGGCAGGGTGCTGGCCTGACTGGCATCGTTCGGAGATGCAGGTGCGGTCGGCTCCGGAGGAACCCCGAGCCAATCGGGCACCTCAAGCACTGACGCCCAGCTGTGAATGGTTTTTCTGCCAGCCACCAGTGCAGTCGCGGCGAGTTGATCTGGTCCGGAGTGGCAAAGGAACGCCTCGATTTCGTGTCGGGACAGCCAGACGACGTCGTCAGGGGACACGATCACTCCCATCGACGCTAGCCTTGCTCCGCAGGCCGAACGGCCACGCCAAAGCAAGGCACTCGCAGCCGCATCCACGTGATAGTTGTGGTTTTCGTAGGCTTGCACTTCGCGCCGGGCAGAATCCACCAGGACGTCGAACCGGGATGCAGCCTCAGTGTCGGGCATGCATGCACGGACCGTTGCCGTAAGCATGTCGCGAGCATCGATAGCTTGCTTTTTTCGCACTGGGATCGACTGGAGATCCTGTTGAACGTACCTGCGAATGAGTTCGACCACCAGTTCTGGACGGTCGCGCCAGCCCGGTTGACAGAAATCTCCAACCGTGAACGCACCGGCATCCGCCCTGAGACTATGGGTGGTCAGGAGCTCCTCAAGGCGGGAATTGAAGCGGTCGACGATGGGTTTTGTCTCGCCCGACATGTTCCGACCCGGATCAGCCGGTGTCGATAGGACCTGCTCGGCGAGCCCGGAGTGCTCTTGGAGCATTGTCGCGAGTTCGGTGATGGCGTCAATGGCCTGAGTGGTCTTGGTGGGCACGTGTGAAAGCATGACCTCGATGTGCGCTGACTGATCGGCCGTCGCGTGGGCAACCAGGTGCCTTGACAGTTGTTCACGGAAGGTGTTCAGCTGAAACCTGACAGACCGGAGTACGAATGCATGAAGTGTCCATAGTCGTTCATGCCACGTGAAGACTGATTTCAGGTACTCCTGCAACTGCTCATTCGAGAGTGTTTCCGGTTTGATTGCATCGATGCGACGGTTACCGGCATCAATCTCAGGGAAGAGGACTGCTTCCCAGTACGTTCGTCCGGTTGCCTGGATTGCTTCCATCGCCCGGTCGAATGTTGCCTTGTGACTCGTGCGGAGTGATTCCGGCAAGTCTGGCTCCGTGGCCGTCGAATAGCGGTAGCCATGCAGATTGATCAGTCGACGCGGTGGCGCGCTTCCAAGGATGCTCGCCGCATTGCGGGCGGCCCGAAGGAACGATTCTCGTTCGCTGACCTCCATCGGCCGCAGAGGCGGGTCGCCTGTCTGTCCTTCTCTTCGCCAATGCAAAGCGGACAAGCCATCGTCGGGCCATTCGAACGGAAACGTTGAGGTTGAGTGCCGAGGAGATTCAGTCTTGGCCATACCCGTCTTGACGGACGGGTCGTCGGGAATTGGTAGTTGTGATGGAAGCGCAGTAATGGGCCTGGCCTGAAGCAACCAGCTTGCACCTTCGCTGATTGCCCACTCAACATCAGCAAACGTGCCGATCGCCACTTCCGCTTGTAGCGCGAGATGGGTGACGCGGGCAATCTCGGACGCGGAAATTGCATACCCGTCAGGCGTCGTTTCTCCCGGTTCGTGGCGGACGATACGACACGTTGCGCGATCAACCCACCATCGGTCGCAGTCTGACGTGCCGTCCACGACCGCGGTCCCGAGACCCGGAGCGCTATTCAGGACCACGGCTGAGGCATCGCCGGAAATCGGGTCGGCAGTGAATGCAACGCCTGCAACGTCCGATGACACCATGATCTGCACGAGGACGGCCATGCGAGCTTCGCCGTTGTCCGCGTCGTCCTGGTCGCGTGCTTTCAGGCGATTTCGATAGGAACCGACGCCATCGTTCGACAAGGACCGGATGCAGTGTTCAACCTTGTCGAGCACGTCGGCGAACCCGCGCACATTCAAGAACGTCGAGTATTGCCCGGCAAAGGACGCCACCGTCCCGTCTTCAAGCGAGCCAGATGACCGAACCGCCACCAGCGCGTCGGGCTGACCCGAACGCCGGCCAAGCTCAAGGTATGCGGACTCGATGGATTGACGACCTTGTGCTGAGAGCTCAGTCGTCCTGCCTTTTCCATCGGATGTAAATAGGCCCGGAGGGATCACGAAGCCAGCCGGAACGGGCAACCCGTTTGCCACGAGCCTGGCGAGCCCATGGACTTTCCCTCCTACCTCGCGTGTCGGGAGGGCGAGGACGGACGGATCGTCGAGAAAGAGGACGTGCGGGTCAGTCAGGTTGCGAGCGTCGATGATCGTGCACTCCCGGCCAGGTTGCGAGAAGCTCCCCGGAATGTAACTGAACAATTAACAACTGGCCAGTTGAGGGGCAGTTTGGGGGAGTGGCCACCGACATGCTCCGCGGTCACGATGCTCTTTCCGGACCGGGCACCAAGGTACTGCTGGTGCCACCGCAGTTGGGAACTCGCGAGCTCGGCCCATCCCGTGACGGAAACTGAGCACAGCGGATGAAGCGAATTCCCACCTCCAAGGTGCCTCGCGGGAAAAGCGAGGCACCTTGGAGATAGGTGCGAAAGCCAGCTACATCAGGCCTTGGCGTCGATCTCATCCGTGATGCGGGTGACCACGTCGGCCAGGGCAATCGCACCGAGGTTGTCGCCGCTCCTCAGTCGAAGTGATGCGGTGCCGGCCTCAGCTTCCCGATCGCCGACAACGAGCATGTACGGGATCTTTCGCAACTGCGCATCCCGGATCTTTGCGTTCACCCGCTCCGAACGCACGTCGCTTGATGCCCGAACACCTCGGTCGGTGAGTGCCCGCTCGACGCTCTCCGCATAGCCGTTGTGACGGTCAGCCACAGGCAACACGATTGCCTGCGTGGGCGCTAGCCAGGTCGGGAATGCGCCGCCGTAGTTCTCGATGAGCACCCCAATGAAGCGTTCGAGCGAACCCAGAAGTGCACGGTGGACCATGAATGGCCGGTGATGTGCTCCATCCTCACCGATGTAGGACAGGTCGAACCGTTCGGGCAAGTTGAAGTCAACCTGGATGGTGGTGCACTGCCACCTCCGACCAAGTGCGTCAACGAGCTTCAGGTCAATCTTCGGGCCATAGAAGACGGCCTCACCTTCTGCGCGAACGTATTCCAGATTGTGGGACTTCAGGGCGCGTTCGAGAACGGCTTCAGCCTGCACCCAGCGCTCGTCATCACCAAGATACTTGCTGGTATTTGCAGGGTCACGTACGGCGAGTTCAATATGATAGTCATGGAAACCGAAGGTCTTCCAGAGTTTCAATCCCAGATCAAGGACACCATTGACTTCGGCATCCAATTGGTCCGGACGGCAGAAGATGTGCGAGTCGTCCTGCGTAAATCCTCGCGTCCTCAGGAGCCCGTGGAGGGTTCCTGCAGGCTCGTACCGGTAGACGGTACCGAGTTCGTTGTACCGGATCGGCAGTTCACGATAGGACCGGGTGCGCCGGTTGAATACTTGCAAATGGAACGGGCAATTCATTGGTTTGAGCATGAATTGCTGTTCATCCATCACAATTGGTGCATACATGTTCTCGCGATAAAAGGACAGGTGTCCCGAGGTATTCCACAAGTCAGTGAGACCGATGGCCGGCGAATACACGTACTGGTAGCCCGCGGCGCGATGCTCAACTTTCCAGAAATCCTCGACAACTGACCGCAACAGCGCGCCATCCTCACCCCAAATCGGGAGGCCGGCGCCGATTTGATCACTGAATAGGAAGAGGCCGAGGTCTATCCCTAAGCGCCGGTGGTCCCGTTTGCGGGCTTCTTCCTGGCGCCAGAGGTATGCATCCAGCTCTGACTGGGTTGGCCACGCGGTGCCGTATATGCGCTGCAGTTGGGGTCGGTGTTCATCACCGCGCCAATAGGCGCCGGCAACGCGCAACAATTTGATCACGCCGACATCACCGGTCCTGGCGACGTGCGGGCCCGCGCAGAGGTCCTCGAACCCCCCTTGCCTGAACAGGCTTACTTCTGACCCGGCCAGGGCAGCGGCGTCGGAACTTCCGGCAAGTGTGTCACGCGCACCCATGACGACATCCGAGGTGAGCGCTTCAATGAGTTCCACTTTGAAGGATTGGCTTTGACCGCGGAAGTGACTGAGTGCCTCTTCGCGACCAAGGGTCCGCCGACTGAAGGGCGCGTTCCGAGCGATGATTTCCACCATCCGCGCCTCGATGGCGATGAGATCATCAGGCGTAAGCGTCCGCGGTAGATCGAAGTCGTAATAGAAGCCGTCTTCAATCGCCGGCCCAATGCCCAGGCGTGCTCCAGGGAACAGTTCAAGGACGGCTTCGGCCATCACGTGCGCGGCCGAGTGACGTCGGGTCTGGATCTCGACCGCAGTCGTGTCATGTGTATGTGGCGTCGTTGCCATTCTCTGCTCCGACCACACCAGTCCTGGCGTGGCACATTCAACTGGATGCCGGAGCACCGAAGCACACGTCGCCTCAGGTGGCCGGCAGGGTCACTGCCCCAGGACGCGCGCGAGGGTGGCCGTGTCACTGCATATTGCAGGTCACACCACCATCGGCGGACGCGTGGTTCCACCCGGGTTCGATGGGAACGGCCATCTTCCATTGGCCCGGAGCAAAACTGGCCGGGTCTTCGGAATGGCGCTGCCATCCTCGATCGCCAAGTAACCGTGGCGTTACGGTTCGCGCTTTGGCGGGCGGATATACCTGCCCGGTTCCTGCGACTGCTCAGGGGTGGTATCCACGATTCGGGGTCGGGCACTTGCACCGTCGGTGCCCGTCTCTGCAATCGCCCAGTGCGCGCGGACGTGTCCCCGTCAAGGCATCGGTATTCAGTTATCCGGACATGGTACCAGTGCTGGTACGTGTCACTTGGTCGTGGGGGCATCTCGCCCCGAAGACCAGGCGTCGAGAACCTCCTGGATTGTCCCACTCACGATGCCTCGCGACTTGCGCTTGTCACGGTTTGCGTCGATGACGGTGTCGTAATTCGTGTGGAGATGCCTGACGTGTGCGATGACTGCCAGCCGAACGGCTTCATCCTCGAGGGCCTTTGCGTCGGCCGTGCGGCCAACTCGACCACTGTGCTTCTCGCACGCATGAGAGGCGATATCGGTAGCTTCCGCCCGCGGACACCCGGGGTAGCGTTGGAGGACGGCAGCGCGGAACTTCGCGTGGTACTCGCGGTCCTCTATTACTCTCCGGTCCGCAGCACGCTGACGCGCAACGATCCGCTTTTCACTGTCAGCCGCGCATTGTGCTTTGGCTGACACGAGAGCCCGGGGTTCTACGAGCGTGCCCCGGCGCTCCCATCGCTTGGACCGTGGGGACCAGCCGACCAGGATGGCCACCCTGCCTGATTGTGACTGGGCTCGGCGTGTCAGTGCGACATCGCCTGACGGCACCACAGTGAGGTTGGCAAGCCACCCGCACGGCAGGCAGATCGGATTTCCCTTGCCGTCTCGCGTCACGAGAATGTCGTCGGAGTGTCTGGTTGCGCACCGGAAGCAGATGCCAGGAGCGCCGGATTTGGCAACTGCCGGAATGCCAGGCTGGTGTTCGGCGGGAGGCCTGGGCGGTGTCGGGGAACCGAGGCCCTCCACCCGTCTTCGGGTCGATTGCCTGGGAGGCTGAACGGTGCTTGCAGGTGTCGTTCGTTGCGTACGCATGTCGTCCAAACTGGAACGTGTTTGCCTTGCGAATGATCCGCAAAAGAATTCGCTTGACGTCCCGGCGCCGATCTCAATTCCGGATTGTTCCCGGCCGGACGACTGATGTACGCACCCTGAAGATTGACTATTTGGCGTTCGGAAGCCACCCATCCCGATCGTGCTTG
>CAMDTO010000150.1 GCA_945907765.1 Thermoflexus hugenholtzii JAD2 | reverse complement strand
CGTACTTGTGCCACGCGTCGTACTGCAACCGCTACCGGGTCGCCGCACGGTCATCGAACACCGCTGACAGCACCACCGGCCACATGGGTTTCCGCGTTGCCGCAGACATTGGCTGACCCGTCTGGCCAGTCTGGTCCGCGGGCATCCCTGCCCGCATCCTCCTCAGTCCACCGCCACCCACTCATGCGGCCAGTCGTGTGTCAATCGTCCCTCACGAGTTGCCACGTCGTGCCCGGGCCCTCTCCTTTGGCCTGAAAGACGAACGATGCGCCACGGCCACCCGCATCCCGGGTGAACGTTGCCCTCGCAATGCTTGCTTCGAAGGCAAACTGGTCATCACCAAGCGGGATCACGGGGATCGAGACGGTGATGTCCGCCGGTGGCGCCGGATGCCACTGTGCCGGCGTGCGTCGACCCTGGATGATTGCCTCCTGCACGGGAGTGCAGTCAATTTGCAAGCCATTGTCAGTGACGTGCAGGGCCACCGACTGGTCACCAAGGCGGTAGGTACCTATCAGGGGGGCGAGGGCAGCCGGGGGCGTCGACACGGTCAGGGGTGGGGCGTACGGCTTCCCTATGGCGAAAGCCACGAGTTGACGGGCAATCATGTCGGACATCACGGCCGGGTCATCGGTGTTCGCAAGGACGGCGACCGTTGTCTGCGTTGAAGGCACCCACGCCAGCAGGGTGGCGAACCCCTGGATGCTTCCACCATGACTGAGAACAGGCTTGCCATGGTTCCTCGATGAGGCAACCCCCAGACCGTAGTCTGGTGGTGTCCCATCTGGCCCTGGGAGGGTCGCCGAACCCTCGGGAGTGATCATGCGGGCGAGAATCGCCGGTGGCAGGATGTCGCCGCGGTGCAGGGCGAGGTTCCATTTCATGAGGGACCGGACATCACCGACCAGTCCACCGGCGCCATGGGCAATGTGGAACATGGCAGGAAAGGCGCGGGCAACATGGCCACCTTCACTGATCGAGTGCCCCGGAACCATGCCGGGAACAACCCGCCATCCATCAGGGAACGTGATCCCCTCGATGCCTCGTGGCGCAAGGATGGCCGTGTCCAAGTAGGTGTGCCACGGCATGCCGGCAACAGCCTCGATGACGGCGGCGGCAAGGACATAGCCAGAGTTGTTGTACGACCATCCCAGCCCAGGAGCGAAGTCCGGGGTGAGGACGGCAATCTTCGCAACCATCTCGCCAGTGGTGATCGCCAGAGGCGGGGGTGTGGTCCAGAACGCCGGGATATTCGTGAAACTCGCCACACCTGACGTGTGATTGAGCAGCTGCACAATGGTGATTGCCTGCGCGTTCGGGAAATCCGGCAGGAACCTGGCTAATGGGTCCTCCAGATCAACGAGGCCCCGTGCAACCAAATGCAGGACACCAGCCGCGACAATCTGCTTGGAGACGGATGCGAGGGCGAAGCGGTGTGCGGAGGTGAGAGGCACACCGAGTTCGGGACTTGCAAGTCCGCGTGCCCCCTCGAAAAGGACCTCGTCACCCCGCGCCACAAGGATTGCCATTCCGGGCGCATCGTCTCGAAGGCCATAGGTGTCAAGCAGGTTGGTCGCGAAGTCCCCGACCTCCGACGCAGATGGCAGGGATGACACCGGTTCAGGGGTGGCCATGTCGTACCTCCGTTACGGTGGGATCACCGTTCCGGCACGCTGTCCCCACCAGATCAGGATAGTGCGGGAGGAGTGGACGGCGTGCGTGCCAGCCCTCCCATTGGTGAACCCTTACAGCGCTTCGCCACCCGGGGCGTGTGACTGCCCGCGGCCCGATCGGATCCGTTCCTCAACCTCCGGCCAGATGGCATCAGGCAGCGGTGCGAGTGACGATGCGAGATTCTGAGACATCTCCACACCGTCACGGGCGCCAACGAGGGTGCATCCAACCTTCCGGTTACGCAGTACCCACTGGATTGCGACGGCACGCAGGTCGACGGCACGGTCGCGCGCCCACTCCCACCAGTCAACGGCCGCCTCAAGGTCAGGATGGTTCTCGAGCCGCGCCACCGCCCGCGGGTCCGGTCCGGCAAGCAGGCCTGACCCGATCGACCACGCAGCGATGACCCCCATCCCGGAATCGTGTGCAGACTCGATCAGCGGCGCCGCCGACTGGCGCATCAGGTTGTAGTCCCCGAACGTCAGCATCAGGTCGAAACGGCCGGTGTCAATCGCCTGCCGGTGGAAACTGTGCGGGCGGCACCCGAGGCCGATACTGCGCAACGTGCCTTCAGCCTCGAGCGCCTCGAGGGTATCGAGGGCACCACCAGGCGCAAGGACGGCGTCCATCTCGGTTTGGTTGCGCGGGTCGTGCACCAAAAGGCAGTCGACCGACGACACGCCCATCACGTGCAGGCTGTTGGCCACCGACCACCGCGTGCCCTCGGCCGAGTAGTCACCCCGGCGGGTCGGGTGCGTGCCGGTCTTGGTGGAAAGGTACGCCCCCGCCGGCCAGCCGCCACGCGTGGCAAGGTAGCGCCCAAGACGCACTTCGCTATCGAAGTACAAGGGCGACGTATCAATGAAGTTGATCCCGAGTTCGAGGGCGCGGTCCGGTGCCGTAGCGGCTTCAGCCTCCGGAACCGGTCCGTGCAGGCCACCGAAAGTTACCCCGCCAAGCGAGACTTCGGTGACGTGCATGTTGGTGCGTCCGAGGGTGCGGGTGGGCAGTGTCATGGGTCATGGGTCCTTTCGTGCAAGTGGAGCGTAATTCAACCGAGGGGGAATTGGTGGGGATGGCGGTGTGGTCCGCCGGTATCCCTTCCCGCCCGTGCATCGGGGTCGTTGGGGTAGCCAAGCGAAGCGTATTTACACAAGGAGGGAGGGGTGGCGGGGTTGGCACCAGTATCCCCGACACTGCCTCCGACAGTGGTCTGCCTGGGTGCATTGCCACGGATCGCGATCAGTCGTCGTTGCGCATCGCACGCAGTGCATCGCCCAAGGCACGGTTGCGACGGGCGGTGACTGCCTGGATGCGTTCGGGCGGCCACGGATAGGTGCCGGCACCGGTCTTGACGCCGAGAGTGCCCGACGCCACGTGCGCTGCCAGTTCCGCAGGAGGCGCGTCAGATGCCGTCTCCGCGGAGAGGTCGGGCCACACATTCGCCGAGAGGGCAGCGTAGACATCCAGTCCGGCAAAGTCCGCGACGGTGAACGGCCCGAGGGCGGCGAGGCGTGGTCCGAAACTAAACCGGGCCACCTCATCGATGACCTCGGGCGTGGCAACACCGTCGCGCACAAGGTGCAGGGCTTCCCGAAAGAGGGCCTGTTGCAGGCGATTGGCAACGAACCCCGGCACAAACCGCCCGAGGACCGCCGGGCGCTTGCCGGTTTCGCGCAGGAGCGAGGCGGTACGTTCGGTAACCCACGGGTCGGTGCCGGGATGAGGCACGACCTCCACAAGCGGGATCAGGAATGCCGGACCAAAGTAGTGCGCCACGACGACCCGTGCCGGATGGGAAAGGTCCTTGGCGAGATCGGCAGGGTCAAACCCGGAGGTATTGCTTGCCAGGATCACCTCCGGGCCAGTGATCCGGTCGAGGGCACGGAAGACTTCCTGCTTGGTCGGCAGATCCTCGGGTACTGCCTCAACGACGTAGGATGCACCGTCCGTGACCTCGGCAAGGGTGTCGGCGGTACCCAGGCGCGCGAGGCGTCGGGTCGCAACGTCGGGCAGAAGGATGCCGGCCTCCACCAGGGCATCGGCAACCTCGCGGGCCCGTGCGACGGCAGTGGCGGCCCGACCAGATCGGGCATCCCACAAGGTCACGCGGACATCGTGCTCGAGTCGCAGGGCGAACTCGGCGCCGATACCCCCACCCATGAACCCGGCCCCGATGACGGCGATGCGGTCGATCATTCCTATGGGAGTGCTCATGGTTCCGAGTGTACTGCGGTGGACCTCCTGGTCTCCGGGCATGCGAACCGCATTGCAATCAGCGTCGATGGGAAGGGGGTTGTGCCGTTGGGACGCCCCCACCCCTTTGATGCACCCGCATCGCTTCGCCATCTCCCGTTGCGTCGGGCAAGCGGAGACAAGACGTCACGTCACGTCACGTCACGTCACGGATGGCTACCGAACCCGGTGGCGAACACGTCGTCGGCACGTCACAATGGCGCAATGCTGATTGGGGAGATCCTGCGACGCCAGGCGTCACCATCGGGGAGGCCGAACCGGGCCGCCCTGATCACCGAACGGGGACCGGTCACCTACGCCGCCCTGCATGTAGCCGCCTGCGGGGTTGCCCGTGCCCTCGTCAACCGGGGGGTTCGTCCCGGGGACCGCGTTGCCCTCCTGGGCCGGAACTCGGCGGGATGGGTTGCGGTCTACTACGGCGCAGCGATCTGCGGCGCCATCCTAGTCCCGTTGAACTTCTGGTTTCGTGCCTCAGAGGTGGCCTACGCAATCGCCGATTCCGGCACAACCTTTGTCATTGCCGACCGCGACCACACCACGGTCATCGACCAGGCCCGTTCATTACCGCAGGTTGCCCCGGTGCGCGAGTGGGTGTGGCTAGACGAGATTGCATCATTCGGCAAGTCCGTCGAGACTGATGTCCCCGCAGCTTCCATTGACGAACGCGATGCCCACATCATCCTCTACACCAGTGGCACCACGGGGTTCCCCAAGGGTGCGGTCATGTCGCACCGGGCGCACATCCTGCATGCGATGACCTTCGCCCTGCACGTGGGGGCACATGCAGACGATGTCTACCTCAATGTCTACCCCCTCTTCCACACTGGTGGGACCGACTGCGCCCTCCTGCCGTACCACTTTGTCGGCGCGACGGTGGTCTTGCTTCGCGACCCGCGTCCGGACGCCATCCTCGAGACAATGGCACGCTACCGGGTGACGGCCATGATGGCGGTTCCGACGATCTGGCGACGCCTTGTCGACGCGCCCAGCCTCGGCACCCGAGACCTATCGGCGTTCCGGCGGGCGATGGGGTCATCGGATGCCATGCCCCTGGATCTGCTTGAACAGGTGATGACCAGGTTCGACGCGACGTGGACGCAGACCTATGGCCTGACCGAGGGTGGGTGCATCCTGACGTACCTGCCACCGGCGGACCACACGCGCAAGATCGGGTCGGCAGGCAAGGCACATGCCCAGGCCGACCTCATCATCGCCGACCCGTCACGCGACACCGATCCCGACTGGCCGACTGGCCCGGGACACCGCCTGCCTCCCGGAGAGACCGGCGAGGTCGTGGCGCGCACCGAACACGTGATGACGGCGTATTGGGGGCGTCCCGAACAGACAGCCACCTCGGTCCGCAACGGCTATCTGCGCACCGGCGACTTCGGATACCTCGATGATGAGGGCTACCTCTTCATTTCCGGACGCCTGAAGGACGTCATCATCAGCGGTGGCGAGAAGATCTACCCGGCCGAGGTGGAACCATTGCTGCGGACCTATCCCGGCATCCGCGACCTCGCACTTGTGGGCGTACCGGACCGCGAATGGGGCGAGAGTGTCCTGGCCGTGATCGTGCCCGAGGACGGTGCAACCATCGATGCCGATTCCTTCCGCCAATGGGCACGTTCACGCCTCGCTGGCTACAAGGTTCCAAGACATGTGGTGCTTGTGGACGAACTTCCGCGTACGACAGGCACAGGCAAGGTGCAGAAAGGTGTCCTGCGCGAACGCTTCCAGATGATCGGCGGATAGGTCAATCACGGCCGGTGGCGACTCCCTCACTCTCCCATAGTAGGGCGCTTGCCCGAGGAAGGGGGGCAACCTCCTGGAGCAGCGCAACCGCGCGTCGCACGCAGGGGATGGAGATCTCCCGGCAGTGGGGTGGAGTGGTATGTCACCATGCATCGGCATACGGCGAAGCCACTCGCGATCGCGGGGCGCTGGGGTGGAGTGGTAGCGAAGCGCAGGTACATCATGGGGCGATGGGGTGGCGTAGTTCAACGTGGCCCGGCCACAATCAGACCCGATGACGAATTGAGGATCAACCCGCATGCAGACCACACTCAACCCGCGCCCAGGTCCCGCCCTCCTGTCGACCTCCGTGGTTGGCAGTTACGCCCTGCCCAGTTGGGTGTGGACGGCCATGGAGGCCATCCGTGAGGGCAAGTATGGCCAGACCGACGTGCGCGAGACCTTCGATGATGCGGTCAACATTGCCATCCGCGACCAGGAACGTGCCGGGATTGACATCATCACCGATGGCGAGATGCGCCGGTGGTACTTCGTGCAGGGGTTCTATGACCTTTTCACCGGCCTCGAACAGATCCCGCCACTACGCACGCAAGGCGTGTATGGCTACGACTCGCCCCCACGCTATCGCGTAACCGACAAGATCTCCTGCCCCAATGGCCTCGGGATTGTCGGGGAATGGCAGTACACGCGCCATCAGACCGACCGGGCCATCAAGATGACGTGTCCCGGCCCGCTGACGCTGACGATCCACATGCAGTTGCGCAAGGGGGATGCGTACAACGGTGATCGCCTCGCCCTCGCGCACGAGGTGGCTGATGTCGTCAACCGCGAACTCCACTCCCTCGCCGATGCCGGCGTGACATGCATCCAACTCGACGAACCGTCGTACTCGATCATCCCCGGCGAAGTGCACGACTGGATTGGCCTGTACAACCGCGCGGTCCGGGGCGTGCGTGAACGAGGCGTTCGGGTCGGACTTCACGTCTGCTTCGGAAACCTTGGAAGCCGTCCACGAGGAAAGCGACGCTACGACTGGATGTTCCCCGGCCTTATGGAAGCCGATTGCGACGAACTGGTCCTTGAGTTCGCGAACCGCGAGATGATCGAACTCGAACTCCTGGGCGAGGTCGCCAAGGCGAAGGATGTTGGGGCAGGCCTGGTCGACATCAAGTCGTTCTGGGTGGAACCGGCCGAAGAGGTTGCCGACCGCATCCGGCAGGCCCTGCGCCACGTGTCACCGGAAAAGCTGACCATCCTGCCCGATTGCGGGTTCTTCCAGGTGCCCCGTTGGCTAGCCTTCCAAAAGCTGCAGCGATTGGTAGAGGGGGTGCGTATCGTGCGCCATGAACTGACCGGTTCGGCGGAATGATCCCGCGGGGGATTGAGGTGGTGGAGGTCGGGCAGACGGCGACGTATGCCCGGACAGTGACGGAGGCGGATGTCGACCTCTTCGCAGAACTTTCCGGTGACGACCATCCGCAGCACGTTGACGAGGCGTACTCGCGTGGCACCCGCTTTGGCGAACGCATCGCGCACGGGGCGTTGCTGGTGGCGTACATGTCAGCCTCCTCGACCCGGTGGGTACGGCAGTGGCTAACCGGTCGCACCAACCAGTCAACCGTGTCGTATGGCTACGACCGCATCCGGTTCATCCGGCCGGTCCGGTTTGGCGACACCGTTGAAGTGACCCATGCGGTCGACGAGATCGATGCTGGTGCGGACCGCTTCGTGGCGGCCGTGACGGTGACCAACCAGGATGGGATTGTCGTCGCC